>JANMYH010000403.1:0-19951 GCA_031381925.1 Burkholderiales bacterium | reverse complement strand
CCCGCGAGGTCCCACGCCTGGAAGAATGGGCCCCAGTCGATGAAGTCGACGAGCTTTTCGAGCGGGTAGTTCCTGAGCGCCATGACGCCGAGCTGGCGCGGCTTCGGCGGGCGGTACGCGGGCCAGGCGATTTTCACCGCGTTGGCGCGCGCCGTCGCGATCGACACGCTCTTCTGGCCGGTCTTCTTCGCGTGCGCCTCGCGCACCTTCACGTAGTCGGCGCGCACCCCGTCCATGTAGGTGTCGCGCTGCTCGGGGCTGGAGAGCTGTGTCGCCACGCCGACCGCGCGCGAGGCATCGGGAACCCACACCGTCGGCCCCGAGTAGTGGGGCTCGATCTTGACCGCGGTGTGCGTGCGCGAAGTGGTGGCCCCGCCGATGAGGAGCGGCACCTTGAATCCGAGTCGTTCCATCTCGCGGGCGACATGCGACATCTCCTCGAGGGAAGGCGTGATGAGGCCCGAGAGGCCGACCATGTCCGCGTTTTCCTTGCGCGCGGTCTCGAGGTTGGTCTCGCACGAGACCATCACGCCGAGGTCCACCACGTCGAAGTTGTTGCACTGGAGCACCACGCCCACGATGTTCTTGCCGATGTCGTGCACGTCGCCCTTCACGGTCGCCATGACGACCTTCCCCTTGGGCTTGGGCGCCGTGCCGAGGCGCTTCTTCTCTTCCTCGATGTAGGGAATGAGATGCGCGACCGCCTGCTTCATCACGCGCGCCGACTTGACGACCTGCGGCAGGAACATCTTCCCCGAGCCGAAGAGATCGCCCACGACGTTCATGCCGTCCATGAGCGGGCCCTCGATCACCTGGATCGGGCGCTCGAACGCCTTGCGGGCTTCCTCGGTGTCCTCGACGATGTGCTGCGTGATGCCGCGCACCAACGCATGCGTGAGCCGCTCGCCGACGGTGCCGCTGCGCCACGCGAGGTCTTCGACCGCATCCTTCCTGCGGCCCTTGTACGATTCGGCGAACTCCACCAGGCGTTCGGTCGAATCCGGGCGGCGGTTGAAGATCACGTCCTCCACCCGCTCGAGAAGCTCCTTGGGGATGTCCGCGTACACGCCGAGTTGGGCGGCGTTCACGATCCCCATCGTGAGCCCCGCCTTGGTGGCGTGGTACAGGAACGCGGTATGCATCGCCTCGCGAATCGGGTCGTTCCCCCGGAAGGAGAACGAAAAATTCGACACGCCGCCCGAGGTCTTCGCGTACGGCAGGTGGCGGTGGATCCACCCCACCGCCTCGATGTAGTCGTGGCCGTAGGTGTTGTGCTCCTCGATGCCGGTGGCCACCGCGAAGATATTCGGATCGAAGATGATGTCCTCGGGCGGGAAGCCCACGGCCGGCCCGGTCAGGATCTCGTAGCACCGCGCCGAGATCTCGGTCTTGCGCTTGAGGGTATCCGCCTGGCCCTTCTCGTCGAACGCCATCACCACCACCGCCGCGCCGTAGCGCCGCGCGAGCTTCGCCTGGTAGATGAATTCCGCCTCCCCCGCCTTCATCGAGATGGAATTCACGATCGACTTGCCCTGCACGCACTTGAGCCCCGCCTCGATCACGCTCCACTTGGAGCTGTCGATCATGATCGGCACGCGCGCGATGTCGGGCTCGGCCGCCACGAGTTGCAGGAAGCGGGTCATGGCGGCGACGGAATCGAGCATCGCCTCGTCCATGTTGATGTCGATCACCTGCGCGCCGTTCTCGACCTGGTGCCGCGCGACCGAGAGCGCCTCGGGATAGTCGCCGGCGAGGATCAGCCGCGCGAAGGCCTTCGACCCGGTCACGTTGGCGCGTTCGCCCACGTTCACGAAAAGCGAGTCGGAACCGATGTTGAGGGGCTCCAGGCCCGCCAGGCGCAGCCTGGGCTCGATCTTCGGGACCAGCCGGGGCTTGAACGTCGAGACGATCGCGGAGATTTCCCTGATGTGCTCGGGCGTCGTCCCGCAGCAGCCCCCGGTGATGTTGAGCCAGCCGCTCTCGGCCCATTCGCGGATGTAGCCCGCGGTCTCGCACGGCATCTCGTCGTACTCGGCCATGGCGTTGGGCAGGCCCGCATTGGGGTGCGCGGAGACGTAGACGTCGGCGATGCGGGAGAGCTCCTCCACATGGGGGCGAAGCTGCTTGGCGCCGAGTGCGCAGTTTAGGCCCACGGAAATCGGGTTCGCGTGCCTCACGGAGTTCCAGAATGCTTCCGTCGTCTGGCCCGACAAGGTGCGGCCCGAGGCGTCGGTGATGGTGCCGGAGATCATCACCGGCAGCCGCACGCCGGTCTCCTCGAAATGCTCGTCGATGGCGAACAGCGCCGCCTTCGCATTCAGGGTGTCGAAGATCGTCTCGACGAGGATGAGATCGACGCCTCCGGCGACGAGCGCTTTCACCGCGGCGGAGTACGCATCCTTCACCTGGTCGAACGAGACCGCGCGAAACCCGGGGTCGTTCACGTCGGGCGACAACGACAGCGTGCGGTTCATCGGACCCAGCACGCCGGCAACCCAGCGCGGCTTGGCCGGTGTGCGCGCGCTGTACGAATCCGCCACTTCACGGGCGATGCGCGCGCCGGCGAGGTTCAGCTCCCCGACGATCGCTTCGAGCTGGTAGTCGGCCTGCGAGATCGAGGTCGAATTGAAGGTGTTGGTCTCGAGGATGTCGGCACCCGCGTCGAGATACTGCGAGTGGATCTCGCGGATGACCTCGGGGCGCGTGATGCTGAGCAGGTCATTGTTGCCCCGCAGGTCGCGATGGAAGTCCTTGAACTGCGCGCCGCGATACTGCGCCTCGGTAAGCCCGTAGCGCTGGATCATCGTGCCCATCGCGCCGTCGAGCACGAGGATGCGCTGCTCGAGCGCGTCATGCAGTGCGGCGATGCGGGCAGGGCGAGTCGAGGTTGGCTGGTCCATGTAGTCGTTCCCAAAAACAAAACCCGTCGGCTCAGCGAACGGGTTTTGAGGACCGACCGCTTTAGCAGCATTTATTAAGCGCCCGCAAGCTGACGATCAAATCGGCGCTGACGTCATTCTATGCGAAAACCGCAGCGCACGCGTGAACGCTGTACAGGCCCAGGGTGCCGTGGCTCTTCGCGAGCGGAATGCGGCCGACATAGCTCATCGCGAGGCTTTCAACGCCGCTCGCCGCGGCCACCGCCGCGAATGCGCTGCTCGCGTACACCTGCCCGGGTGGTGTGATCGGCTCGATGCGCGCGGTGCGGCTCGTATGCGGCCCCGTGTAGATCGGCAGCTCGGTGATCGGATCCACCCCGCAATGGACCGGCCCCGAATGCAGTGCAATGCGCAAGTTGAGGTTGGAAGGCAGGCCGTGGGTCGTCCAGTCCGACGCGTTCACCAGCGCGCTCAGCTCGAGCGCGTAGTGGCCCGCATCCGAAGGCTCGCGAAACACCATGTAGAGACCGTCACCGGCCGTCTCGACGTGCTCGAAACGGTGGGCGGTGCGCCGGTTGAGGCCGGCCACGGCGCCGAGGAAGCCGGTGATGTACTTCGGGATCTGGTCCTCGCTCAGCTGGCTGTAGCCCACGGCATCGGCGAAGATCATCGAGCGCATCTCGTGCCTCGTGCCCGGCGCGGGCGGATCGGCCGATGGGTCCGGCGCGGCCGGGCTAACACCCGCTGGGTCGCCCCGCAACTCACGGACATCGATCCGATCGACCCGCAACCCGAGCCGGTCCCATAGCGAAAGCGTCGATGCGGAGCCGCCCGCCGACGCCGGTGCGTTCGGGTCCCATATCGCCAGCCCCTGCTGCGTCGTGTCGAGCAACTGCGCACGCAGCCGCCCCATTCCGGTGAGGACCAGGTTTGCGTACTCGAAGGTGGCGACGCTGCCTTGCGCGCGGTGGTCGCTGGTGATGGTGACGCTGTCGGCCGCGGCGAGCGCCTGGTCGAAGCGTTCCCCCCAGCCCGGGGCGAGGTCGACGCTGATGCGGCGAAACTCCGCCGGCGGAAACGGCAGCACCACGTGGGTTTCGCCCCCGAGCTCTCGCGTTGCCTCGAGACACAGGATGTCCGCACCGCAGGCGGCCGAGCCGTAGGCGGCGAGCGGCGCGATTTTCGCCAGCCGCTCACGGATCGCGTCACGCACGCGGGCTTCGAGCGCGGCGGGAAACCGCGGCGCCGGGCGGTCCGGGCGATCGATCATGTGTCCGGTGAAAACCAGGACAGGCGGAATCGTCAGCGCGTCGATCGCCGTGGTTCCTGCGCCGGGAAGGTTCGCTGCGATCAGCCGTGCCTGTCGACGCGTGCTGCTCACGTCCCCATGACGTCCCTCGGAAAGCGTCGCCGCTCGCGCGTAGTGGGTCGCGGCAACGCTCGACTCACCCAGGATCAGCGCCGCCTCGCCGAGGGTCGCCTGCCTCCAGTAGCGCGAGGCCGCGCTGTCGGACCCGTCGTCAGCGTGCAGGCAGATTTCGCGAGTCTCGCGGGCCAGGCCTCGCGCCCCTTCGAGATCGCCCAGCAAGACCGCCATCGTGGCCGCATTGATGCCGGTGTACCACGCCGCGGCCGCGTCGTTCGCGGCGGCCGCACGATAGGCCTGGTTGTAGAGAGCGAATCCCGCTTGAAGATGTGATCTGCGCCGCGGCGCGTCGGTCGCCCGGAGAGCAAGGTCCTTGTGGGTGCGGGCGAGCAACCCCAGCGTCTCGGCGTCGTCGACGCCTTCTCCGACCAATCCGTCGAGAATCCTGTTGGCGCGCGCAATGTCGCCACTGCGAGCCAGCGCGAGCGCCTGGAGCTGGCGAAGGCGGATGTGCTCCGGCCATTGCTGGAGGCCGGACTGCACGGTGTTGTAGGCGAGCAGCGGCTCGCCCCGCTCGAGGTCGTGCTCTGCCGCCCTGACTGCCGCGTTCGCGCTATCCAACGTTGATCGCCCGTCCAGTGGTGGCGCGATCATAGCCCGCTACCCAAATTGCGGATATTGGCCTACGATTCCCCGCGATGAGCAACGTACTCCCTCTGGCCGCGCCGCTACCCCGCCTCGACGAGGACGCCTGGGACGACCTGCTCGATTTCATCGAGGACCGCCGGGTCATCCCGATCGTCGGCCCTGAGCTCCTGAAGGTCGAGACCGAATCCGGCCCGCGCCTGCTTTACGACTGGCTGGCCGAGAAGCTCGCGGTGAAGCTGGGGGTGGATACCGCCCTCCTGCCGCAGCCCTATACCCTCAACGACGTGGTCTGCTGGTTCCTCTCTGCGCGCGGTCGTCGCGAGGACACCTACACGCGCATGCGCGCAATCCTGCGGGATGCGACCTTCGCACCCCCGAAGGCGCTGCGCCAGCTCGCGCAGATCACCGACTTCGACCTCTTCGTGAGCACGACCTTCGACCCGTTCCTCGAGAACGCCATCAACGCGGAGAGGTTCGGCGGCGCCCAGACCGCCGAGGTGATCGGCTATGCGCCCAACCGCGTCGCCGACCTGCCGAGCGAGCGCGAGCAGTTCCAGCGCCCCGTCGTCTATCACCTGCTCGGGCGCGTCTCGGCATCGCCGACCTACGTGATCTCCGACGAGGACATGCTCGAGTTCGTCTGCGCGCTGCAGAGCGAGCACCTCACGCCGGAGAAGCTGTTCCACGAGCTCGAGCACAGCCACATCCTGCTCATCGGAAGCAATTTCTCGAACTGGCTTGCGCGGCTCTTCCTGCGCATGGCCAAGCGCCGGCGGCTCTCCGACCCGCGTGACGTCGGCGAGGTCCTGGCCGACGACCACTCCGACAGCGACGTGCGCCTGATGGCCTTCCTGCAACAGGTGAGCGTGCGCACGCGCGTCTACAGCGGCGCCGAGCAGTTCGTGGACGAGCTGCACCGGCGCTGGATGACGCGCCGCGGACCGGGCGATGTGATTCCGATGGGCGCGGCGCAGCGTTTCCTGCCGCCCGAGCGCGAGATGCCCGACAACGCTGTCTTCGTCAGCTACGCGCGCGAGGATCTCGCGGCCGTGCAGAAGCTGAAGGGCGCGCTCGATGCCGCGGGCGTCAAGACCTGGTTCGACATGGACCGGCTCGAGGGCGGCGACGACTACGACCGCAAGATCCAGAAGAACATCGCGCGCTGCTCGTATTTCATCCCGGTGATCTCGGCCGCCACCGATCGCCGCCTCGAGGCCTACTTCCGCCGCGAGTGGAGCTATGCCATCGACCGCACTCGCAACATGGCCGACGAGGCGATCTTCGTGCTGCCGGTGTGCATCGACGCAACCGACCCTCGCGGCGCCCGCGTGCCGGACAAGTTCAAGGCGGTGCACATCACGCAGCTGCCCAGCGGCGAGCCGTCGCCCGAGTTCGTCCAGCGACTGAAGGAACTGCTTTCGAGCCACGAGCGCGGTTCAGGGAACGCACCATGACCGCCGAGGCCGCGGCGCCGCCAAAAGCCGCGCACTCCGAGGCCGCCGCCCCCAACGCGGCCGCGGAACATTCCGTCGACCGCCAGCAGCCCTGGCTCGGCCTCGAGTCGTTCACCGAGGAGACGCGCGGATTCTTCCACGGCCGGGAGGAGGAGGTTGCCGAGCTGTCGCGGCGGGTGCAGAGAAAGCTGCTCACCGTCCTCTTCGGCCAATCGGGTCTCGGCAAGACGTCGATCCTGCGCGCCGGCATCGTCCCGCGGCTCCGCCCCGAGGGCTACTGCCCGGTGTACGTGCGCATCGACTATTCGCCGGAAACACCGCCGCCCTCGGACCAGATCAAGCAGGCCATCTTCCGCGCGACGGAATCGTCGGGCACCTGGACGCAACCGGGATCGGCCGTGGAGGGCGAGTCACTGTGGGAGTTCCTCCATCACCGCGACGACATCCTGCGTGACGCTGCCGGCAAGCCGCTCGTTCCGCTGCTGATCTTCGACCAGTTCGAGGAGATCTTCACGCTCGCGCAGGCCGACGACGCCGGGCGAAAGCGCGCAGCGCAGTTCATCGACGATCTCGCCGACCTGGTGGAGAACCGGGCGCCGAAAGCGCTCGAGGCGCGGCTGGAAAGCGACGACTCGATTGTCGAGCGTTTCGATTTCAGCCGAGCCGATTACCGCATCCTGATCGCGTTGCGCGAAGACTACCTGGCGCATCTCGAGGGCGTGAAGGGCGTGATGCCCTCGATCACCCAGAACCGCATGCGGCTCGCGCGGATGAACGGGCAGCAGGCGCTGGCGGCGGTGATGAAACCGGGCGGCAAGCTCGTGTCCGAGGAAGTCGCGGAGTCGATCGTGCGCTTCATCTCGGGCGGCTCGGAGCTGCGCAATGCCGAGGTGGAGCCGTCGCTGCTGAGCCTCATCTGCCGCGAGCTGAACAACGCGCGTATCGCGCAGGGCAGACCGGAGATCTCCGCCGACCTGCTCGCCGGCACCCACGACACGATCCTCAGCGAGTTCTACGAGCGCACGGTGGCGGACCAGCCGGCCGCGGTGCGCAAGGTGATCGAGGACGAGTTGCTCACCGAGTCGGGATACCGGGAAAGCCTCGCCGAGGAGCGCGTGGTCAAGGCGTTCGCGGCCGCGGGCGCGGCACCCGACGCACTCGCCAAGCTCGTGAACCGCCGATTGCTGCGCATCGAGGAGCGGCTCGACGTGCGCCGCGTGGAGCTCACCCACGACGTGCTTTGCTCGGTCGTGCTCTCCAGCCGCGAGCTGCGGCATGAACGCGAGGCACGCGACGAGGCCGAGCGGCAACTCGAGTCGCAGCGGGCGCGGGAGGCGGCTACGCACAAGGCACTGGTCCGCGCGCGGCAAGTCGCTGCGGGGTGCGCGTTGCTCGCCATCGGCGCCTTATTGAGCGCGGTCTTCGGCTACCAGAACATGAAGCGCGCGCAGGACGCGGAAGCCAAGGCCCAGCAGACGCGCCAGACAGCCGAGGCCGCGCGCGGCGAGGCCGAAAAGCTGATGGTGTACCTGCTCGACGACTTCACGCGCGAGCTCGAGCCCACCGGCCGCCTCGATATCGTCGCCGAGCTCGCAAAACGCGCGCTTGAATATTATCGCGGGCTGCCGGCCGCGCTTCGCACTCCCGACACGGAGCGCAATCGCGCTCTGGCGCTGGTGCGCTACGGCGCGGTTCTGCGAAGCCAGAACAAGTACGACGCCGCGCTTCCCTTGCTGGCGGAGGCGACCGAGGCGTTCCGGAAATTGCGAGCCGACGGGGACACTTCGGAGGCAACCGTCCTCGGCCTGGGAAGCTCGATGTCCAACCGGTCCTCCATTCTCGGCAGCCAGTTGAAGTTGCCCGAGTCGGTCACCATGGGGGAAGCCGGTCTCGCCGCGCTGAGGCCCCTGGCGGTGGCGCCCAATCCGTCGCGTTCCGTGCTTCGCCAGTACGGTGATCTGCTGACCGGCCTCGGATACAACACCTTGCGCAGCGGGGCTCCCGACGGCGCGGTCACTCACCTAAAGGAAGCGCAGGCGGCGTATCGCAGGCTGGGGGCCCCGGAACTCACCGACCTCTCGGCCGCCGCGGGTTTTGCCAGCGCCGGGGCGTGGATGGGGGTTGCGCTTAACGAAATTCAAGACTGGCGGGAAGCGCGCACCAAGCTGGAGGAAGCGCGGATCGTCGCCGGGCAGGTGCTCGACGTCATGCCGGGCCACACCAGGGCCCTGCATACAAAGGGCCTCACCCTGAACGGGCTGAGCGCGATGGAGGCCGAGGATTACAGGGTCCTTCGGGCCGCGGCGTTGGCACGGGAAGGCGAGCAGGTGCAGGAAGGCCTCCTGAAGATCGACCCGACAAGCGGCTCGTCGCTGAACAACCTCGCCGTGGCGCGTTCCTTGAGCTCGCTGTTTCTCTGGCGCTCGGGACGGGTCGAGGAGGCCTGCGAAAAGATGCGCGCCACCACCGCGGTCTTCAAGTCGGTGACATCCCCCGGATCCTTCACCGCACGCAACCTGTCCTTCTGGAACACGTTGCTGGCGGAATGCGAGGCCGACCGGGGCGATCCCGCCGCCGCCGCCGCCGCGTTGACGCAATCCGATGGGTTGGTGGAAAACCACATCAAGCCCACGTCGAGCGCTTTCCAGACTTCTCTTTCACGGCAATGGCGCGAGAACGCCCAGGCCTGGGTATTGCTCGCCAACGGCGATGTCACGGGAGCCCTCAAGCATGCGCGCCAGTCGCTCGCCGTCGCCGACGCTCTTGAGCCCCCGAACAAGGCTGCCGACGAATTCAAGCAACGGGTGCGGATGCGAATGCTCCTGGCCATTGCGAACGCCGAGTTGCGGCTCGGGAATCCCGCGCCGGCGGAGGTTGCGGCGCGCGCGGCGCTCAAGGCCTGGGAGCCGCTCCCGCGACGCGACTTTCTCGGCAGCGAGCAGCAGGGCGCCGCGATCAAGGCGCTCCTCGCGCAGGCCATCGCCCGCCAGGGGCGGCAAGGCGAGGCGGGCGAGGTTCTCCGGCCCGCTTTGAAGTACCAGCGCGAGCTCCACGCGAGGCAGCGAGAGGACCGCCAGCAACACTTCGATTTGGCCCACGCGCTGTACGTGGCGTCACTGGTCGAGGCCGATCAGCGCAGCGTCCGGTTGGCCGAATCCTCCGCAATCCTGGACAGCCTGCCGCCGGAGATGAACCGCTCCAAACCAGCGCAACTCCTGCGCAGCTGGATCGCCGAGGAGCAGAAACGCCGCTCGTAGCACCGCTTCGCCGCGCTTACCGCGCCTTTCGACGCGCTTTCGAGTCGCCCGGAACGTTGGCTTCCAACTCCGCGAGCCACGCCCGCGCGTTTCCGTCCGAAGGCGCACGCCAGTCTCCTCGCGGCGAGAGACTCCCGCCTGCAACCACCTTGGGACTGTTCGGCAACGCCGAGCGCTTGAACTGGCTCAACTCGAAGAAGCGGTAGACGAAGACCCCGAGCCACTTCTTGATCTCCGCGAGGGTATAGGCGTTCTTCTCCTCTCCCGGAAATGCGGGCGGCCAGTCGCCCCGCTTTGCATCGCGCCACGCGTGCCACGCGAGGAACGCCACCTTCGAGGGGCGCAGACCGAAGCGCGTGATGTAGTAGAGGTTGAAGTCCTGCAGCTCGTAGGGCCCGATCTTCGATTGGGTGCTCTGCAGTTTCCCGCCCTTGCCCGCGGGAACCAGCTCGGGCGAAATCTCGGTATCGAGGATCGCGCGCAGGGTCTTCGACGCCGAGGCGTCGAGCTGGCCCGAGGCCATCACCCAGCGCACCAGGTACTGGATCAGCGTCTTCGACACCGAGCCGTTCACGTTGTAGTGGCTCATGTGGTCGCCGACGCCGTAGGTGCACCAGCCGAGCGCGAGCTCCGAGAGATCCCCGGTGCCGAGGACGAAGGCGTTGCGCTGGTTGGCGAGCCGGAAGAGGTAATCCGTGCGCAGCCCCGCCTGCACGTTCTCGAAGGTCACGTCGTAGACCGGCTTGCCTTTCGCGAACGGGTGTCCGAGGTCCTCGAGCATCTTGGTCGCGACCGGCCGGATGTCGATCTCCTCGCCAGTGACGCCGAGCGCTTTCATGAGCTTCCAGGCGTTGGACCGGGTCCCGGCCGACGTCGCAAATCCCGGCATCGTGAAGCCGAGGATGTTGGACCGCGGCAGTCCCATCGCGTCGAAGGTCTTGGCGGCCACCAGCAGCGCGTGCGTGGAATCGAGCCCGCCGGAGACGCCGATCACCACGCGCTCGCCGTTGGTCGATCGCAAGCGCCTCGTGAGGCCCTGCACCTGGATGTTGAAAGCCTCGTAGCAATCCTTGTCGAGGCGGAGCGCGTCGTCGGGGACGAAAGGAAACCGGTCGATGCGTCGCTCGAGCCCCACGTCGTCCCGCGACGGTCGATGCTCGAACCCGACGCGGCGGAACGACGTCTCGGGGTGGCCCGCGTTCGCCGCAGCGGCGTTGAAGGTCACGGTGCGCATGCGCTCCTGGCGCAGCCGTTCGACGTCCACGTCCGCGACCGCGAGCTGGCTCTCGCGCGGGAAGCGTTCCGTGCCGGCCAGGAGCGTGCCCAGCTCGTGAATCGTGGCCTGGCCATCCCACGCGAGGTCGGTGGTGCTTTCCCCCGGGCCACATGCGGAGTAGACGTACGCCGCGTGGCAGCGCATTGACTGCGACGCGCACAGCAGGGCGCGATCCTCGGCCTTGCCGATCACGACGTTCGATGCCGAGAGGTTGCAGAGGATCAGCGCCCCGGCGAGGGCGCCGCGCGTCGAGGGCGGCGTCGGGGTCCAGAAGTCCTCGCAGATCTCGACGTGGAATGTGAAGTCGGCGAGACCCGACGCGCCGAACACCAGGTCGACACCGAACGGAACCGTCTGTCCCGCGATATCCACCTCGAGGCCGACGACGCCGGCACCCGGCGAGAACCAGCGATTCTCGTAGTACTCGCGGTAGTTGGGCAGGAACGATTTGGGGACGATGCCGAGGATCCGGCCGCGCGCGAACACCACGCCGCAGTTATAGAGCCTCTGGTTTCGCCTCACCGGGGCGCCCACGATGCAGACCTGCCGCATCCGCCGCGAAGCCGCGACGAGACGGGCGATCGCGGCCTCTACCGCATCGAGCAACGCCTCCTGCAGCAGGAGGTCGTCGATCGCATAGGCGCTCAGCCCCAGCTCGGGAAACAGCATCAGGTCGACGCGTCGCTTCTCCCCGACCCGCATCAGCGCCAGCGTCTCCTCGGCGTTGGACGCGGGATCTCCCACGTGGATGCGCGGGGTGCACGCCGCGACGCGCACGAACCCCTGCCGATGAATCGAGAAGAAGGGGTGTCGTCCGGGCCTGGAAGGCATGCCTCAGTGCCGCTCCGCCGCGGCGAGCCGCAATCCCAGCGCGATCAACACCGAGCCGCTCGCCCGGTTGATCCACGCGAGGGCGCCCGGGCGGCCGAGCACGCGCTCCGAAAGGCTTCCCGCGCCGATTCCCACGCCCACCTTTACCGGGAGCGCGAGGAGTGCGTAGAGCACGCCCAGGAATACGAGGTCGCGGGTGGGGTGCGCGCTCGCGGGGCTCACGAACTGCGGCAGGAACGCGAAGAAGAACAGCACGATCTTCGGATTGGTCACGTTGGAGAGCACGCCCTGCCAGATGAGCGCGAGCGGGGCGAGCTGCGCCGACGAGCGCGCTGCCAGCGAAGCTGCCTCGCGGGTGAAGAGCAAGCGGATGCCAAGGTAGACCAGGTACGCGGCACCCACGAGCTTGACCGCGACGAAAAGCGCCTCGCTCGCCATCAGGATCGCGCCCACACCCAGGGCGGCGAGCGCCGTGTGCACGAGGATCCCGAGGCACACGCCGATGGCGGAGCACACGCCGGCCATTCGTCCCTGGGCGAGCGAGCGCGAGATCACGTAGAGCATGTCCTGCCCGGGCGTGGCGATGAGTGCCACCGAAGCGACGACGTAGAGCCCGAGGGATGCCGATTCCATGAAATTGGGCCCCCGTCTTCACGGGGGCGACAGTCTGTCAGGCGTTGGCCGCGAGCCAGTCGAGCGCGAGCGCGGCGATGGTTTTCACCCCGATCTTCAGGCAAGTCTCGTCCACGTAGAAGCGCGGGCTGTGGTTCGGGGCCGCGGTGGTGGCGTCGCGGTCGAGCGGCGTGCAACCGATGAAGTAGAAGAATCCCGGCACTTCCTTCTGGAAGAACGAGAAATCCTCCGCGCCGCAGACCTTGTCGACCACCTGCACGTTGACGTCGCCCGCAATGCGCGCGAGCGTCGGTACCGACCACTCGGTGAGGCCCGGGTGGTTCACCGTTACGTCGTACCAGCGGTGGATGTGCACCTTCGCCTTTGCGCCGCCGGACTCCGCGATCATCTCGGAGATGCGCGTCACGTGCTCGTGGATCTCGTTCCTCTGCTCCTCGTCGAAGGTGCGGATGGTGCCTTCGAGCCGCACCTCGTCGGGGATGATGTTGTGGCGCACGCCGCCGTGGAAGACGCCGACCGTCACCACCGAGGGCTCGTGCGTGATGTTCATCCGCCGCGAGACCACGGTCTGCAGGCCCAGCACGATCTGCGAGCTCACCACGATCGGGTCGACGCCGCGCCACGGCATCGCGGCATGGGTCTGGGTGCCGCGCACGAAGATGCGGAAATCGTCCGCCGAAGCCATGAACGGCCCCGAGCGGTAGCCGATCATCCCGGTGGGAAAGATCGACGTGACGTGGAGGCCGAACACCGCTGCCACGTCGGGATTCTTGAGGCACCCCTCGGCCACCATCAGGCGCGCGCCGCCGTCCTCGCCGATCGGCGGGGTCTCCTCGGCGGGCTGGAACAGGAACTTGATCGTGCCGGGGATGCGCGCGCGCATGCCCGCCAGGATTTCAGCCACGCCCATCAGCATCGCCGTGTGCGCGTCGTGCCCGCAAGCATGCATCACGCCGCATTGCTGGCCGCTCCATTCGGTACGCACCAGGCTCTTGAAGGGCACGTCGACTTCCTCGACCACGGGAAGCGCGTCCATGTCCGCGCGCAGCGCCACCACCGGGCCGGGAAGCCCGCCCTTGAGCACGCCGACCACGCCGGTATGGGCGACCTTCTCCTGCACCGCGTCGAAGCCGAGCGCGCGCAGGTGGTCGGCCACGATCTTCGCGGTGCGCACCTCGCGATTGCCGAGCTCGGGGTTCTGGTGGAAGTCGCGGCGCCAGGCGATGACCCGGGGCTCGACCTTGTCGGCGGCGGCCGCGACGGCGGCGTCGAAGGGGAAGGGGGTGTCGGGAGCGTTCATGGGGAGATTCTAATCCCGGATTAGAATTCGACCCATGGACCACCTCAAGCCCCAGGAAGCGCACAAGTACCTCAAGGAACACCCCGACGCGGTGTTCATCGACTGCCGCAGCGAGATGGAATACATGTTCGTCGGCCACCCCGTGGGCGCGATGATGGTGCCCTGGTACGACGGCGCGGAATGGGAGAAGAACCCGCATTTCGTCGGGCAGGTGAAGAGGCTCGCCGGGGCCAATTTCGAGAAGCGGCCGATCGTCCTCATCTGCCGCAGCGGCAATCGCACGATCGAGGCCGGCGAGGCGCTCGAGGGCGCGGGCTTCAAGCACGTGTTCAATGTGCTGTTCGGGTTCGAAGGCGAACTCGACGACCAGCACCACCGCAACTCGCGCAACGGCTGGCGCGTCGACGGGCTTCCCTGGGAACAGTACTGACCAGCTTCCCGACCCTCTCCCAAGGCCAAGGGAGAAGGGCGTGATCCGCTCCGGCGGGCGAGGCACGCCGCCGATGTCGCTCGCGTGGCTGGTGTGGGGCCTTGCCGCCACGCTCTACCTCATCGCATTCTTCCTTCGCGTCGCCCCGGCCGTCATCACACGCGAGCTTTCCCTCGAGTTCGGTCTATCGGCCGCGGCGCTCGGCAACCTCTCGGCGTTCTATTTCTACAGCTACGTCGCGGTGCAGATTCCCACGGGGCTCGCCGCCGATCGCTGGGGGCCGCGCCGGCTCCTGGCCGCGGGCGCCGCGCTCACCGCGCTCGGCACGCTGGTGTTCGCGCTCGCCCCGAGCCTCGTGTGGGCAAGCGCGGGGCGGCTCCTGATCGGCGCGTCCGTGGGCGTTGCATTCGTGTCGATGCTGAAGCTCGTGACGCACTGGATGCCGTCGCGCCATTTCGCGTTCGCGAGCGGCATGGCGCTGGTGGTCGGCGTGGCGGGAGCGACCCTCGCCGGCGCGCCGCTGCGGGTGGCCGTCGATGCGTTCGGATGGCGCCCGGCGATGATTGCCACCGCGGCCGCCACCGCGATTGCGGCGATCGCCATCTGGCTGGTGGTGCGCGACGATCCGGCCGAGCGCGGCTTTGCGAGCTATTACCCCGCCGATGCCCACAAGGGCACGGCGCCGTCGATGCCGTCCCAGCTCCGGGAAGTCCTGTCGTACCGCAATACGTGGCTGCTGTTCCTGATTCCCGGCGGCCTGTCGGGGATCATCCTCACGTTCGCAGGCCTCTGGGGGGTGCCGTTCCTGCAGACGCACTACGGCTTCGCCCCGCGCGAGGCGGCGCTGGTCGCCTCCGCGATGCTCGTCCTCTGGTCGCTGTCGAGCCTCGCGTACGGGCCGCTGTCGCAGCGCATCGGGCGGCGCAAGCCCCTCTATGTCGGCGGCTTCGTCATCGCGATGCTGTGTTGGTCGGTCGTGGTGTTCGTTCCGGGCCTGACGCGCGCTGTGCTGGCGGCGTTGCTCGCCGGCGTGGCCGTCTCCGCCGGGGTCTTCGTGCTGACGTTCGCCTTCGCGAAGGAATCCGTCCCCGCGCACCTCGGTGGCAGCGCGTCGGGAATCGCCAACATGGGCGTGATGCTCGGCGGCCTCCTGATGCAGCCGCTGGTGGGATTCGTGCTCGACCGCCGCTGGGACGGGCGCATGGCCGATGGCGTGCGGGTCTACGACTTCTCCGCGTACCAGTCGGGCTTCGCACTGATCCTGGCGTGGGGCGCGTTGTCGCTCGTGCTGCTCGCGCTTACGCGCGAGACGCGTTGCCGGCAGATGCCCTAGCGCGGGATCTGCCCCAGCGCGCGCGTCCAGTCGCCGTCGACGGCCTGGCGATGCACGCGGAAGCCGGAGAACCAGGGCGATTCGCCCTCGATTCGCCAACGCCACTCCGGAGGAAATGGCACCAGCACGTCGGCCGTGGCGCCTGCCGCCGCCGCCAGGTGAGTATTGGTATTGCTCACCCCCACGTGGCGGTCGAGCAGGGCCACCAGCGCGAGCGCGTCTTCCAGGTCGTCGTTCGCAGCCGAGAAATCATGCAACGGCCGGCCGAGCCTTTTCCCTCCCGCGGCGAACTCGGCGGCCGCGGGTTGGCGCTGAAGGGCGACGGTCGTGCCGCCGAGTGCCGCGATCGTGTCGAAGAAGGGCTCCTGCGGCACGGCCTTGAAGAGGCCGTGCGCGAGCTGCTCGGGAGGCAGGCCCGAACGCCATGTGATGCCGACCCAGGGACGCGGGCCGGCTTGCTCGAGTCGCGAGCGCCAGGCGCCAAGCTTCTGCGGCAGGGGGGCGATTCGCAGCGACGGCACTCCGAGCGGATCGTGAAGCCCGGCAACGCTGGGCAGGTCGCCCAGCAGCAGGGGCAGCGCGGACGGCGGGAGGTTCGACTCGCCCGGAGCGTGCAGCTTTTCGAAGAGCGAGCTGCGGGCAAGCAGCGAATGCAGGCGCTCGGGCCCGAGGAAGGAGAGCCGCGCGCCGTGGGCCGCGAGCTGGGGTGCCCAGCGCAGGAAGAAGAGAGAGTCGCCGAAACCCTGCTCCGCGACCAGGCAGACCTCGCGCGCGCGCAGCTCGGCAAGCGCGGGCACCCGATACGGCAGGCCCACCGCGGCGCGCGATCGCTCGATCTGCTTGCGCGCCGCCCGGTGAGCGTAGGCCGACCACGCGGGCTCCCACCGGCCCAGCAACAGCTCGACCTGCGCGACGAAGATCGGCAGCGCCTCGTCGTCAGGGCGGGCGCGCCACGCCTCGGTGAAGAGTGTGGCGGCGCGCTTGAAGTTGCCGCGCGCGACCGAGAAGCGGCCGAAGGTGCGCAGCGTGTGGAAGTCGTGCGGATCCCCGGCGAGGGCGTGCACCAGCGCGGTCTCGGCTTCGTCGGCACGGCCCGCGAGCTGCAGCGCGCGCGTGAGGTTGGCGAGGGCGTCGGCCTGGCCGGGCTGCACGGCGAGCGCCGCGCGAAAGCGCTCCGCGGCTTGCGCCCACTCCTCCCGGTCGAAGCGCAGGGAGCCCGCCGAGAAATGCGCCGCGAAAAAACCGGGATTCAGGCCGCGCGAGCGCTCGAACTGCGCGAGTGCCGCCGCGGGATCGCCCTCGAGCTGGTGGACCACGCCGATTTCATAGGCCGTCGCGTGATCGCCTGGGTCGAGCGCCGCGGCACGCGCGAGGGCGGCGTGCGACTCGTCGAGCCGGCCGAGCATGCGTAGCGCGATCCCCTCGGCGAGCCGGGCCCGCGACGCGCCCGGAGCTGCGAGCACTGCCCGGCGCGCAACCTCGAGCGCGAGCGCCGCGTTTCCCGCCTGCAGGTGGCGGAATGCTTCGGCGATCGCGGGCGGGGCGGCCATCTCACACCTCCGCGAACGGGGGCAGCTTGCCCGCCTTGTGACGCGCCGAGCGCAGGTAAAGGCGCCAGCTGGCGAAGCCGATCAGCATCATCGCGAGCATGCCGAGGGCGAGCTCGCGCGGTGAATGCCAGACGAGCGGCGAGACCACTCCCGCGGTCAGCACGTTGACCATGCCCGATACGAACCCCTGGAGCGAAGCCGCCATCCCGCGGCGCGTGGGAAACAGGTCGAGCGTGATGAGCGAGATCGACGGCATCGCCATCGCGAAGCCGATGCCGTAGACCATCAGCGGGATGACCGCCCACGGGATCGAGGGCGGCAGCGCGAATGCGTACACCGTGTTGACCGCGGCGGCGATCGCCATGAAGGCATAGGCGCGTTGCACGGTGCGCTGCGCCGATTGCCGCCCGGCTGCGCGTCCCGACAGCTGCGCCCCCAGGATGATGCCGGCGATGCACGGGATGAAGAGCCAGGCGTACTGCTCGGGCCCGAGCCCGAGGTGCTCGCCCAGGAATACCGGCGCCGAGACGATGTAGAGGAAGAACCCGTTGAAGTTGAAACCCGCGGCGAGCGAGAGCATCAGGAAGCGGATGTTCATGCTGACTTCGCGATAACCCTGCAGGAGCGCCACCGGGTGGAACGACTGCCGTGAGTTCTCGGGCAGGGTTTCCGGAAGCAGGCGCACGCTCACCACGACCAGCAGCAATCCAACCGCCGCGAGGAACCAGAACACCGCCCGCCAGCCCAGGCCCACGAAGAGGAAGCCGCCGATGATTGGCGCGATCGCCGGTGCGAGGCCGAAGAAGAGAGTCACGAGCGACATCAGGCGCTGCGCGTCTTCGGGCCCGAAGAGGTCGCGGATCATCGCGCGGCCAACTACCATGCCCGCGCCGACCGAGAGTCCCTGCACTACGCGCCATGCGATCAGCGAATGCACCGAGCCCGCGACCGCCGCTCCGACCGAGGCGACGGTGTAGACCACCAGCGCTACCAGGATCACGGGCCGGCGCCCGAAGCTGTCGGACAGGGCGCCGTGGAAGAGGAACATCACGCCGAAGGCGAAGAGGTAGCCCGAGAGGGTCTGCTGGATCTCGAGCGGCGTTGCGTTGAGCGAAGCCTGGATGCCGGCGAAGGCGGGCAGGTAGGCGTCGATCGAGAAGGGACCGAGCGTGGCGAGCGCCGCCAGCAGCGCGGCGAAGCTCCAGCGAAAGCGTCGGGACGCGTGGGCCGCGGAACCGCCCGGGGTTGTCATGCCTCATTTTACGGCCTGCGTCCGCGGGGCTATCCTGCGCCCACGCAGACCCGAAGCAGGAAGACATGCCGGACTCGCCCTCGCACTCCCCCCAGGTACCCCGCGTCACGCTCGTGATGACCGTGCGCGAGCGCCATCGCCTGACGATGGTCGCCATCGAGAGCATCCTCGCGAACACCGCCGTTGCATTTCGCTTCGTCTTTGCCCATGGTGAGCTGCCCGATTGGCTCGGCACGGCGGTCGCGGAACTGGCCGAGGCCGGGCGGCTCGAATCGCGCCGCTTCGAGGGCCGACCGTGGCCGCAGCAGCTTCGCGAGTCGCTGATCGACGAGATCGAAACCGAGTACACGGTGTTCATCGACAACGACGTGCTCGTCTCCGAAGGCTGGCTCGAGCGGTTGGTCGAATGCGCCGACGAGACCGGGGCGGGCGCGGTGGGACCGCTGTACCTGTGGGGCGATGGCGTCGCGCCGCCGAAGGTTCACATGGCCGGGGGCATGCTCAACGCGTACCAGATCGACGGCGGCAGGGTGCTCGTCGAAGAGCATCGCAACATCGATGCCGATCCGAAGCGCATCGCCCGGCTCCCGAAGCGCGGTCCGTGCGATTTCCTGGAATTCCACTGCATGCTGGTGCGCACCAAGCTCGCTCGCGAGGCGCGCGCCCTCGATGGCGCCATCGCCTGCGTCCACGAGCACATCGACGTGGCACTCGCGTTGCGCAGGAAGGGTGCGCGCGTGTACCTCGAGCCAGCCGCGCAGGTGACCTACCTCGCGTTCGTCCCGTACGTCCTCGAGGACCTCGCCCTCCTGCGGGGGCGCTGGAATTCCGCGGCGACGGAGGCGAGCATCGCGGCCTTCTGCAGCAAATGGAACGTGATTCCCGATGATCGCTCGTTCGGCGGCGTGCGCGGATACGTGGAGGACATGCGGGCACGCAACGATCCGATTCGCGTGGACACCCAAGGCGCCGACCACGCGCTGCCGATGTCGGCCGGCGACCTTCCGCAGACCCGGGCGCAGCTGATGGATCTCGCGCGGGCGCGGGGCTACGGCCCGAATTCCCTCACGTTGATGAGCCGCGGCTGCGACCTTGCCGCGACGCTCGCCGACGGCGGCTTCAGGCCCTGCGGCCGGCCGTTCGTCGCGCACCTGATCGGAACTGCAGGCGTGCTCGTCCGGTACGACTTCTGTACCGAGGTCGTCATCGCGGGGTTGCTGCACGCCGCCTATACCCATCGCAGGCTCGCGGCGGTGACCGTCCAGGGAATGCTCGCGGGGCTCCTGCCCGAGGCGGAAACCCGGGTGCGCGAGTACACCCAACGCGCAGGGCGGAAGACGCAGCCCGCGGCCTCGAGCCTGCTGCGTGACGTGGAGATCGCCGCCATCGAGGCCGCCAACGAGATCGACATGCGATTGAGCGGCGAGTACGACTACTCCGGCAGGCCCGGCGAGATCGGCTCCGTGCAGGTGGCGCGCCTGGCCGAGATCCTGCAGCTCCTCGGGATCCGCGGCATGGCGGGCACATTGGAATCGGCGCTGGTGACCTCGCGCAACGTTCCCCGGGAGCTGGTGACCGGAATTAACGTGAGTTACCGCATTGGTGCCGGCAATGCCCGCGTGGCGATGGCCGCGGAGTCCAACAGCCTCCCGGGCTGAGCGCCCAAAACGGCTTTCGGACTGTGAAGACGGTCATATTTCCGGCCTACGGCGCCGTGATAGCCTGTGTCGCCTCCAAGAGCG
>JANMYH010000374.1:0-5800 GCA_031381925.1 Burkholderiales bacterium | reverse complement strand
ACGTATTTCAGGACCGCGTCGAAGAGCGGGCGCATGTCGGTGCCGACCTCGTCCACCTTGGTGGAGGCCCAGCCATTCAGCGCCGAGGCGTAGATCACCGGGAAATCGAGCTGGTCTTCGGTGGCACCCAACTTGTCCATCAGGTCGAAAGTCTGGTCCACGACCCAGTCGGAGCGCGCTCCGTCGCGATCGACCTTGTTCACCACGAGGATGGGCTTCAGGCCCTGGGCGAGCGCCTTGCGCGTGACAAAGCGTGTCTGGGGCATCGGGCCCTCGACCGCGTCCACGAGCAACAGCACGCCATCGACCATCGAGAGCACGCGCTCGACTTCGCCGCCGAAGTCCGCGTGGCCCGGGGTGTCGACGATGTTGATGTGCACGCCGTGGTAATCGACTGCCGTGTTCTTGGCGAGGATCGTGATGCCGCGCTCTTTTTCGATGTCGCCCGAGTCCATCACGCGCTCGATCAGGTGCTGGTGCTTGGCGAACGTGCCTGCCTGCTGGAGAAGTTTGTCGACGAGGGTCGTTTTGCCGTGGTCGACGTGGGCAATGATGGCGATATTGCGAAGGGGGCGGCGCATGGGAATCGGTCAAAAAATGAGGAATTTCAACATTTTAGCATGCTCGAATGCTGCAATGCATCAATTATTTCCGGGTGGCGCCCGAAGCCGCAGCGCCCTTCGACAGGCGGTCGAGGCCCTTGGCAAGCGTCCTCGTGTCCTCGATGGCCATCGCATCCACGCATCGTGCACGGTACGCCCGATCGTCGCGTAGCAAATCGACCACCTGCCGGAGCTTTCGGTCCACTTCGGCTCCGTAGGCGGTGCGCGCGAGGGCGGCACCCGCCGAGGCGAGCTCCGCGCCCCAGCCCTGGATCATGAAGGCGAGGTCGATCGTATCGCGCGACAGCGTGGAGCGATCCAGCCCACGATCGGCATTCGCGAGGAATTTCTCGGCAAAGGCGGACGTTCGGTCCAGGCAGACCGTGGGGAAGCCGCGCCGGCGTGCCCCGGACAACTCGATCCGGGCTTCACGGATCACTTCGAGCTTGAGGGCGTTCTCGCCCTCGCCCAGGCGGGTTCGAATACCGTAGTGGTCCAACCGGACCTCGCGCGAAAGGCGCAGCGAAGCCTTCGCCATCGCCCCCAGCGAATTTTCGGAGACGGTCTCGCGCAGCCGGCGATAGCCGTCCCGATCGGCGCACAGGAAGTCGATGTCCTTTGACTCGCGGTATTCGTCCAACTCCAGGACGATGCGCGTTGCGCCGCCGAAATAGCAACGGCAGTCCGCGAGGAACGCGCTATCGAGTCTTGCCAGCTGCGCGAGCACCCGCCGATGCAGGGGGCGGCGCACGCGATGCTCAGGCATTCACGCGCCTGCGCCGTGGCGAACCCGGAGTCGCTCGATGAGGCTTGCCTCCGCGGGATCGAGGCGGCGTTCGTCGACGAAGCGCCAGTTGCGCTCGTAGAGCGCCAGGGCTTCCTGCGCGGGAATCCAGCGGTCCCTGCGATTCCACGCCAGGTCGCGAAGAGCGGGCCAGGCGCGCAAATCCACCACGGCCTGGTCGAGGAACGCCCCGAGGGCGTCGGCAAACGTCGGGTCGCGCCGCGCCGCGCGCAGCTTTTCGGCCTGCTCCACGGGCAGATCGAGCTGCGTGTGCACGATGCCCGCCTTGCGCTGGCGGACGCGTTGGCGGCGCTTGGCCAGACGAAGCTGTTCGGCGCGGCCCGCATCCGACGTGCGGGGGCGCCCGGGATTTCGGGTCTTTTCCATCAAGCCACTCTATGCACATTATGATGACATGTCAACACGGCCCGGCGCTTTTTTGCGGCCCCGGATCACCCGGTCCGGCCCCGGGAACCAGCGATTTGCGCCGGCCCCAGCTTGAGGTAGCCTTGTGCAGGCCCGAGAACAACAACGTCAGCACCCGACCGGGCCCGGTTTGCTGGGGAAGACTCTTGGCGGCACCCAATCTCACGCGCGATTTCGTGGAGCTCCTACGCGGCTGGCCAGCCGACGGCGCGGCGCTCGAGGAACGTTGCCGGCTGCTTATCGTCGACGGCGTCGCGGTCGCGGCTGCCGGCGCCACCGAGCGGGGGCCGACCCTCGTCGCCGACCTGGCGCGGGCCGACGGCGGCGGATCGTCCACCGTGATCGGCCAACGCTTGAATGCGTCCTGCTCCATCGCCGCGCGCATCAACGGCATGTCGATGCATGTCCTCGACTATGAGCCGATGTGGAACCCGCCAAACCATGCGATTTCGCCCCTGTTGCCGGCGTTGCTGGCGCTGGCGGAACGAAACGAGGCCGCGGGTGAGCCACCGCAGGGCGCGGCCGTGTTGCGCGCGCTCGCCAAGGGCATCGAGGCCCAGGGCCGGCTGCGCCTGTCCTCGCGCCAGTTCGAGCCCGCCCACCTGAGCCTGCATCCGCCGGGCGTGGTCGGAGCGATCGCCTCCGCACTCGCGTGCGCCGACTTGCTGTGCCTGGATGCCGATCGCGCGACCATGGCCGTGGGAATTGCCGCCTCCCGCACCGGCGGCCTTCTGATCAACGTGGGATCGCATACCAAGGCGCTGCACTGCGGAGACGCCGCGGCGCAGGGTCTCGACGCCGCGCTGCTGGCTGCGAGCGGATTCACCGCAAACGAGGATGCGCTGTCGGGCCCACGCGGTTGGGGCCATGCGTTCTTCGGCTCGAGCTTCGATACGGACGTGCTGCTGACACCCATCGGCGAGGGGCGCGCGCTTGTGCCCGGACCGTCCTGGAAGCTCTTTCCCTCGCAGTTCGCCACGCACTTCGGCATCACCGCAGCGCTGGATGCGCGCTTGCAGTTCGGGGCCGAGCGCGTGAAGGACATTGCGCGGGTGGAGTTGCGCACGCCTCCGATGCCCTACATCGACCGGCCCCGGCCGGGCACCGGGCTCGAGGGCAAGTTTTCCTACCAGTACACGGCGGCGCTGGCGCTCCTCGACGGCAAGGTGGATCCGGCCACCTTCACCGACGGGCGCCGCCACGCCGGCGACGTGGACGCGCTTCTCGCCCGCATGGTGCTCGTCCCCGACGCGAGCATCCCGGGCACGTTCGACAATATGCACGTCGACATCGAGGTTCACCTTGCCGACGCAACGCTGGTAAAGGCACGCTGCGATGCGCCCCTGGGAAGCTGGCGCCGCCCGGTCGGTCCGGAGCCGATCATGGCCAAGGCAAGGAGCCTGCTGGAAGCCGCGGTGGGAACCGCGAAGATGCACGCGCTGCTCGACGCGGCCGCCCAACCCGCCGAGCGCTTCAGCATCCACAACCTGATGACGCCGCTGCGATAGCGCCCGCAACGAGAGTATCTTCAACTGCAAAATCCTGGATACCGTCCGAGGGGAAAACGAAATGGCTGATTACGACGTCGTCGTGGTGGGTGCGGGGAATGCCGCTTTGGCCGCCGCCGTCTCGGCAAGGGAGCACGGCGCGCGCGTCCTGGTGCTCGAGAAGGCGCCGAAGGAAATGCGCGGCGGCAACACGCATTGGAGCGGCGGCCTCTTCCGCTTTGCGTACGGCGATCCGAAGAACGTAAAGCCGTTGATCCCCGATGCCGAGACCCAGTACGAGAATTTCTACGACGGCATCAAGCCGTACACGCCCGACGATTTCCACAGCGACCTGATGCGGGTCACGAATGGGCGGACCGATCCGGTGCTGTCGCGCATAATCGTCGAGACCTCGAAGGACACCGTATTCTGGATGCACGACGTGGGCCGCGTGAAGATGGAGCCCGCGGTCACGGTCGCTGCGGTGCGGAAGGGCAATAGCTGGGTCTGGCTTCGCGGCCTGGTGATTCGCGCGGTCCATGAAGGCGTCGGATTGTCGACGTGCTGGTTCGATACCTGCGAAAGGATGGGCATCGAGGTCCGCTACGACAGCGCCGCCCTGTCGCTGGTGGTCGATGACGCGGGTCGGGTCAGCGGCGTCAAGGTGCGCGACGCGAGCGGCGTGAAAACGATCAGCGCGGGTGCTGTCATCCTGGGTTGCGGCGGCTTCGAGGCCAACGCGCAGATGCGAACGCAACACATCGGGCCCCTGCTCGGCGAGGCGAAGGTCCGCGGCACGCCGCACAACCAGGGCGATGGCCTGCGAATGGCGATGGCCATCGGCGCGATGCCATGGGGCCAGTGGAGCGGCTGCCACGCCACGCCGATCAGCGCCGACTGGGGAGACTTCGCGCCGCGCGAGATGACGGACCGCAGCAACCGCCTGAGCTACCCGTACTCGGTCATGATCAATCGCGCCGGTCGCCGCTTCGTGGATGAGGGCGAGAACACGCAGCTGATGACGTATGCAAAATTCGGCCGCGCGATCCTGGCCCAGCCGGGCTCGAAGGCGTACCAGATCTTCGATTCGAAGGTCGTTCACCTGCTGGAGCCGCGCTACTCCACCAGCAAGCCGATAACGTCCGACACGCTCGAGGGCCTCATCTCGCAGCTCGACATCGACAACAAGGCGCAAGCGTTGGCGACGGTGAATGAATTCAACGGCGCGGGCCGCATGCTGCCGGGCCAAAGGGCCGCGCCCGCCGCGGACAAGGGCGCGAGCGGCGATACCGACGAAGGTTACGAGGGCGCCAACATGAAGGGCACGCGCCCCGCGAACTCCCCCGATGTGTTCCAGAGCTTCGATCCGACACGCCTCGACGGCCTTGCGACCACGGGCCTCGCGCTCGACAAGACCAACTGGGCGCTCCCGCTCGACAAGCCGCCCTTCTACGCCTACAGCGCCACGGGCGGCATCACCTTCACCTTCGGCGGCCTGCGCATCAACGCGCAGGCCGAAGTGATCGGCACCGACTGGCGGCCGATTCCGGGCCTGTATGCGTGCGGGGAGATGGTGGGCGGGCTCTACTACGACAACTATCCGGCCGGCACCGGACTGGTCTCGGGCGCAACCTTCGGGCGCATCGCCGGAAGGAGCGCGGCCACCCGGGCCCCGTTGATGGACCAGGCCTCGCCCGGCCGCGGGTCCACGCGCGCGGCCCAGGCGAGCTCGAGCGGCGCCGCACAACACCGCGAAGGCGCGCCGGTCGCAGGCGCCACCGAAGGATGGGTTCCGTGAACCGCCAGACGACGAGGACACGCATCGTGAACATCACAAGAACCGTTGCCATTGCAGCAAGCCTGGCCCTTCTCCCGCTCGCCTCCAGCGCGCAGCCTGCCGAACCCTGGCCCAACGTCGAGGCGGCCGCGAAGAAGGAAGGCAAGGTCGCGCTTTATCACAACCTCAATCCCTCGGGCGCGGAGCTGCTTGCCAATGAGTTCCGCAAGGCCAGGCCCGGCATCGAGGTCGAGATGACGCGCCTGGGCAGCGCACCGCTGATCCAGCGCTTCGGGACGGAGTTTGCCGCGGGCCGCCATCTCGCCGACGTTGTCATCACGTTCCCCGACGACCGCATCATCGAGGGCATGAAAGCCGGGTGGATGACAGCGTGGGTTCCCCCGGAGCTGAAGGCGTTTCCGGCCGCGGCAAACCACGAGGGCAAGAACATGATGTTCAACATCCAGACGTCGCGCGAGGCGATCATCTGGAACAAGCAGAAGGTGAAGCCCGCCGACGCCCCCAGGGAATGGGCCGACCTGTTCAATCCCAAGTGGAAGGGCAAGGTCGGCATGAACCCGCCGTGGCGCTCGGTCGCGATCCAGGGAGTGGTCGCCTACTGGGAAAAGCTGGGGCTCGGCGATACCGCGGCCAAGCTCAAGGCGAACGAGGTGCGCTTCTTCGAAGGCTCCGGCGGCGTCCTCCAGGCGGTCATTCGCGGCGA
>JANMYH010000366.1:0-51642 GCA_031381925.1 Burkholderiales bacterium | reverse complement strand
CGAACGCACCCAGAACATCATCTCGATGTGGATCTTCATCGGCGCGGCGGTGACCGACTGGCTCGACGGCTACCTCGCGCGCAAGTGGAACCAGACGACCTCCTTTGGCGCATTCCTCGACCCCGTCGCCGACAAGCTGATGGTCGCGGCGGCCCTCATCGTGTTGACCGAAAAGGGCATCGTCGATCCCTTCGCCTCCCTCATCATCATCGGCCGCGAGATCACGATCTCGGCGCTGCGCGAGTGGATGGCGCAGATCGGGCAATCGAGGAGCGTCGCGGTGAACATCCTCGGGAAGGTGAAGACCGTCTCGCAGCTCGTGGCGATCCCGTTCCTGCTCTTCAACGGGGTCCTCTTCGGCCTCATCCATACCAATCCCGTGGGCCGCATCCTCATCTGGATCGCCGCCTTCATCACGCTCTGGTCGATGGCGGTGTACCTGCGCGCCGCGCTCGCCGCTCCGCCTTCCAAGTAGCCGCGAAAACCGATATAATTCAAAGCTCAGGGCGGCAGTAGCTCAGTTGGTAGAGCGCAACCTTGCCAAGGTTGAGGTCGAGAGTTCGAGACTCTTCTGCCGCTCCAGTCTTCGCGGGGGAAACCGAGGTCGGTTTCCCCCGTTCCGCATCAAGGCCCGGCTTCGGGCACACCCCAGGGCGGGGTGGCAGAGTGGTCATGCAGCGGCCTGCAAAGCCGTGTACGCCGGTTCGATTCCGACCCCCGCCTCCAGAATCTCCCTCAGGTTCCGCGCTCGCCGGACTAAACAGGCCGTTCACAGAGTAGAAGTCTGTCGGCGTGTGCGGTTGCATCTGCCATTGCATGTTGGACGGACGATCAGCGCCGCCGCGCTTAAGCGAGATCAAGTGGTCGATCACGTAGCCAGGACATTCGCCGGAGGGCCGGCCGGCAGAGGGACACGGCTCGAAGGCGCTTGAACTCCGCGCGTGCGGCCTACTCGATTAGACGAAAAAGGGCCGGATAACCGGCCCTTGTAAATGAAGCTACCCGAATCTCATGGCAGCCTTCGCCTTGAGGCAACGCTAGTGACATCCCGGCCCCGTGCCGGTATCGATCGCAGCGAGGAACGTTGCAAGAGGGGAGACTGCGGCAAACGAATTGGCGGCCATAACGGTAAAGGCGATTCGGCCGTTACCCGCCATTGCGATGCTGCTTAAGTCTACTTGGAGGCCGGCTGTCGATCCCGCTGGCATCACTGCCGCAAATGCCCCGCTCCCGAACGCAGGATCCAACTGCCCCGTCGTTAAAAGCCGAGCAATCATCGGAACAGGAACCGTGTATGTAGCGTCCGTATAGGCTCCGGTAGCCGTCACAATCTTTCCATTGTTTTGAAGGACGACTTGATATGCGAATGACGCAACCCCGGTGCGAATCGTGCTGGAACCGCCGGATCCAAATGAGGTGTCGATGGAGCCGTTGGAATTGAAACGATAGACGACTGCGGATGACGGGTCTGAACCGTCGCTCGGAAGTACTCCCCCGACCGCGACGATCTTGCCGTCGGTCTGGATTGCAAGTTTCCTTGCGATCGCGTCCAGGTTCGACCCAAAGTCACGAATCGCGAATCCGTTGCTTCCAAAACTCGTATCCACGGCTCCATTGCTGAGCAGTCGGGCTACAAACGCCTGCCAGTGGGTAGGTGTAGCAGACCCGGTCGGATTGGGGACAGTCAAATGCCCTGAAACCACAATTTCACCCGTGCTCAACAATTTTAGGTCTCTACCTCGACCCCAAATCGCGGTGGATGCCGCAGGGAAAGCGAACGCAATGCCGCCCACGCCGAAGCTCGCATCGAGCGCACCAGCGGGCGTCAGTTTGACGGCGACGGGCTTTTCTCTGATGGCGGGTGACGATGCGTCTTTCGCTGTCGTGCCGATGAATACGCTGCCGTCTGCCGCCGTTACCATCCCCAAAATTGGCCAAACAGATGACAGGTTCACCTGGGCAACGCCATTGACGCCGAAGGAGCTATCGAGCGTGCCATCTGGGAGGAATCGCGACACCCCCAGGCCGGTGCTATTGACTACAACAAAAAGCATGTTTCCGTTGCCATCCTGTGTGAGAGCCACATTTGACCCCCTCTGCGGCGGCAACGCCTGACCGCCCGGAGCAACGAGGCCAACTCCCCCGTAACCGTGGTCAAAGGCACCCCCCCTTCCGGTTCGTACCAAGCCGGCCATGGCACTACCGCTGCCATTATCGAACGCGACTGCCGTTGGGATGTATATCTTGCTATCAATGCCGCCGAATGCCAGTCCCTCAATATTGGCTGACGGTTGCAACCAGGGGGACACTTGTACATAGCCTCCGGAAGCAGCGGGGCCAAATGAAGCGTCAAACTGGCCAGCAGTACATTGGGCATGGGCGCCAATGGACAAACTAAATCCCGCAAGAATCGAAACGAAGCGAATCAGGATAGCGTTCATAGACAGTTCTCCCATTCCACGAATGCTTGTCCGAACGAAGTAACGAACTCAACATTCCGCGTTTTTTTTGCTTAAGGTCGGGCAAACATCTTTGCCCCCAAAGTTCGTCATTTCCTGATTCCCACAGGCGCCTTGTCTTGTTGTTCCGGCCCATAGGCGTCTATCGGAGCACCGACTCTACTCCGTTAATTTGACTCGGGGCCTTCGTCTTTCATTCGAAAATTGGGCGCATAATCTCGCGCGAAAACTCAGGGAAGGTCTATGCATTTGGGGGCTTTTCCGTATCGCGCTCGTCGCCGTCGTCGCATTGGCCGGCGGAGTTTCCTGGCAGCCCTAGGGGGAGGCGTGGGCGGCGGGCCGGCGCATCCGTGAGAAGTATTGGTTCGACTGCGCTCTACCCGGGTCGCATTTCAAGACATCGATTACGCCGCATGTGTATGGAGCGCAGCCGTTTGCGCGGTCTGATTCCTTTCCAGCGGGGAGTCGTCCACGCAGTGACACGAGCTGGGCAAGATACTGCTTCCGTACCCATCGTCGCCGTTGGATATCGTGGTATGCGAAAGGGGCAATGGGCCGACATGCCCGGCATGCTACCCCGCAGAGGAAACGGATCTCGGATTGGGCCAAGCCATGGACAATCAGGGAGGCTCACGGTGCCCAGGAGTCACTAACGGGAAATGCACTGACGCCCCGAGAATCGGTGCGGTTCGATTCCGACCCCTGCCTACAGACTCTCCCCCAGGTTGCCGGACACGTTCAAGTGGCACGCGCGCCGTGTGCTTGCTGATCAGGGCAGGAGCCTCGAATGCTCCTTGCAAATCGCGACGATGGACTCGACTGCATTCTTTGGGAACACATCGCGTGGATAGGCACAGTAGAGAGGAAAGTTTTCTGCCTGGACAAATGCCGCCCACAGCTTTTCGAGCTCGAGCGTCGCAGCGTGGTCTCCACGGGCCCAGAGCACTGCGACCATCTCGCCGAATGCGCGCACCTTGCGGTTGGATTCACCGCGCGCCAGAGAAAGAAATGAAGAAACGGTCTTCGCGAACAACGTCGGATCGGGCCAGCCTTCCACCATGAACTCGGAGAGCGTTTCTTCCGCGAGCTGCGGAAGATAGCGCTGCTCACGCCGGGCGCTTTCCACATCTATGCCACGCTGCCTCATGCGACTTTCGAGGCTGTGCAGGTGGTTGGCCGTAGCGATCACAATCGCGCTTTCCCCGTTTCGCAGGGCGCTCCCGACAAAACCCTCGAGACCGTCCATGAATACCGCGTCGTCGCCATAAATTTGCACGAAGTGCTCGCAAGGCGCCATTTCGCCCCAGAACACGTGTCCCATCTGCGGCAGTACGCTTACTGTTCCCATGGGATTAGTCTCCGCAATGAACTACAGCAAAAATACCTTGCTGGAATTTTTCTGAATGTAGGAGGGATCCTACATCGCGGCTCGTCGCCAAGATCGCGGGCGCGGCCTCAGCCCGAACGATGCCCGGCGGCGTAGGCCGATTCCTACAGCAATCCGTTCCATGCGACGCTATATTTTTACGCTCCGTCTGCAGGGCGTTGCGCATGTCGGGACCCTTCATGACATCGGCGTTCGACAGCGGGTTGGTCGATTCCCGAGCCCTCCTCGCGGCGATCGTTTCCTCTTCCGATGACGCGATCATCAGCAAGAGCCTGGATGGAATCGTCACGTCGTGGAATCCCGCCGCCGAACGGCTGTTCGGATACACCGCCGACGAGATGATCGGCACGTCGATCCTGCGCCTCATCCCGCGGGAGCTCCAAGCCGAGGAAAGCATGATCCTCGGCAAGATCAGGGCGGGGGAGCGGATCGAGCACTACGAAACGACGCGGATGCGCAGCAACGGCGATCGCATTCCGGTGTCGCTCACCGTCTCGCCCGTGAGGAGCGCATCCGGGGAGATCATCGGGGCCTCGAAGATCGCCCGCGACATGGCGGGGCAGCGCGAATCGGACCGCATCAAGTCCATGCTTGGAGCGATCGTCAAGTCCAGCGACGATGCGATCATCAGCAAGGACCTCGAGGGCATCGTCACCTCGTGGAATGCCGCGGCGGAGCGCCTGTACGGGTTTTCCGCCGAGGAGATGGTCGGCAGTTCCATCCTGCGTTTGATCCCGGCCGAGCTGCACGGCGAGGAGCATGGGATCCTCTCCAAGATTCGCGCGGGGGAGCGCATCGAGCACTTCGAAACGGTGCGGCTCACCAAGGCCGGCGCGCGCGTTCCCGTCTCGATCACGGTTTCTCCCATTCGGGGCCATGGCGGGCGCATCGTGGGCGCCTCGAAGATCGCCAGGGACATGACCGGCTACCGCGAAGCCGAGCGGCAAAAGGATTTGTTCCTCGCGGTCCTCGCCCACGAGCTGCGCAATCCCCTCGCGCCGATTCGCAACGCGATCGCGATGCTGAAGCTCGGCGGGCTTTCCGAGAGCCAGCGCGAGCGCGCGCTCGAGGTGGCGGAACGGCAAACCGTGCAGATGGCCCGCCTGCTCGATGACCTGCTCGACGTTGCCCGACTGAGCACCGGCAAGGTCGAGCTCAAGCCGGAGCGGGTGGAGCTGGCGGTGCTGGCCCGTCAAGCGGCGGAATCGGTCGATGCGAGCATCCGGGCGCGCAACCATTCGCTTCACATGGAATTTGCGAGCGAACCGCTGTGGCTCGACGCAGACCCGGTGCGGATCGTCCAGATCCTGAACAACCTTTTGACCAACGCGGCGAAATACACGGACCCCGGTGGGACGCTCAGCTTGTCGGTGCTCCGCGAAGGCAACGATGCCGTGATTCGCGTCGCCGACAATGGCGTCGGGTTCTCCCCCGAGATGGCGCCGAGGCTCTTCACCCTCTTCGCCCAGGCCGAGAGCGCGACGGGCCGCTCGGCCGGCGGCCTGGGAATCGGCCTGGCGCTGGTGAGGGAGTTCGTCGAACGCCACGGCGGAACGGTGGAGGCAGCGAGCCCAGGTCCGATGAAAGGCAGCGTCTTCACGGTGCGGTTGCCGCTTGCAGGCGGGTCGACACCCCGCTGAAGCGGGTTTACCGTAGGCAAGAACGCGTTGAGTTCAGTCCGCGGTCGCCCCCGACTGCTTCGCGAGCTGGATCCAGAACTTCTCATCGGCCGCAAGGAACGCCGCGAATTCCTCGGGCGAGCGCGATAGCGCGACTTCCGTACCTTCGCGCGCCAACGTCGCCTTCACCTCCGGGCGCTGCGCGGCGGCAATCGTCGCGTCGAAGATCGTCTTCACGATCGCCGGCGGCGTTCCCGCGGGGACGAAGATCCCGTACCAGAACGCGATGCTGAAGTCGGGCACACCGGCTTCCCGCATCCCGGGCACCTCGGGCATGAGGGGCGAGCGCTCGCGATCGGTGACGGCGAGCGCGCGCAAGCGGCCTGCCTTGACCATCGGCAGCACGGAAGGCGGCGTGGCGAACGAGACCTGGGTGTCGCCGGCCACCACCGAGACCACCGCGGGCGAGCCGCCCTTGAACGGCACGTGCACCATCTCGACGCCGGCGACCTGGCTGAAGAGCGCGGCGCCGAAGTGCGGCGCGGAGCCCACCCCCGATGTCGCGTAGTTGAGATGGCCGGGCGCTTTCCTCGCTGCCGCGATCAGCTCCTGCACCGAGCCGATGCCGGTCGCCGGGTTGACGACGATCAGCAGCGGCGAGGAAGACACCTTCGTGACGGGCGTGAGGTCGGCGGGCTTGTAGTTGAGCTTGGCGTTCAGGGCCGGATTCACCGAGATGCTGGCCGGGCTCGCGATGAGGAGGCTGTAACCGTCGGGCGCCGACCTCGCGACGTTCTCCGCGGCGATCGATGAGCCCGCGCCAGCACGGTTCTCGATCACGATCGGCTGGCCGAGCGCACGTCCCAGGGGCTCCGAGAGGGCGCGCGCCACCGTGTCCGCCGCGCCGCCGGGCGCAAACCCCACGACGAGGCGAATCGGCTTCGAGGGGTAGGCCTGCGCGAACGCATCGGGGCCCAGGCCACTCAGCACGAGGGCTGCCATCAGCGCGAGTCTGCGCATCATGATTTTTGTTCTTCGGCGGAAGAGGGCATTGCAAGCACGATCTTTCCGAGGTGGCGATTCGATTCCATCTGCGCGCGCGCGGCGGGAAGCTCGTCGAAGGGATACACGCGGTCGATGACGGGGCGGATGCGTCCGTCCGCGATGGCCGGCATGAGGCCCGCGATGAATGCCGGAACGCCCGCCGCCCGCTGGTCCGGCGTCCGCAGCTTGTTGGAGACGCCGAAGAGCGTGAGGCGCTTGGCGTGCAGCGCCTGGATGTCGATCTCGGCCTTGAGCACGCCGTCGACGTAGCCGACCGTGGCGAGGCGGCCCTCGAACGCCATCGAGCGGACGCACTCGGCAAAGACCGAGCCGCCCACTGTGTTCACCACCAGGTTCACGCCCTTCCCATCGGTCGCCTTTCTCACCGCATCGTGGAAATCGCCCGCGCGGGTTGCAAGCCCCACGTCGAGCCCGGCGGCCTTCAGGCGATCGAGCTTCTCCTGCGAGCCTGAAGTGCCGATCACCTTCGCGCCCAGGGCCTTCGCGGCCTGCAGCGAGGCGACGCCGACGCCCGACGAGACGCCGGTGACCAGCAGCCACTCGCCGGGCGCGAGCCTGCCCTGCAGGACCAGCATGTCGTGCACGACGAGGAACGTGAGCGGAATCGACGCGGCTTCCTCCCACGACAGGTTGGCGGGCATCGCGATCGCCTCGCGCACATCCATCAGCGCGTACTCGGAGAAGGCGCCCGCGCAACGTCCCATCACCCGCTGGCCGGTCCTGAATCCGGTGGCATCGGCTCCGAGCCCCACGACCTCGCCGGCGCCCTCCATGCCGATCGCCTTGGAGGTGCCGGCCTTCTGCAAGCCGTGCCCGAGGATGAACTCGCCGCGATTCAGGCTTGCAGCGTGCATCCGAAGCAGCAGCTGGCGCGGACCGGGCTCGGGGATCGGCACATCGCCGAGCGCGAGCGTGGCGCGATCGGCGGTCGTCTGCATCGAGTAGGACTTCATCGCTTCGCCATGGGCCTTTCTAGGACCGCGCCGTATCGAGAATGGTGATCTTCTGCCAGATCTTGCGCGACAGGTCCGAGGTCAGCGACTCGATGTCGTTCACCGCATCCAGGACCACCGGATCCTGCAGGTGCTGCGCATGCAAGGCGGCGAGCTTGCTGGACAGCGCGAGGAGCTCCGAGCAGTAATCCAGGTAGCGCGCGAGCTGGCCACGGGTGAGGGCGCGCTTCGGCGAGGACGCCGTTGCCTCGACCGGCCCCAGCACGTGCTCCGGATCCTTGGTGAGCTGGTGCATGTCGACGACGTGCGCGATGCTGCGCAGCCGGTGCAGCATGCGAAGCGCGGTGCGCCGCTTGAGCCGGGTCTCGAGCGAGACCATGAAGAACACGACGAGCGAAAGGAATATCAGCTCGTTGGTCGCCGCATCGATGCCCTGAAGCAGATCGGCAAGGCTTTCCGAGCCTCCCTTGGCCATGCGCGTGAGTTCGATCGCCGCCCACAGCGACAGCCCGATCAGCGCGGCGATGGCGAGCACCATAAGCCCGCGCAACCACCACAGCGGGCGGCGCAGCTGTTCGATGACCGCCTGGTTCTGGTCGGCGACGCGGACCAGCTCGGCGGCCACCTCGCTCAGGCCCGATTCGGGAAAGCGCTCCTGGATGCGGCGTGCCAGCAGCGCAATGGTCGCGGCGACCGGGGCGGGATTCAATTCGCTGTAGCGATGAGTCATGGGGGAAGGTTACTATTTCCACCAATGTATAAGGAGGATTGATGCTTCGAGATCGAGGCCCGTAACGACCTGAAGCATCGCCGCGAGGGAATAGAATTACCCGACGACACATGTTCAGACCTGTCGCGCCTGGCGTCCGAGGCGGGCATCACCGATACAATGGAGCCTTAGCCGCAAGCAGCCCCACCTGGAGAACCGAGAGATGCGTACCGTTCGATTGAAGCAGCTGATAGACGACGTGCTGAAGAGCCTTCCCGTTCCCCATACGGAGGACGTGATCGACGACGTCTTCCATGCGATCGAGCAGAATCCCAAGTGGCGCAAGACGTACGACGACCTCGCCTATGAGCTGGGAAAGCCCACCGTCAACAGCTGGGGCGGATTCTGGATCGCGCATGCCGAGGGGCGCGTGGGCGAGGAGCAGGTGCCCGCGGCGAAGGCCACCCTCATCGACTCGTATTCGAAGCTCGCGAAGACCACGACCAAGGCGGCCAAGAAGATCAAGGAGCCCGAGGCGCTGAAGCTGATGTCCGACCATTACCAGGCCCACCGCGACGCCTTTCCCGCCGACATTCGCGATCGGCGCGGGCTGATCGTGGCGTTGATCCGGGAAGGATTCTCCCCCGAGGACGCGTTCTCGAAGGCGCTCGAAAAGCCCTCGCTCGCGCGTTGAAGCACGCTCCGGCGCAGCCCGTGCGCATCGTCGAGCTGCGGGAGCGCACCGCCCCGATCGCCTCGCCCATCGCGAACGCGTTCATCGACTTCTCGAAGATGACGCTGAGCCTGGTCGCCGTCGTCACCGACGTGGTTCGCGACGGCGAACGCGTCGTCGGCTACGGGTTCAACTCCAACGGCCGCTATGGCCAGGGCGGCCTCATCCGCGAGCGCTTCGCCCCGCGCATCCGCGAGGCCGCACCGGCGAGCCTCGTGAACGACGCCGGCGACAACCTGGATCCGCACAAGGTCTGGGCCGCGATGTTCGCCAACGAGAAGCCGGGCGGCCACGGTGAGCGCTCGGTGGCGATCGGCACGATCGACATGGCGATCTGGGATGCGGTGGCGAAGATCGCGGGCAAGCCGCTCTTTCGCCTGCTGGCCGAGCGCCAGGGCGTTCAGGCCGACCCGCGCGTGTTCGTCTACGCCGCGGGCGGCTACTACTACCCGGGAAAAGGCCTCGAGGGGCTCGGCGACGAGATGCGCGGCTACCTCGATCGCGGCTACACGGTGGTCAAGATGAAAATCGGGGGGGCGCCGCTCGCCGAGGACCAGGCACGCATCGAGATGGTGCTTCGGCTGCTGCCCGCGGACTGCAAGCTCGCGGTCGACGCGAACGGCCGCTTCGACCTCGAAACGGCGATCGCCTATGCGCGTGCGCTCGGCGCCTACGACCTCTTCTGGTACGAGGAGCCGGGCGATCCGCTCGACTACGCGCTTCAAGCGCGGCTCGCGGAGCACTACGCGGGCCCGATCGCCACCGGCGAGAACCTCTTCTCGATGCAGGATGCGCGCAACCTCATCCGCTACGGCGGCATGCGGCCGGACCGTGACTGGCTGCAATTCGACTGCGCGCTGAGCTATGGCCTGGTGGAGTACCTGCGCACGCTCGAGATGCTGAGGCAGTCGGGCTGGTCGTGGCGGCGTTGCATCCCGCACGGCGGCCACCAGATGTCGCTCAATATCGCGGCGGGGCTGGGGCTGGGCGGGAACGAATCATATCCGGACCTGTTCCAGCCCTACGGCGGATTCCCCGACGGGGTACGCGTGGAGCGGGGCCACATCACGATGCCGGAGCTTGCCGGCATCGGCTTCGAGGGCAAGGCGGACCTGATCGCGGAAATGCGCAGCCTTGCCCAATGATGAGGAACTGGCCGCGCCAGTCGGTCGTCGTGACCCTGGCGGCCGCGGCGATCCTGATGGTCACGATGGGCGCGCGCCAGTCGCTCGGGCTTTTTGTCTCGCCGTTGAACACTTCCACGGGCCTGGGCATCGTCACGATAAGCCTCGCGCTCGCGATCGCACAGTTCACCTGGGGCCTGATCCAGCCGGTCGCGGGCGCCGTCGCGGATCGCTACGGTCCCGAGAAGGTACTGATCGCGGGCCTCGTGGTGCTTGCGATCGGTACCGCGCTCACGCCCTTCATGACCTCCGGATGGGGGCTCATCTTCTCCCTCGGCCTGCTGTCCGCCATCGGCTCCGGCGCCGGCAGCTTCTCGGTGCTGATCGGCGCCGCCGCGCAGCGCCTCACCGCGGAGCAGCGCGGCTCCGCCTCCGGGATCATCAACGCCGGTGGGTCCTTCGGGCAGTTCGTGTTCGCGCCGCTCGCGCAGAAGCTGATCCAGGGCTTCGGCTGGATGGGGGCCATGTGGACGCTCGCGGTCATCACGCTCGCCGCACTCCCGCTGGTGCGCTTTGTCGCTCCGCGGGGCACGAAGGTGCAGCCCCATGCGCCGGGCGAAGCACGCCTGCTGCCCGCGGTGCGCAATGCCGTGGGCGATCGCAGCTACCTGCTGTTGAACGCGGGGTTCTTCACCTGCGGCTTCCACATCGCATTCCTCGTGACGCACCTTCCCGGCGAAGTGAACCTCTGCGGCCTGCCGCCGTCGGTGGCAAGCTGGTCGCTCGCGATCATCGGCCTGGCGAACATCGCCGGTAGCCTCTACGTGGGTTCGCGCATCTCGCGGTATCGCAGCAAGAGCATCCTCGCCGTCATGTACTTCTCGCGCGTGGCGCTGATCGGCGCCTACCTCCTCGCGCCGAAGGTGGACTGGACCTTCTATCTCTTCGCCGCGGGGTTGGGGTTCACGTGGCTCGCGACCGTCCCGCCCACGGCGGCGATCGTCGGCAAGCTCTTCGGCATCCGCTACCTCGCCACGCTTTTCGGGCTCACCCTGCTGTCGCACCAGGTGGGCGGGTTCCTCGGCGCCTACCTCGGGGGGATCGCGTTCGATTCGACCGGGAGCTACGACTGGATGTGGTACGCCGACATGGCGCTCGCCGCCGCCGCGGGATTCCTCAGCTTGCCGATTCGAGAAGCGCCGATCGCGGCGCCCGCACCCGCGGCCGCGTAACTCAGGCGAGCATGTTGGTGTCCCCGCAGACCGACAGCGCCTGCCCGGAGATCATCCGCCCGCGCGGGCTCGCGACGAACACCACCAGGTCGGCGAGCTGCTGCGGGGTCACGTATTCCTTGAGCGAGGTGTACGAGAAGGCGATCCGTTCCATCTCCTCGAAGGAAACGCCGCGCGCTTCGGCCTTGGCCCCGAGGACCCGTTTCTGGCGATCGCCGGAGATGATGCCGGGCAGCAGCGCGTTCACCCGGACGTTGTCGGGGCCCAGCTCGATCGCGAGCGAGCGCGCCAGGCCGACTACGCCCCATTTGGCCGCCGCGTAGGGCGTGCGCATCGCGAAGCCGAGGCGACCGGCGAGCGACGAGACGTTCATGATGCTGGCGTTGCCCGAGCGGCGCAGGTGCGCGGCGGCGAGCCGCACGCAGTTGAATTGCCCGGTGAGGTCCACCGCGATGCACCGGTCCCACTCGGCGGGATCGATCTCGTCGACGCGTCCGGTGGGCCCGGCGATGCCGGCGTTGTTGACCAGGCAGTCGAGGCCGCCGAGCTTAGCGATCCCTTCCTGGAAGTATCGCGCGACCTGCTCGCGCGATGCCACGTCGCACACCGTGTGGCTGATGCCCGGATCGTTGTGCGCCAGCCGGCCCAGCGCCTTCTCGTCCACGTCGCACACGTGCACGCGCGCCCCCTCGCGGAGGAACGCCCGCGCGATCTCGAGCCCGATCCCGTCGGCACCCGCCGAGATCATCACGCGCAGTCCTGCGACTCCAAGATCCATGTTCGTGTGCGTCCCCGGTCACCGGCAGGATCGGCTGGCCTACCGTAAACTGTGGCCACAGTCGCGGTCAAGCGACGGCACGCCAAACCAACGAGGAGAAGACATGAGCCAGGCCAAGGGCATCTCGCGCCGCACCGTCATCAAGGGGGCGCTCGCGGGCGCCGCCACCGGCATCGCCGGGTTTCCGTTCATCAGCTACGGGCAGTCCGATGTGATCCGCATCGGGCACCTGACGCCGCGCACCGGTTTCCTCGGTCCTCTCGGTGAATACGCGGTCCAGGCCGCCGACCTCGCGGTGGCGGAGATCAACGCGGCCGGCGGAATCAATGGTCGCAAGATCGAGCTGCTCAAGGAGGATTCGGTCAATCCGCAGACCGCCTCGACCAAGGCCGAGCGCATGATCGAGCGCGACAAGGTCGCCTGCATCGTCGGCGAGATCTCGTCGGCTTCGGGCCTGGCCATTGCCCAGGTGGCGGACCGCACCCGCACGCTCTTCATCAATACCGGCTGCAATTCCGACGAGCTGCGCGGCAAGTCGTGCAAGAAGTTCATGTTCCACATCGAAAGCCAGAACTCGATGTACGTGAAGACCTGCGGCCGCTCGCTGATGGCGCAGGGCCTGGTGAAGGGGAAGAAGTGGTTCTCGCTCACCGCCGACTACGCCTTCGGGCACGACCTGCTGCGCGTGGCGAAGAAATTCATGGCGGGCAACGGCGGCGATTTCGCCGCCGACAAGCTGGTGCCGACCGACGTCACCGATTTTTCGCCGCTGCTGCTCGAGATCCGCAACGCCAAGCCCGACCTGGTGATCTCCAACCTCGCCGGCAACCAGATCACCAACTTCCTCAAGCAGTACACCGAGTTCGGGCTGCCGTTCCCGGTCGCGGGCTTCGGCTTCGACACCGCGGTGGCGTGGGGCGCGGGACGCGGCAATTTCCTCGGCACCTGGCCGCTCGTGTGGCACCACCTGATCGATACGCCCGCCTCGAAGAAATTCGTCGCCGACTTCCGGGCGCGCTACAACCGGCCGCCCGAGAACCAGGCGTGGGGCGACTACAACGCGGTCAAGCTCACGGCCCTCGCAATGGCGGAGACCAAGTCGATCGACTCGGTCAAGCTGGTGGAACATTTCGAGAAGGGCGCGAAGTTCGGCCTGATGAAGACGCGCGAGGGCTACTTCCGCAAGGCGGACCACCAGATGATGCACGAGATGTACACCGTCCAGGCGATCCCTGCAGCGCAGCTGAAGAACGACCACGACATCTTCACCTCGTCGGCACCCGTGCCGGGACCCAACGAGTCCCTCGAGGTCATCGCGACGACCGGCGACGAGATCGAGTGCCGGATGGCCTGAGCCCCGCGAGCGCGGCCGTTCGGCCATGCTGATCGTCCAGCATCTGCTGAACGGCCTCCTCGCCGGGGCCTACTACCTGCTGATCGCGCTCGGCCTGTCGCTCGTCTTTTCACTGGGCGGCGTGGTCAACCTCGCGCACGGCGCGTTCTACGCGATCGGCGCGTACCTCGCCGTGACGATCGGCATGCACCTCGGGTTCACGGGTGCGGTGCTGATCGCGCCGGTGCTGGTCGGTGTGCTGGGCGTGGTGGTCGAGCGCCTCCTCCTGCGGCGCTTCTACAAGGCCGATCCGACGCTCTCGCTGCTCCTCACCTTCGGGCTTGCGATGGTGATCGAGCAGGCGCTGCGGATGATCTACGGCGCGCCGCCGCTCTCGTGGTCGATACCGCCGGGACTGCGCGGGCAGGTCGAGATTGGAACCTTCTTCTATCCGCGCTACCGGCTGATGCTGCTCGCGATTGCGGTGGCGTGCGTCGTGGGACTCTGGTTCCTGCTGCAGCGAACACCCTTCGGCCGGGTGGTGCGCGCCGGCGTGCAGAACCCCGACATGGTGGGCGCGCTCGGCATCTCGCTCGAGCCGTACATGGCGGCGGTGGCGTTCCTGGGGATCGGCCTCGCGGGGCTCGCGGGAGTGCTCCTCGCGCCGATCTTCACGGTACACCCGGCGATGGGGGCGGAGATCATCACCGCGGCGTTCGTCGTGGTGGTGATCGGCGGCATCGGCTCGTTCTGGGGCGTGGTGATCGCCGCCGCCATCGTCGGCGTGGTGAAGGGCGGAGTGACCGCGTTCGGCTATCCGCAGTATTCGGAGGCGGCGATGTACGCGCTGATGCTGGTGGTGCTGCTGGTGCGGCCGCGCGGGCTGCTCGGCGAGCGCATCCTGAGGTTCGAGTAGCCGATGCCGGCGCGGCGCGACCTCCTCGTTGCGGCGGCGGCGTTGGCGCTGTTGCCCTCGCTCATGAACGCGATCGGCCTGGGAACGACGTCCGCGACCGAGGTGGTCATCTTCGCCATCGCCTGCATGGCGCTCAACATCCTGGTGGGTTATACCGGGCTTACGTCGTTCGGGCACGGCGCCTGGTTCGGGCTCGCGGCCTACGCGGCGGCGATCGCCCAACGGGAATTCTTCAAGGGCTCGTTCCTGGTGCCGGTCGCGGCGGGCCTGGCGTTGGTGCTGGTCGCGTCGTGGATCTTCGGGTTCCTCATCCTCAGGCGGCGTGGCGTGTACTTTTCGCTGCTCACGCTGGCGCTCGCGGCGATGCTCTACTCGGTGGCGTTTCGCTGGACGGAGCTTACGGGCGGCGAGAACGGCCTCGGAGGGATCGTCCGGCCGTCCTTCGGGTCGGTCTCCTTCGAGGGGGCGATCTGGTACTACGCGCTGGTCGCGGCGATCGCGTACCTCTCGATCGTGCTGCTCTGGCGCTTCCACCGCTCGCCGCTCGGCTCGGTGCTGGTCGCGATCCGCGAGAACGAGCAACGCGCGCGCTTCGTGGGCTATCCCGCCAATCGTTACAAGCTGGTCGCGTTCGTCGCATCCGCGGGGCTCACCGGGCTTGCCGGGATCCTGTTGATGTTCAACAACCGCATGACCTCCGCGGAGCCGATCTCGGTGGCGTTCTCGGGCGAGCTGCTGGCGATGGTGATCATTGGCGGCATGCGCTCGTTCCTCGGCCCCGCCCTGGGAGCGCTCTTCTTCGTGATCTTCCGCGACAACCTGTCGCGCCTCACCGAGAATTGGCTCCTGTATTTCGGCCTCCTGTTCGTGGCATTCGTCGTGTTTTCGCCCCAGGGGCTGGTGGGCCTCTACGAACGCTTCGCCCGGCGCTGGCGCAAGCCCCTGGCCGAAGAGGCCGCGATGGCCAACCGGCAGGCGGGCGAGGTCGCATTGCCCGGGTTCCTCAAGCCGGCTGCTCATGTCGACGGCCCGATCCTCGAGGTCGCCGGGCTCACGAAAGGGTTCGGCGGCATCAAGGCGGTGCGCGACATGGCGATGCGCGTGCGCGATCGGACGCTGCACGCGCTCATCGGCCCGAATGGCGCGGGCAAGACCACCGCGTTCAACCTGATTTCCGGGATGTTCCGCCCGGACCACGGCACGGTCGCGCTCGCCGGCGTGCCGATCGCGGGGCTCGCCCCCGAGCGAGTCACGCGCGCGGGCATCGGGCGCTCGTTCCAGATCACCAATCTCTTCGGCGCCCTGGGTGTCGCGGAGAATGTGCGGCTCGCGGTGCAGGCGCGCGACCCGCGAAGGTTCTGGTTCTGGATCGACGCCGACGGTCTCGAGCGGGTGAATGGCGAGACCGCCGAGATCGTGCGCGCGATGGGGCTTGCGGGCCTGGAGATCGTCCCGGCGGCGTCGCTCTCCTACGGAGGCCAGCGGCTGGTGGACATGGCGCTCGCGCTGGCGACCAAGCCGCGCGTGCTCCTGCTCGACGAGCCCCTCGCGGGTCTCGCTGCCGCCGAGCGCGAGCGCGTCGGCCGGCTCATCAAGGGAATCAGCGCCGACCTTCCGGTGCTGCTGGTCGAGCACGACATCGACCGCGTGTTCGCCCTGGCGGACGCCGTGACGGTGATGAACGACGGTGAGGTGCTGGTCGACGGCAACGTGGCCGATGCCCGCGACTCGCCGCGGGTGCAGGAGGTCTACATCGGTGCCGGTTCCCACGCTTTGGCGAGCCGTCCGCGCGAGAGTGCGGCACAGGACACGGTGCTGCTGAAGATCTCGGGCGTGAATACGTTCTACGGCAAGAGCCACATCCTGCGCGACGTGAGCTTCGACGTCCGCGACCACGAGGTGGTGGCGCTCCTCGGCCGCAACGGCGCCGGAAAGTCCACGCTCCTGAAGACCATCGTCGGCATTGCGCCGCCCGCAACCGGCTCGATCAGCCTCGGAGCAGCCGAGCTCGCGCGCCAACCCGCAGCGCAAATCACCCGCCGCGGCATCGCCTACGTGCCCCAGGGGCGGGGACTTTTCGCGGGAATGACGGTGGCGGAAAACCTCGAGCTCGGCCGGCTCAAGCGGCGCAATGGCCAGGGCACCTTCTGGGAGCTGGAGAAGATTTTCGAGTTCTTCCCGCGCATCCGGGAGCGCTGGCGCTCGCCCGCCGACTATCTCTCGGGGGGCGAGCAGCAGATGGTGGCGGTGGCGCGCGCGCTTTCCGGCGACACTCGCCTGCTGCTCCTCGACGAGCCCTTCGAGGGCCTCGCGCCCGCCGTGGTCGAGGACCTGTTCGACGCCTTCGACAAGCTGCGCCGCGAGGTCTCGATCCTGATCGTCGATCATCATCTCGACCTGGCGCTTGCGTTGTCGGATCGCACCGTCGCGCTCGACCGTGGCGAGGTCACCCACATCGGGCCCTCGCAGGCGCTTTCCGCCGACCTCGAGCTGCGCCGCAAGGTATTGTGGCTGTGACAGAAAGGAAATCCATGGCTCTCGCGGGAATCGTCGGCGCCGGTCTCATCGGCCGCGCCTGGGCGCACGTCTTCGCGCGCGCGGGCTGGCAGGTTCGCGTGTGGGATCCGTCGCCGCAGATCCGCGGGACCGCGGCGGCGGCCATCGCGCAGTCGCTGCACGATCTCGCGCGGCACGGTCTGGTGGCGGACCCCGATGCGGCCGCGCGGCGCGTGACCGTGGTGGGGGATCTGGCCGAAGCCGTTGCCGGGGTGGACTACGTGCAGGAGAGCGGCCCCGAAGTCCTCGAGACCAAGGCGGCGACCTTCGCCCAGCTCGACGCGCTGGCGCCGGCCGGCGCGATCCTCGCCTCGTCCACCTCGGCGATCGTGGCGTCGCTATTTACCGAACGCCTGCCGGGTCGCGCGCGCTGCATCGTGGCCCATCCCGTGAATCCCCCGCACCTCGTGCCGGTCGTCGAGCTCTGCGGCGCGCCCTGGACCTCGACCGCCACGCGCGAGCGCGCCCGCTCGATCCTCCTGGAGGTCGGGCAGGTCCCGATCGAGGTGAAGAAGGAGATCGACGGATTCATCCTGAATCGCCTGCAGGCCGCGCTTCTCACCGAAGCATTCCGGTTGGTGCAGGAAGGTTACGTGAGCCCGCAGGATCTCGACCACACGGTGGCCGACGGCCTCGGGCTGCGCTGGGCGTTCATGGGCCCCTTCGAGACGATCGAGCTGAACGCACCCGCCGGCATCGCGGACTACTGCGAGCGCTACGTGCCCTGGTTCCGGCGCTACGGCGCCGATCCGCCGCCGCCCGCCGTGTGGGACGACGCGCGCTGGCGCCTCGCCGCCCAGGCCTGGGGACGCGCTCCCACGGCGCAGTGGGTGGCCGACAAGAGCCGACAGCGCGACGCGCGCATCGCGGCGCTGGTGGCGCACAAGCGCGCCCAGAAAGACCTTTCGGAATGAACGATTCGACCCAGGAGGATTTCCTTTGAGTGAAGCGAAGCCGCTGACCAAGGCCCCGCGCAAGGTGGTGATTACCTGCGCGGTGACCGGCGCGATCCATACGCCCTCGATGTCGCCGCACCTTCCGATCACCGCCGACGAGATCGCGGCCGCGGCGATCGGCGCCTGGGAGGCGGGCGCAGCCATCGTGCACCTGCACGCGCGCGATCCGAAGGATGGCCGGCCCGACCAGCGGCCCGAGGCATTCGCGCCGTTCCTGTCGAAAATCCGCAAGGCGTGCGACGTGGTGGTGAACATCACCACGGGAGGCGCGCCCACGATGGCCGTCGACGAACGCCTAAAGCCCTGCGCGCATTTCAAGCCCGAGGTCGCCTCCCTCAACATGGGCTCGATGAACTTCGGGCTCTTTCCGATGCTCGCGCGCTTCAAGGAGTTCAAGCACGACTGGGAGCGGCCGTACCTGGCGGGATCCGACGAGCGGATCTTCAGGAACACGTTCAAGGACATCGAGCTGATCCTCACGACCTGCGCGGCCAACGGGACGCGCTTCGAGGTCGAGTGCTACGACATCGGCCACCTGTACACGCTGCGGCACTTCGCCGACCGCGGGCTCGTGAAGCCCCCGTTCTTCATCCAATCGGTATTCGGAATCCTCGGCGGGATCGGCCCCCATCCGGAGGACGTGGCCCACATGCGGCGTACGGCCGACCGGCTCTTCGGCGATCAATACATCTGGAGCGTGCTCGGGGCAGGGCGCAACCAGCTGCCGATCGCGGCGCAGTCCGTGGCGCTCGGCGGCAACGTGCGCGTGGGACTCGAGGACTCGCTCTGGATCGGCCCCGGGCAGCTCGCCGAGACCAACGCGCAGCAGGTCCGCGCCGCGCGCCAGATCATCGAGGGCCTGGGCCTCGAGCTCGCCTCCCCCGCCGAGGCGCGCGCGCTGCTGCGGCTCAAGGGCGGTGACCAGGTGAATTTCTGACGGAGCACGCCATGCATTCGCTTTCGCATCTCTTCGAGAACAACCGCGCCTGGTCGGAGCGCATCCGGCGCGAGTTCCCCGACTTCTTCACGAAGCTGTCGCGCCAGCAGCGCCCGCGCTACCTGTGGATCGGCTGCGCCGACAGCCGCGTGCCGGCCAACGAGATCGTGGACCTCGCGCCCGGGGAGCTCTTCGTGCACCGCAACCTCGCGAACGTCGTGGTGCACAGCGACCTCAATTGCCTGTCGGTGATGCAGTTCGCCGTCGAGGTGCTGAAGGTCGAGCACATCATCGTGTGCGGACACTACGGCTGCAGCGGCGTCTCGGCCGCCCTGCAGAACCAGCGCGTCGGCCTCGCGGACAATTGGCTGCGCCATGTCCAGGACGTGCACGCGAAGCACGATGTGCGCGTTTCCGAGCGCACCGGCCTGGCCGGGCGCGTCGACCGCCTGTGCGAGCTGAACGTGATCGAGCAGGTGGCCAACGTCTGCCAGACCACGATCGTTCGCGACGCCTGGGAGCGCGGGCAGGAGCTTGCCGTCCATGGCTGGGTATACGGCTTGAAGGACGGGCTGGTGCGCGACCTCGCCACCACGGTCACGGCCCCGGCGCAAGCGCCGGCGTCCTACCAGGCTGCGCTCGCCGCACTTTGATGGACTCCGCGGTCGAGCTCGAGCCGTTCCTCGATGAGGTGTCGCGCGAGGGCTTTGCCTTCGCGCCATCGGCGCGGATGCGCCCGCTCCTGGGCGCGCTCGCGGGCTGGGACGCGTTCGCCGCGAGCTGGAACGACCTGCCGCGCGACAACCACCTTCCCGAGGGGCACCGCTATCGCCGGCGGCGCCACGCGACGCTGTCGGCGCGAGCCGGGGAGGGCGTCTTTCGCCTCGAGCCGCACCAGCCGCACTATCAAGGGCTCGAGTACAACCCGCTCGTCGGGGGCATCGAGCGCTGGTTCGAACCCATCAGGCCGGAGATCATCGGTGGGGAGACCTTCGGCAAGGTGATCGCACTTTGCCTGCGCCTCTTCGGGCGCCTGCGTCCACAGACCGACTGGCGCATCGAATGCCACCAGTTCCGCATCGAGGCGCGCCCCGATGCGGCGGGGCAGCCCACGCCGGAAGGCGTGCATCGCGACGGCGTCGACTACGCACTGGTGCTCCTCGTGGATCGCGCCAACATCGCGAGCGGCACCACGACGGTCCACGATCTCGACGGGCGCCTGCTGGGAAGCTTCACGCTGGCATCGCCCCTCGATGCGGCGCTGGTCGACGACGCGCGCGTCAAGCACGGCGTGACCGCCGTACACCCGATCGATCCCGCGCGCCCCGCGTGCCGCGACGTTCTCGTGGTGACGCTGCGGGCGGATTTATAATGCATCGATGATCGATTCCTGCGCGCCCGCCTCCATCCTGCGCTACGCGAACGCTGGCGAGATGATCCGGGCATTCCCGGTTCCCAGCGATCACTACCAGGACAATGGCGCGATCCTCCTCGAGGACTGCGGCCTCGAATACGACCGGGAGTTCGTCGAGCGGATCACGTTCCCCCCGGCGTGGAAGAAGTACGGCACCGTCAACGACCTGACCACACCGCCGGTGCTCTTCGTCGAGGGGCAGTTCCGCCGCACGCAGAACCCGCTGGGCGCGCTGATCAAGGAAGACGCGATGCTGCTGAAGACCTATTCGGAGCTGTTGCGCCTCGAGCTGGGCTTCAAGCTGCTGGTGCTGGACCTCTTCCCGACCTACCGCAACATCTCGTGGGTCAACTGCACGTTCCGCTTCACTCGGACCGAGAACGAGGCGCTGCACGTCGACGTCTTCAACGAGGGCCGGCCGTTTCCCCGCGAGCGGCGCCTGCCGCGACTCAAGTTCTTCATGAACGTCGATTCGCAGCCGCGCATCTGGGCGATCGGCCCGACGCTGCCCGACGTCCTCAAGCACTCGAAGGGTACGCTCGGCCCGGTGCTCCCGAACGACGTGAACGTGCTCTGCAACCTCATCAACAACTCCGGCATCCTCGCCGACTTCCCCACCGTGCGGGTCGAGATCCCGCCGCGCGGCATCGTCTTCGCCAACGGCGCGACCGTGGTGCACCAGGTGCTGTTCGGCCAGCGCATGGTCGCGCTCGAGGGCTTCGTCCCCCCGGCATGCGTGGGGCCGAGCGAATGGGAACGCCTGCCGGCCTGGATCGCGCAGGCGGGCTACCCGGCCTACGACCCCCTCGAGGGAGGGCTGCAGGCCACGGCATGAAGGTCTAGACTGGCTCGGTTGTTTCCGCCCGCATCGAATCCACCTGGGAGCGTCTCGATGAATACCTGGCATGGCTTCAAACGCTTGATGATGGTCTCGGCCGCGTCGCTCGCCGTCGCCGCGCCCGGGAGCGTGCAAGCGCTCGACTGGTTCCTCAAGATCGACGGCATCAAGGGGGAATCGACCGATGCGCTTCACAAGGACGAGATCGTGATCGAAGCGTTTTCCTGGGGAGCGCAACGCACCAGCAGCGCCGCGAGCGCCATGCGCACGCGCCCCTGCTTCAGCGAGCTCTCGTTCGTGAAGCTCGCCGACGCCGCGACCCCGCTGCTCCTCGCCAACACGTTCTCCGGGATGTCGATTCCGAAGGCGGTGCTGGTCGCACGCAAGGCGGGCGAAGGCCAGAAGGACTTCCTCACCATCGAGCTGAGCAATGTGCTGGTGAGCTCGGTATCCCATAGCGGCACCACCGAATCGATCTCGGAAGCGTTCTCGCTGCAGTTCACCAAGGCGCGGGTGAGCTACCGGCGCCAGGACGACAAGGGCGGGCTCCTCCCGGCGATCGAGACCACTCTCACGGGGCAAACCTGCTGACGATTGGCGAGCCCGTCGCGGGCCGCCACCGGATGTCGGCCCGCGACCTCGAGCCGATCCTCGCGGTCGCGGCCAAGCTCGCCGCGCCGTTCGACCTGCGCACCATGCTGGTCGAGGTGGTGGAGGCGGCCAAGCTGGTGCTGAAGGCCGATCGCGGCACGGTGTGGCTCTACGATGCCGCCGCCGACGAACTGGTCCTCGAGATCGCCACCGACATCGCGCCGGTGAGGCTGCCGGCCGGCAGCGGCATCGTCGGCAGCTGCGCGCGCAGCCGCCAGATCATCAACGTCCCGGACTGCTACGCGGACGCGCGCTTCGACCCGGCGATGGACCGGCGCTCGGGATACCGCACGCGCTGCATGCTCACGCTCCCGCTGGTCGACCACAAGGAAGTGCTCGTGGGCGTGATGCAGGTGCTCAACAAGGCCGACGGCGTGTTCGAGGCCGAGGACGAGGCGCTTGCCACCGTCCTTGCGGCGCAATGCGCCATCGCCCTGCAGCGCGTGCGCATGACCGAAGCCCTGATCGAGGGCGAGAAGATGCGCCAGCAGCTCGAGATGGCGCGCGTAGTGCAGATGGGAACGCTGCCGGCGACCATGCCCTCCCTGCCCGGCTACGACGTCTATGGGACGTTCGAGCCCGCCGACCTCACCGGTGGCGACACCTTCGACCTCGAGCTCCTTGACCAGGGGCTGCTGGTGGTGCTGGGCGACGCCACCGGGCACGGCATCGCCCCGGCACTGTCGGTCACGCAGATGCACGCGATGCTGCGAATGGCCTTTCGCATGGGCGCGGACCTCGAGACCGCGTTCACCCACGTGAATAACCAGCTCGCGGACACGCTCCCCCCGGATCGCTTCATCACCGCCTTCATCGGGCTGCTCGATGCGACCACCCACCGCCTGAGGTTCCACAGCGGGGGCCAGGGGCCCATCCTGCATTTCGCCGCCGCCACCGGCGCCTGCGTTCACTACAAGCCGACCAGCTTCCCCCTCGCGGCGATGCCCCTCACGGCGCTGCGCGCTCCGGTGATCCTCGAGTTCGGGCCGGGCGACATCCTCGCCCTGGTCTCCGACGGCATCTTCGAGTACCGCAATGCGGACGGCGACGAGTTCGGCGAGGAACGCGTCCAGGAAATCATCCGCGCGCACCCCGACGAGACCATGGCGGGGCTCTCGTCCCATCTGCTGCAGGCGGTGCGTACCTTCGCGGGCGGCGCTCCCCAGGAAGACGACATGACCGTGGTCCTGGTCAAGCGCGAAATCTGGCCGGTGGCCGCCGACTGGACGTTCAAGCGCACCTTCGATGCGATTCCCGAGATCGCGCAATTCACGGCGGACGTCTTCGCCAGCCACCAGATCGATACCCGCCTTCTGCCACCGCTCGACCTGGTCCTGGAAGAGCTTTTCACCAATATGGTCAAATATGGCAACGGCAACGCGCCGGTGAGGATCACGCTGAGGAAGACCCCGGGCGGGCTGCAGGCGACGCTCACCGATTTCGGCGTGGATGCCTTCGACCTCACGCGCGTGCCCGAAGCGGATACCACCCTCCCGCTCGAGGAGCGCGAGGCAGGGGGGCTGGGGATTCACCTGGTCCGCAAGCTGGTCGATTCGATCGAGTACGAGTACCTGAAGGACAGCCGGCAAAGCCGCATCACGTTCAGCATGACCGTACGGGAGAAAAAATAATGCTCGCGATTGAATATGGCGCAAACGGTGAGGTGGTCATCGCCGGGCGGCTGGATGCCGCCCAGTGTTCCGCCGCACAGACCTTTTTGGACCGCGTCCAGGGCCCCGTGACCCTCGATTGCACCCGCCTCGAGTACATCTCGAGCGCGGGCCTGGGCGTGCTGCTGAAGACCCAGAAGCGCCTCATGGCCTCCAAGGGAGGCCTGCGGCTCGCCGGCGTGAACCGTCACCTGCAGGACATCTTCCAATACTCGGGATTCGACCAGATCTTCGAGATCCAGCCTGCCGAATAGCATTCCGGCCAACCTTTCCCGCCGCGCGGTGTAATTGTGATCAAGGACCCCGACGAGGCGCTGGTCGAACGTTGCCGCAAGGGCGACGACACCGCCTTCGCCGTGCTGGTGGAGCGCTACCAGGGTCCGATCTACAACGCCGCCTACCGCGTGCTCGGCAACGCGGAGGATGCGAGCGACATCACGCAATCGGTGTTCCTGAGGATCGCGGAGCGGCTCGACGACTATGACCCGAACTTCAAATTCTTCAGCTGGATCTACCGGATCGCGCTCAACGAGGCGCTCAACCTGCTGCGGCGCAACGGCCGCGAACAGCCGCTCGGCGACGACGAGGACCTCCTGCCGGGTGACGGGCGCGACCCCGAGGCGCAGGCCCTCGGCGCCGAGCTCTCGGCGCGGGTTCAGCGTGCGCTGATGAAGCTCAAGGCCCAGGACCGCATGGTGCTCGCGCTGCGCCACTTCTCCGAGTGCAGCTACCGCGAGATCGCCGACGTCCTGGAGATCGACGAGAAGACCGTGAAATCGCGCCTTTTCGAGGCGCGCAGCCGCATGCGCGGGCTGCTCCACGAGGTGCACGCGGCGTGAATACTTCCTCGCGCGACATCCAGCGATTGATGCACGCTGTCCTGGACGGCGAGGCGACGCTCGCCGAATCGAACGAGTTGGATCGCCTGTTGAAATCAGATTCCGACGCGCGCATGCTATTCGAGGATCTGAAGCGGGTTTTCGATGAGCTGGCGCGGGTGCCGCCCGTGCCGGTGCCGGACGGGCTCGCGGAGACCATTGCGCAGCGGAGCAAACCTTTCCTGATGTCGCGTGTAAGTAGGCGAGAGTCGGACCCGGGCCCGGACACAGGGCCGCCGATACCCGAGGGGCTAATCGAAACAATAAGGGAGTGGATCATGGGCAAACCCGGCAGCGGTTCCTTCAACAAGCGCAATGTCTTCATCGGCGTGAGTGTCGCCGTTGCCGCCGCGCTCCTCGTGAGCCACTACACCCTTGATTTCCCGAGCGGCGGCCAGACGGTCTCCGGCACGGTCGCGCCGGCGCAGCGTTACCGCGCCCCGCAGATCCAGTCCGAGGACGTGAAGCTCGGCGACCAGTCGATCGCCCAGGTGATGCAATCCGATGCCTTCGATCGCCTGATCAAGGATCCGCAGGTGCGCGCCCTGACCCAGGACGCGTCGTTCAAGGCGTTGGCGGCGAACCCCGAGGTCTTCAGGATGTTGGCGGCACACGCCGAGGCTTTCGCCGCGATGGCGGAGCAACCCGAGGCGTTCAAGCTCATATCGCTGCACCCCGAGGTGTTCGCGGTGATGGCCGCCGAACCCGAGGCGTTCCGCTCGGCGCAGGCCAATCCCGACGCATTGAAATCGATGCTCGCCAGCCCCGAAGCGATGGCCGCGGTGAAGGCCGATCCGGCGGCGTTCCGGTCGGCGCTCGCCAATGCAGATGCATTCCGCGCCGCGCTGGCGAATCCCGATGCGCTGCGCGCCGCGCAGCAGAATCCCGAGGCGATGCGCGCGTTGCTTCAGAATCCCGACGCGTTCCGCGCTGCCCTTGCGAATCCCGATGCGTTCCGCGCGGCGCTCGCCAGCCCGGAGGCTGCGAAGGCGATGCAGCTCTCGCCCGAGGCACTCGCGGTCGTCAAGGCGAATCCCGATGCCTTCCGCGCGGCGCTGCAAAACGCCGACGCTTTCCGCGCGGCGCTCGCGCAGCCGGATGCGCTCCGCGCCGCGCTCGCAAGTCCCGACGCGTACCGTGCGGTGCTCCTCCACCCCGATGCCTTCCGTGCGCTGTACGCGAGACCCGAACTGCTCGCGGCGATGAAGGCGAACCCCGATGCCTTCCGGGCCGCGGCGGCCAACGCCGAAGCCTTCCGCGCGGCCCTGGCCAAGCCCGAACTGCTGCGCGCCGAGGCATTCAAGGCGCTGTACGAGTCGCCCGAGGCGCTCGCGGCGGCGAAAGCCAACCCCGATGCGCTCCGCGCGGCGCTGGTGCATCCCGACGCGTTCCGTGCGGTGCTTGCCAATCCCGACGCGTTCCGCTCGGTGATCGCTCACCCCGATGCCCTCCGTGCGCTGTATGCCCGCCCTGAGGCGCTCGCGGCGATCAAGGCGCATGCCGACGCGTTCCGCGCGGCCGCCGCCAACCACGAAGCTTTCCGCGCCGCCCTGGTGCATCCGGAAGCGTTCCGCGCGCTGCTGCAGAGTCCCGAAGCGATGCGCGCCGTCCTGCAGAATCCCGAGGCGTTTGCGGTGATGAGGAAGAATTCCGCCGCGTTCAAGGCGGCGCTGGCGAGCCCCGACGCGATGCGCGCGATATATGCGAGCCCCGCGGCGTTGAAGGCGTTGCTGGCGTCCCCCGATGCATTCCGCGCCGCGCTGGCGTCTCCGGATGCTTTCCGCGCAGCGCTGGCTTACCCGGACGCCTTCCGCATGCTCGCGGCGAGCCCCGAGGCGGCCCGCGCAGCGTACGCATCGCCGCAGGCGTTGGCGGTCGTGTCCGCCCATCCGAGGGCCTTCCAGGTGATGCTCGCCAACCCGAAAGCGCTGGCGGTGATGCAGGCGCGGCCTGAAGTCTTCAAGGCCATGCAGCTGCATCCAGAGGCCTTCATGTCGGTCGCGCGCAGCCCGCAGGCGTTCCAGGTCCTGTCCCAGAACCCGCTGGCCTTCCAGAGCCAGAAACAGTAACCTTCGGCCCACCGAGGGAGTCGAAACCGCCGGCAAGAGACCGGCGGTTTCGTTTTGGGGAGCGAGTGCGATGCGGGTGATGGGCTGGTGGTTGCTGGCGGCGCTGGCGTTTCCCGCCGCCGCGGAGACGAACCCCGTCGCCCCGGAGACGGAAGACAGTCCCCTCGGTCTGTCGTACTTGCGCACCCCGGACCTCGAGCTGGTTTACCAGGACCCGATCCTGGCGTACCTCGTGCCGCACGCGGCGCGCACCTTCATCAACTCGCTTGCCTGGCAGCGGCGCGTCTTCGGGTGGGAGCCGTACGAACGAACCACGGTGATGCTCAAGGACTTCTCCGACTACGGCAATGCGGGCGCCACGCCCATCCCGCGCAACACGGTGCGCTTCGACATCGCGCCGATGTCGCGCGCCTTCGAGACCAATCCGTCGAGCGAGCGCATGTACTCGACCATGAACCACGAGCTGGTGCACCTGTCGACTACCGACATGGCGACCGCGCAGGACCGGCGCTGGCGGCGCTTCTTCCTCGGCAAGCTCTACGCGCAGTCGCAGCATCCCGAGACGCTGCTCTACAGCTACCTCACCGCGCCGCGCTTCACGGTGCCGCGCTGGTACCTCGAGGGCAGCGCCGTGTTCATGGAGACGTGGATGGGCGGCGGGTTCGGGCGCGCGCAGGGCGGCTACGACGAGATGGTTTTCCGCGCGATGGTGCGCGACGCAGCTCCATTTCACGATCCGCTCGCGCTGGTCTCGCGCGGCACGCGCACCGACTTCCAGGTCGGCGCCAACGCCTACCTTTACGGCACGCGCTTCTTCACCTACCTCGCGCACGTGCACTCGCCGGAGAAGGTGATCGCGTGGCTCAAGCGCGACGAGGGCAGCAAGCGCGGCTACGCCGACCAGTTCGAGCATGTCTTTGGCAGGCCGCTGGAGCAGGGGTGGGACGAATGGATCGCCTTCGAGCGTACCTTCCAGGCGCGCAACCTGTCGGAGGTGCGCAAGAACCCGGTCACTGCGCAGCGCAACCTCGTCGCCACCGCCGTGGGCTCGAGCTCGCGCACCTACTACGACGAGGCGAGTGGCATCCTCTACGGCGCGTTCCGCTACCCCGGAGTGGTCGAGCACGTGGGCGCCCTGAACACTCGCGACGGCACGCTCACCCGTCTCGCCGACGTGAAGGGCGCGATGCTCTACTCGGTCACCTCGTTCGCCTACGACCCCGCGAGCCGCACCGCCTTCTACACTGCCGACAACCTGGCGTTCCGCGACCTGATGTCCCTGGACATCGACAGCGGGCGCGTAACCCTCTTGCAGCTCGATGCCCGCATCGGCGAAATCGTCTTCAACCCGAAGGACCGGTCACTGATGGGCGTGCGCCACCAGAACGGGCTCGCCACGCTGGTGCGTATTGCGCATCCCTACAAGGAATGGAACCAGGTCCATACATTCCCATACGGCGTGGTGCCGGCCGACCTCGACATCTCCCCCGACGGCCGGCTGCTGTCTGCGTCGGTGAGCGAGATCAACGGCGACGAATTCCTGCGGGTGTGGGCGCTCGAATCGCTGATGAAGGGCGAGGCCAAGCCGCTCAGCGAGCACAGCTTCGGCCAGTCGGTGCCCGAAAGCTTCGTGTTCTCGCGCGACGGGCGCTACCTGTACGGCAGCAGCTACTTCACCGGCATCTCCAACATCTTCCGCTACGAGGTGGCGAACGGGGCAGTCGAGGCGGTCTCGAACGCCGAGTCCGGCTTCTTCCGCCCGGTGCCGCTCGCCGACGGGCGCCTGGTCGTGCTGAATTTCACCGGCCAGGGATTCGTGCCGGCGCTGATCGAGCCCCGCCCCGTGAAGGACGTGAGCGCCATCCGGTTCCTAGGTGCCGAGCTCGCCGCGAAGCATCCGGTCGTGACCACCTGGGGCGTGCCACCGCCGGGCAACGTCGATTACGAGGCGCAGGTCACGGCGAAGGGGGCCTACCGGCCGCTGCGCCAGCTGGGGATCCAGAGCGCGTTCCCGGTGCTGCAGGGCTACAAGGACTCCGTGGGCATCGGCTATCACGTGAACATCGGCGATCCGCTCGGCTTCGCGGCGATCGGCATCACCGCCGCCGTCACCCCCGACTCGAAGCTCGCCGACGACGAGGCGGGACACGTCGAGCTGACCGGCCGCTACCAGAACTGGCACACGCGCCTGTCGTGGAACCGCTCCGATTTCTACGACCTCTTCGGGCCGACCAAGCGATCTCGCCGGGGATACGCCGTGGTGGGTGGGTACGACGATTTCCTGATTTTCGACGAGCCGCGCAAGCTCGAGCTCAAGTCCGAGATCGCGTACTACGGCAAGCTCGACACGCTGCCCGGCAACCAGAACGTCCAGGCGCCGGTCGAGCGCCTCGCGACCGCGGAGGTGGGCCTGCATTACACCTTCGTGCGGCGCTCGCTCGGCGCCGTCGACGACGAGAAGGGACTCACCTGGGAAGCGGTCGCGAGCGCGAGTCACGCCAACGGGAAAACCATTCCCCAGTACCGCGCGGGGCTCGACTTCGGCGTGCCGCTTCCGCTTCCGCATGCCTCGATCTGGTTGCGCAGTGCCGCGGGCTCGTCGAGTGGTGACCGCGCCAACCCCTTCGCCAACCATTATTTCGGGGGCTTCAAGAACAACTACGTCGACAGCCGGTCGATCCAGCGCTACCGCGAGTACCACTCGTTTCCGGGATTCGGCATCGACGAGATCAGCGGGCGCAGTTTCGCCCGCCAGATGGTCGAGGCCAACCTGCCGCCAGTGATCTTCGCGAACCTCGGCACGCCGGGCCTGCACGCCACGTGGCTGCGCTCCTCGCTCTTCGCCGCCGCGCTCTGGACCGAACCGCAGAATGCGCGCCTGCGCGAGCGCTACGGCACGGCGGGCGCCCAGGCCGACCTGCGCTTCAGCGTGCTGCACTGGTACGACATGACGCTCTCGTTCGGCTACGCGGTGGGCTTTCGCGGCTCCTCCCGGGCCGGCGACGAATGGATGGTTTCGCTCAAGATCATGTGAGGCCGCCGCCCGGCGGGCGAATCCAACTTTTTTGGCAGCGGCGGGTAAGTAGGCTAGAGTCGGACAAGAGCCGGTGCCCGAAACCGGCCGTTCACGGCGCGAACCGCAGCAAAAGAGGAGTCGTCCATGCGCCAGATCGCCACTCCGTTACGCAGCAAGCGCAAGGCCTTCATCGTGATCGCCCTCGGCCTCGCGGCGGCCGTGCTGGTGGCCCACTTCGCGCTGGACTTCCCCGGCCGCGGCCCCGGCGTGTCGGGAACGGTCGTTCCCGCGGAGCGCTATCGCGCGGCGGCGATCCAGCCCGAGGACGTCAAGCTCGGCGACCAGGCGATCGTCCAGCTGATGCAGACCGAGGCTTTCGAACGGCTCGCGAGGGACCCGGAGCTGCGCGCGCTGGCGCTGGATCCCGGCTTCGTGGCGCTGGCGCGCCATCCGGAGGTGCTGGGAATCCTCGCGCTCCACCCGGAAGCGTATATGGCGCTCGCGAGCCAACCCGAGGCGCTGGTCCTCGTCGCGCGCCAGTCAGCGGCTTTCGAAGCCTACGCCCAGGCTCCGCAGGCGCTCGTGTTGCTGTTCGAATACCCCGCTGCAATGGCCGCGATCGCGCAACAGCCCGAGGTGTACCGGGCACTCGCCGCCGATGCCTCGACCTTCGAGATCCTCGCCTCCCACCCCGACGTGGTCCGGGTCCTCGCCCATAATTCGAAGTACTTCCAGCGACTCGCCGAGCATCCCGATGCGGCGGTGGCGATGGTCCGCGCGGCGCTGGCGCCCGGTGCGGACGTGAGCGCGGTGCACGCAGCGCACGCGCAGGCGCTCGGCGGCCTGGCTTACGACGCGCAGGCCTTCGCGGCGATGACCGCCAATCGCGCGGCGTTCCAGGCGCTCGCGGCCCAGCCGAGGGCTTTCCAGGAGATGGCGCGCAACGCCCGTGCGTTCAATACCCTCGGCAACCAGACCCAGGCGCTGCTTGCGTTCACGACCAATCGCGCCGCGTTCGCCACTCTCGCCGCGGCCCCCCAGGTCTTCAAGGCGATGGAGCTGCATCGCAAATCGTTCGACGAAGTGAGCGTCCAAGCGAGGGTGTTCGAGGCCCTCGGCCGGAATCCCGCGGCGATGTCCGCGATCGCCGCGAGCCCGCAGGCGATGTCCGCGTTCGCGGCGAGCCCACGGGCGGTCGAGGCCATCGCCCGCGACCCGCGCGCGTTCGCGGTGCTGGCGCAGCACCCCCAGGCGTTCTTGCGATTGGCGTCCACGCCCGGCTTCCGGGCGCTGGCCACCGATCCCGCGTTCCCGCACGCGCTGGTCGATTCGCGCTTCACCCAGGCGGCCCCGACAAAGTAATTTGGCGCCCCTCGCTCCCGCCCTGGTAGGGCTAACCCCGGTCCTCACCTTCCTCGCCGGCCTCCTCTTCCTCGACAGCTACAAGCTCGTGAAGCTGCGCACCGTGGTGGCGGTGGTGGTCGCGGGCATGGCGATCGCGGCGGCGACCTATGCCGCGAACGGGGCGATCCTCGGGCACGTCCCGATGGAGTTCGACACCTTCACGCGCTACGTGGCGCCGGTGGTGGAGGAGCTGCTGAAGGGGCTCGTCATCGTCGCCCTGGTACGCATGCACCGCATCGGCTTCCTGGTGGATGCGGCGATCTTCGGCTTCGCAATCGGTGCCGGGTTCGCGCTGGTCGAGAACCTCCACTACCTGCGCACCATGGAGGCGTCCATGGGCACGTGGGTCGTGCGGGGCTTCGGTACCGCGCTGATGCACGGTGGGGCAACCGCGATGTTCGCGGTGGTCGGCATGGCGATGATCGAGCGATCGGGGCGTGCGGGGCTGGGGGCCTACCTCCCCGGATTCGCGCTGGCGGTGCTGCTGCACTCCGCGTTCAACCATTTCTTCCTGTCGCCGCGGCTCTCCACCTTCGGCATCGCGCTCGTCCTGCCGCCGCTCTTCTACTTCGTCTTCGACCGCAGCGAGCGCGCGGTGGGCGCCTGGCTCGGCAAGGGATTCGATGCCGACGCCGAGATGCTCGAGCTGATCAACTCGGGGCGACTGTCGGATTCACCGGTCGGGAAGTACCTGCATTCGCTCAAGGACAAGTTCCAGGGTCCCGTCGTGGCCGACATCCTCTGCTACATCCGGCTGCACACCGAGCTCGCGTTGCGCGCCAAGGGGATCCTGATCCTGCGCGAGAACGGATTCGACGCGGGAGTGGACGAGTCCACGGCGGCAAAGTTCACCGAGATCACCTATCTCGAGGGCAGCATCGGGCGCACCGCGTTGCTGGCGATCCAGCCGATGCTGCACCTGTCGTACAAGGACCTGTGGCAGATGTACATGCTGGGGAAATGAGGGCGCGCTAGGCCTCGCGGATCACGCACATCTTCTCGGCCTGCATGTCGCGGAAGGTGTAGGGAATGCCGCCCACGCCGAGGCCCGACTGGCGCAATCCCGCGAACGGCATCCAGTCGACCCGGAACGCGGTGTGGTCGTTGACCATCACTGCGGAGGCATCGAGGCGGTGATAGGCGTGCAGTGCGGTATCGATGGACCGTGTGAACACCGCCGCCTGGAACGCCCACGGCAACACGTTCGCGCGTGCAATGGCGGCGTCGAGGTCGTCGTAGGGGTAGACACACACCACGGGCCCGAAGACTTCCTCGCGCGAGACGCGGCAATCGTCGGGCGGATCGTAGAGCACCGTCGGCGCGTAGCAGTTGCCTTCGAGGGCCTTGCCGCCGGCAAGCACTCGCGTGCCGCGCGCAACCGCCTCCGCGACCCACTCTCCGACGCGCTTCGCCTCGGAGGCGCGGATCAGGGGTCCGACCTCGGTCGCGGGCAGGGCAGGATCGCCGACTTTCAACTGGGCGGCGAGAGCGGCGATCCGCTGCCCGACGTCCGCCGCGATCGAACGGTGCACGTAGATCCGTTGAACCGACACGCATACCTGGCCTGCATGATAGAAGCCGCCCTTGACGAGCGCGGGCAGGGCGCGCGCGAGATCGGCGTCGGCGGCGACCAGCACCGGGGCGGCGCCGCCGTGTTCGAGCGAGCAACGCGTGCCCGGGGCGAGCTTGGCGTGCAACGCCCAGCCGACGCGGGCGCTGCCCACGAAGCTGAAGAATCCCACGCGGGCGTCGGTGACCAGGCGCTCGGCGCCCTCGCGCTCGACCAGCAACGCCTGTCCCCACGGCGCCGGCAGCCCCGCCTCGTGGAGGATCGAGACGAACCGAAGGCACGACAGCGGCGTGTCGGCCGACGGCTTCACGATGAACGGGCAGCCCGCCGCGAGCGCGGGACCGACCTGGTGCACGATCAGGTTCAGCGGGTGATTGAAGGCGCTGACCGCGGCGACCACGCCGATCGGCTCGCGCTGGGTGAAGGCGATGCGTCCCATCGATGCCGCGTTGATGTTCATCGGGACTACGTGCCCGGCCTCGGTGCGCAGCAGCTCGGCGCAGGAGAGGACGCCATCGATGGCGCGGCGCACTTCGACCCGCGAATCGACGAGCGGCTTGCCGCCTTCGCGGGCCGCCGTCAGGGCCAGGGCCTCCCACTCGCCTTCCATGATCGCCGCCGCGCGGCGCAGGATCTCGATCCGGCGGGCAGGGGCGAGCCAATTGGCGCGGTCGCGGAAAAGGCCGTAGGCCGTCGCGAGGGCGCGCTCGACGGCGTCGGCGCCCACGTAGTCGACGGTGGCGATCACCGTATCGTCGTACGGGGCCCGGACTTCTTTTTTGACGCTCATCCGGCTGAATGATACGTGGGGCCCTATACTTTTCCCATGGGCACGATATTGCTGTCCGGCGGATTCGTGTTCATCTGGGCCACGGGCTTCATCGTCGCGGCGCTCGCGGCGGGACACGCCGAGCCGCTGACTTTCCTGGTGGTGCGCTACGTGCTCACCATTGCCGTGTTCGCGGTGGCATCGTGGTGGATCAAGGCCTCGTGGCCACGCTCTCCGGCGGCATGGCGCGACGCGATGATCGCGGGAATGCTGATCCATGGCGTTTATCTCGCGGGCGTCTACTGGGCGATCTGGAACGGCTTGCCCGCCGGGCTCACCGCGCTGGTGACCGGATTGCATCCCCTGATGACGGCGGCGCTGGCGATCCCGATCCTCCGGGAGCACCTCGGTGGGCGCCAGTGGGCGGGAATCGCGGTGGGGTTCGTGGGCGTGGGCCTCGTGGTCGCGCCGGCCCTGGCCCGGACCGGCTCGATTCCCTTGCCCGCACTTTTTTCCGCGCTGCTCGCCACGTTCGGCCTCGCGCTCGGGACCCTGTGGCAGAAGCGCTCGCACCCGCGCATGGACCTGCGGGTGAACGCGGCGATCCAGTTCATCGGTGCGCTGGTGCTGACGACGCCGGTCGCCCTGGTGTTCGAGCACGGCCGGATGGACCCGATTCCCGCCGTGTGGGGCGCGATGGCGTGGGCGGTACTGGTGCTGTCGGTCGGCGGGATCTCGATGCTCCTCGCCCTTCTCAAGCGCGGAGCCGCCTCGCGCGTCGCACCGCTCCTCTACCTCGCTCCGCCCGTGGCGGCCCTGCTCGCCTGGGCGATGTTCGGGGAGGCGTTGGTTGCGGTCCAGCTCGCCGGGATGATCCTCGCGGCCGTTGGAGCCTTCGCGGCGCGCACCGCGAATAGGCCGCAGCGCGCAGCGGTCCTATAATTCGCGGATCGCCTCACTATCCCGGGAGAATTCCATGGCTCGCCTCGACCCGAAAGACCTGGAGTCCCTTCTGCCCGCGGAGACTTCGTCCTTCGCGGCGCCGATCCCGACGCAGTTCGTGTCGAGCGACGAATTCCTGCCGGGACCCCAGACCGAGAACCAGAAGCGCGTCGAGGCACGCATCAAGGAGCTCGGCTCCCGGCTGGCGCGCCACCAGGGAATGGGACGGCGGCGATTCTTCAAGACCGCCGCCGGCATGGCGGCAGCGTTCGTCGCGATGAACGACGTCTACGGGCCTGTCTTCAGCGTGGGCAGCGCCGAAGCCGCGACGCCCGAGCTCGCCAACGAGCGGGCGAGGGCGCTCGCCGGCCAGTTCATCATGTACATGCACACCCACTTTCTTCGTGACGACACCCGCATCGTGGGCTTCGTGCGGCAGCGCGAGGCGGTCGGCAAGGCCGGGTGGAACCCCGCGCTTGCCGGCAAGCCGCAGACCATCGAGGATCTCAAGTTCGCCAACTATTTCAAGGAAATCTATTTCGACAGCGATACCAAGGTGGCGCTGATCTCGGGCTCGGGCTCGGAGGAGCCGCGCGACTGGTTCCTCACCAACGAGATGAAGCAGGACGCGCGCACCAAGGTCAATCGCCTCGCGGGCTCGAAGCGCATGTTCTCCCACGCGATCTTCATGCCCGGCATGCCGGGATGGATGGACAAGGTGGACCACGACATCGCCGTGCTGAAGCCCGACTCGTTCAAGGGCTATACCGTCGGCGACAACACCAACAAGCAGCTCTCGCGCCATCCATGGCGCCTCGATGACGAGAAGCTGCTGTATCCGTTCTACGCGAAGCTCGTGAAGGCGGGCCTGGTGAACGTGTGCGTGCACAAGGGGCTGTATCCGCCGGAGACAAGCGCGCAGTACCCCGAGCTCCTGCCGTACGCCGACGTGCGCGATGTCGGCAAGGCGGCGAAGGACTGGCCGCAGCTCAATTTCATCGTCTACCACTCGGCGTTCCGCTATACCGGTGGCGCCTACAAGCTCGGCATCGAGCAATTCGACCAGACCGGGCGCATCGACTGGGTCACCGACCTCGCCGAGATTCCCGAGAAGTACGGCGTCACCAATGTGTACGGCGACCTCGGGCAGATCTTCGCGCAGAGCACCGTGGCCGAGCCGCGGCTGTGCGCGGCGATGATGGGCATGCTGGTGAAGGGCTTGGGCGCCGACCACGTGGTGTGGGGAACCGACGCCGTGTGGACCGGTTCCCCGCAATGGCAGATCGAGGCGCTGCGCCGGCTCGAGATCCCCGAGGCCATGCGCCGCAGGCACGGCTACTCCGAATTGGGCGCCGCCGACGGCCGCGTGAAGTCGATGATCTTCGGCGAGAATTCCGCGCGCCTCTACAAGTACGACCAGCGCGCGGAGCTGTCCCGCGACAAGGTGGCCCTCGCCCGGGCCGCCTACGAGCTCGATGGGCCGGGGCGAACCAACCTGCGCTACGGGTACGTGGCGCCGCCCGCCGCATGAGCGCGGCCGCCTCGCCTTCGATTGCCGCGATCCGCAAGGAGCTCGCCCCGGGAGGCGTCCTTCGCGTCGGCATCAACCTCGGCAACCCGGTCATCGCGCAGCCCGATCTCGCGGGCGGGGATCCCAACGGAGTGGGCCCGGCGCTCGCGAGGGAGCTCGGCGGGCGAGTCGGCGTGCCGGTGCAGTTCCTGAAATACGAGACCGCCGGCAAGCTTGCCGACGCGGTGAAGGAGGGTGCATGGGACGTGGCCTTCCTCGCCATCGACCCCGCCCGGGCCGTCGACATCGAATTCACCGACGCCTACGTGCACATCGAGGGCACGTACATGGTGCCGCAGTCCTCGCCGCTGCGCTCGACGGCGGACGCGGACCGCGACGGGATCCGCATCGCCGTGGGCCTGAAGACCGCGTACGACCTGTTCCTCACGCGGGAGATCAAGCGCGCGCTCCTGATCCGCCTGGGATCGTCCGCGGCAGCGATCGACCAGTTCCTCGCGGACGGGCTCGATGCGGTCGCGGGCGTCCGGCAACCGCTCGAAGCCGCGGCGCGCAAGCATCCGGGTCATCGCGTGCTCGGGGAGAGCTTCATGGTGATTCGCCAGGCTTCGGGCGTGCCCCGGGGGCGCGGGGCCGCGGCGCGCTACCTCACCGACTTCATCGAGGAGTGCAAGGCCTCGGGCTTCGTCGCCCAGGCCCTGGCGCACAGCGGCATCACCGACGTTGCGGTGGCTCCGGCGCGGGAATCCTGACCCAGCCCTCCATCAATCGCCGGGCGCTCCGGCTCATCACCGCTTTCGTGACGGTCCATTCGCCGTTCGCGTGGGCAACCTCCGCTCCCACGGCGAGCGTCCCCGAGGGATGGCCGATGCGCCGGCGCATCGGATCGCCGCCGCTTCGCGCCGCCGCCTGCGCCACCGTCCCCGTGATCGCGCTCGCCACCGCGACGGCGACGGCGCCGGTGCCGGGAACCGCGTGGTGCAGCTTCCCCATCGACATCATGCGAACGTTGAGGTCGAGCTCGCTTTCGGCGATCGCCTTGCCGCTGCTCGCGGTGTAGCCCCGCGGCGGCCCGACGAACGCGATCTTCGGCGTGTGCAGGCGCGTCTGGCTCGCTTCCCGCGCCGATTTCGCGAGCCCCATGACGACCGCGGCGTGCGACCGGATCGCCTCGATCCGCTCAAGAAGAGCCGCATTCGCGTCGATGCCGGCTTGCAGCTCGATGCCCTGCAGGCCCAGGGCTGCGGCGTCGACGAACGCCGTCGGTATCCCCGCGCTGATGAGCGTTGCTTCCACCGGGCCCACGCCGGGCACGTCGAGGACGTCGCGCACGTTGCCCGTCGGGAACATCGCGACCGAGTCACCGGCCTCGTCGCCACCGCCCGGGTCCATGAACTCGATGCGGATCTCGGCCGCGGGAAAAGTGACGCCGTCGAGCTCGAAGTCGCCTTCCTCGACGACCTCGCCGCCAGCCACCGGGACGTACGCCACGATGCGCTTGCCGATGTTGCGCTGCCAGATGCGCGCGACGGCGTGTCCCTCCGAAGGGGCTTTCACCCAACCCTGGGAGACCGCGAACGGCCCGACCGCCGCGGTGAGGTTGCCGCAGTTGCCCGACCAGTCGATGAATGCCCGGTCGATGACCACCTGGCCGAACAGGTAATCGACGTCGCAATCGGCGCGCGTGGAGGGCGACAGGATCACGATCTTGCTGGTGCTGGAGGTCGCCCCGCCCATGCCGTCGATCTGCTTGCCGTAGGGATCGGGGCTGCCGATCGTGCGCAACAGCACGCGTTCACGCTCCGCGGGGTCGGCCGGCAGGTCCGCGCCGCGGAAGAAGACGCCCTTGCTGGTACCGCCGCGCATGTACACGGCGGGAATTCGAAGCTGTGCCACAATCGTCTCCCGTCCCAACCCCCCCCACTTTATCCCATGAAAATCGCCGCCAAACGCCGCCAGCTCGTCGCCGCCCTTTCCGCGCTGCCCGTCCTTGGAGCGCTTCCCGCGTGGGCCCAGGAAAAATGGCCTTCCAAGCCGGTCAAGGTCCTGGTGGGTTTCCCTCCCGGGGGCGGCGCCGATGCGATGGCGCGCCTGGTCGCGGCCAAGCTGCCCGAGCGCCTCGGCCAGCCGGTCGTGGTCGACAATCGTACCGGCGCCACGGGCACGATCTGCTCGGAACTCGTGGCCAAGTCGCCGCCCGACGGCTACACCCTGCAGCTCGCGCACATCAACTCCAACGCGATCGGCCCGCTCATGGTGTCGAAGGGACGCTTCGACCCGGTCGCCGACTTCACGCCGATCGTGCTGATCGGCATCACCCCGCAGATGCTCTGCCATCATCCGAAGCACAAGTTCGCCAACGTTGCGGACATGATCAAGTTCGCCAAGGCGAATCCCGGCAAGCTCACGTTCGCGTCCTCGGGCGTGGGCAGCATCCAGCACATCGCCGGCGAGGCGTTCAAGCTGCAGGCGGGCGTGGACATGCTGCACGTGCCGTTCAAGGGAACCGGCGAAGCGCTGACGGCGCTCATGTCCGGCGACGTCGACATGACGTTCAGCTCCACCGGCTCGGCGATGCCGCAGGTGAATGCGGGCAAGCTGAAGCTGCTCGCCGTGTGCTCGCCCAAGCGGCTGCCGAACCTGCCCAACGTCCCGGCGGTCGCCGAGACGCTCAAGGGCTACGAGATCGCGACCTGGTATGGGCTCGCGGGCCCCGCGAAGCTGCCGAAGGAGATCGTGACCCGGCTCAATACCGAGGTGCAGGCGATCCTCAAGCAGCCCGACGTCGCCAAGCGGTTGCAGGAGCTCGACGCCGAGGTGAGCTCGGGCACGCCGGAGCAGTTCGCGGCTTTCTGGAAGAAGGAGATCGAGAAATACCGCAAGGTCATCGCCGACGCCAAGATCGAGGCGTGACATGAGAAGTCTCGCGCTCGCATCGTCGCTGCTCCTCGCGGGCGCTGCGCTCGCGGCCGACATCCATGTGATGACTTCCGGGGGCTTTACCGAAGCCTACAAACAGCTCACGCCGCAGTTCGAAGCGGCCACGGGGCACAAGGTCCACACCGCCTACGGTGCGTCGCAGGGCGGCGCTCCCGACTCGATCCCGAGCCGCCTCGGACGCGGCGAGCCCGCGGACATCGTGATCCTCGCGGGCCCCGCGCTGGACAGTCTCGTGAAGGACGGCCGGGTCGTTCCGGGCAGCCGGGTGGACCTGGTGCGCTCCCTCATCGGCATGTCGGTGCGTGCGGGCGCGCCCAAGCCCGATCTGAGCAGTGTCGACGCGCTGAAGCGCACGCTGCTCGATGCGAAATCGATCGCGTATTCGGCGAGCGCGAGCGGCGTCTACCTCTCCACCGAGCTGTTCCCCCGCCTCGGCATCTGGGACCAGATCAGGGACAAATCGAAGCGAATCGAAAGCGAGCGCGTCGGGACCGTCGTCGCCCGCGGCGATGCCGAGATCGGTTTCCAGCAGGTGAGCGAGCTGCTGCCGATTCCGGGGATCGACTTCGTCGGTACTCTTCCACCCGGGGCGCAGCGCGAGACCCTCTTTTCCGCGGGCATTGCCGTGGGTGCACGCGAGCCCGAGGCCGCGCGCGAGCTGATTCGTTTCTTCGCGTCTCCCGCCGCCGCCGGCGCCATCGTGAAGAGCGGCCTCGAACCGGTGAAGTAGAGCCACGTTGCTCCGCCGGGCCGGTAACGCCTAGATTTCTGCCCTGACGGGGGAACCGGCCCGCGCGGCGATCCCCGCCAGGGCGTTGGGGGAGACGGGCTTGATCACATGTTCGTCGAAACCCGCCTCGCGCGAGCGCCGCTTGTCCTCCTCGGCGCCGTAGCCGGTGAGCGCCACGAAGCGCGCGCTGCCGCGCAGGAAGCGGCGCATGCGGCGCGCGACCTCGTAGCCGTCGAGCTCCGGCAACCCGATGTCGAGCAGGACGAGATCGGGTTGGAGGTCGACGGCAATCTGCAGCGCCGTCATGCCGCTGTAGGCCACTTCGGGGTAATGCCCCATGAGGCGCCACACGTCGGCGAGCGAATCCGCCGCGTCCTGGTTGTCGTCGACGATGAGAATGCGCAACGCGCGGTCGCCAACGGGAATCGGCATGACGTCTGGCGCCGGGAGCCCGGTGTCGGGCGGCGTGCGGGTGGCCACGGGCAGGTGAACGGTGAAGGTACTGCCGCGCCCGAGGCCCTCGCTGTGGGCCGTGACGCGGCCACCGTGGAGCTCCACCAGGGAGCGCACCAGGGTGAGCCCCAGGCCCAACCCGCCTTCGGCGCGCGCGAGCGACACGGGCGCTTGCGTGAACAGGTCGAATACCCGGGACAGCATCTCCGGGGCGATCCCGACGCCGTTATCCCTCAGCCGCACCACGGCCTCACCGGCCTCGCGCGTCACGGACACCGTGATCTTGCCCGCGGAATCGGTGTATTTCGCCGCGTTGTGAACCAGATTCGAGAACACCTGGGTCAGGCGCACGCTGTCGGCGTAGAGCGGCAGGGGCTCGTCGGGCATGTCGAGGGCGATCGAATGCCCACGGGCGGTGAGCAGCGGCCGGCTTGCCTCGATCGCGTCGCCCAGCACTTCTCCCAGCAGCAGCGGGGCGCGGCGCAGCTCGATGCGCCCGTGGCTCACGCGGGACACATCGAGGAGGTCTTCGACCAGTCGCGTGAGCTGGCGCAACTGCCGGCTCATGATGTCCAAATGACGGTCGGTGACGCGCGCATCGCCGCGCTGGCGGCGCAGCAGCTCGATCGCCGTCACCAGGGGTGTGAGCGGATTGCGCAGCTCATGGGCGAGCATCGCGAGGAAGTCGTCCTTGCGCTGCTGCTCGCCCCGCAGCTCGATGTTGAGCTTCGCGGTCTCGGCGCGCGCGCCCTCGAGGGCCGCGGCCAACGCGTGGGCGCGGCTCGCCGCATCCTGCGCATGGGCGGCTTGCGACCGGGACAGCATCGCGTCCTGCTCGGCGCCGAGCGCCACGCCCAGCAACGGCAGGAGTTGTTCTAGCACGGCAAGCTCGGCCTCGATCGGGGGGCCGCCGAGCATCACCACGGCGAGCCCGCCCGCCACCAGGACGAGTGCGCGGGTATTCGCACCGGGGGCAAACTCGACTTCGGCTTCGTGGCGGCCGGGATCGTTGCAGCGTGCGATGAAAGCGCGCCAGGAAGGCCCCGCGCGGACGGTCTGCGGAAAACCGGGCGCGGGGACGAGGATCCCCAGCTCGGGATCCTTGACCAGGAGGAGCAGCCGCTCGACGCCCAGCCGTGAGGCCAGTTCGCGGGCCGCGTCGACGCGCCTCCCAGGGTCGCCGAGACCGACAACCAGCGCGAGGGTGGTCGCTTGCGGCATCGACCGGCTACTCGGGAAAGACGCAGACAACCGCGGTGCAGTTGTGGAATCCGCCGAATTGCCCTTCGGAGCGCGCGATCTGGCCGTAGGTGTTGCACCCGACGAAGCCGGCCGGGGCGAGGAGGTCGGCGCATGCCCTGAGCTCGTCGTCGAAGGCGCGCCCGAGGCGAAGGCGGGTTGCCACGCAGTCGAACACCAGCGCGGCCCCGGGGCGCAGGCCGTTGATCGCCCCGAGCGCGGCACGCGTGGCCTGCTCGGCGGCCAGGACCGCCGATTCCGCGGTGGTCTTCATGATATGGACGATCGAGCCCTGCGGGATTTCCGCGGCACATTGCACCGAGCCATCCTCGTTCAGCGCGAGCGGCACGCGCAACCGATACTCGCCCTGGCTCTGGATGCCGAGGATGTTGTGAAGGAAGAAGGGCAGGGGATCGGCACGATTGAAGTGCTGTCCCGTCGCCCGCGCATGATCCTCGATCACATCGACCGCCGGGTTTCCGTTCAGGCTCATCAGGCGCGCTCCATCGACCTCGGTCACGCGCAGTCCTACGCCGGCCGGAATCCAGCCATGGGAGACGCCGACGCCGACCGGCTGCATCGACAGCACCTCGAGGGACACCACCGCGTCGGTGACGGCTTCAGTCCCCGCGAACACGTGGGTCTTCTGGAAGCGCCCGTCGTCACCCGCGCCGCCCCCGAAGAAGCGGTAATTGCCTCCCGTGGCGACGGTCAGCTCCTCGACCACGGCGTCGGCGTGGCCTGCGAGCGCATCGGTCATCACCAGGGCGGCGCGGTAGGGCATCTGCAGGTTGGCGATGCCGCTGAATTTCGACGCCGCGGCGCGAGCGGCTGCGATCGGATCGCTGCTGAGGTTTCGCCCGAGCCCGAGCGAGAAGCGCATGGAGTTCGACCGGATCGCGAGCGCCGAGACGTGGCCCTCGCCGCTCGACGCGTTCGAGAACTCGCCAGCCGACGAGGATCCCGCGATCACGCGGGTGCCGGCCTCCTCGGCAAGCGCTTCCAGCAGGCGTGCGTAGTCGTGCTGGGCCGAGGCGAACACCATGACCGCGTCCGGCACCGCCCCGTGGAAGGCCTTTCGGATCGCCAGGCCCAGCTCCATTCCGGCCTGCGCACTGTCGGGTTGAGTGGTCAGGGCGGTGTAGGTTTCGGTCATCGCGTTACCCGTGGGAAAGCGAAAAGCATAGCCCGCGCCCTATGGGCGGCGATGTAGGCGGGTTCCTACCCCTTCGCGAATATTTGGCCCAGGGGCCGTCTCCTAGGTCGCGTCGGTTTCAAATCCTTCGACCCGCTTGAACGAGCCCTGGAGCACGCGTCCGGTGCGCGCGCGCGCGCCACGGTAGTGCTCGAGGTCCCCGGGTTTGACGACCAGGGTGGTGCGCTTGTCGCCGCGTCCGACGGCCGCGATCCGGAGCGCGCCGCCCACGACTTGCAGCGCGAGCATCGGCTCGCCTTCGTGCAGCCGCATCGCCATCACGCCCTTGCCGCCGCTCGCCAGCTCGTTGACCTCGTCGAGCGCGAACACCAGCAGGCGACCGTCGCGCGAGAGGGCGGCGACCTCCTTCGCCTCGGGCGGGATCACGGCGGGCTCGAGCAGCAGATCCGCTTCCCCGACGGCGACGAACTGCTTGCCGGCGCGCTGCCGGGTGATGAAATTGTCGACCTTCGCCCGCAGCGCGTTGCCCGAGCGGGTCGCCAGCAGCACCGGGACTTCGGGCGGCCCCGCGACCATTCCCACGATCGGGCTCGCCTGGGTATCGGCGAGCGAGGAGGCGGGCACGCCATCGCCTTTGCCGCCGGGAATGTCGGAAGCGCGGACGTTGAACACACGCCCGTTGCCGCCGAACAGCACGATCGGATGCACCGTGCGAGCCTCGACGATTGCCAGCGGCGCGTCGCCTTCCTTCCAGCCGAGCGCTGCGCGATCGATGCCATGGCCCGAGCGAGTTCGCAGGAACCCGTTGCGTGACAGGATCACAGTCACCGGCTCGTCGACGACCGCTTGCACGTCGGCCACGGTGATGCGCTCGGCCTCCTCGATGAAGGTACGCCGAGCGTCGCCGAACTTCTGCGCGTCCTCGCGCACCTCGGTCGCGGCGAGCTTGCGGCGCTCCGCGGGCGAGCCGAGCAGGCGCTTCAACGCCGCGCCTTCTTTCTTCAATTCGGCCAGCTCGCGCTCGATCTTGATGCCTTCGAGGCGCGCCAGCTGGCGCAGGCGGATCTCGAGGATGTCCTCGGCCTGGCGCTCGGACAGGCTGAACGCCTTGATGAGCTCGGGCTTGGGCTCGTCGGCGTTCCGGATCACCTTGATCACCTTGTCGATGGACAGGAAAGCGATCATCCGGCCTTCGAGGATATGCACCCGCTCGGCCACTTCGTCGAAGCGATGGCGCAACCGGCGCTCGACCACCACCAGGCGGAAAGCCGCCCACTCGGCCACGACCTCGGCGAGCCCCATCTGCCGCGGGCGCCCGTCGGTGCCGATGGCCACCAGGTTCATCGACACGTTGGCTTCCATCGAGGTGTGCGCGAGGAGGAAAGACATCAATTCGTCGGGCTCCACCTTGCTGGTGCGCGGCTCGAAGACGAGGCGAACCGGATGCTCGCCGTCGGAATCGTCGCGCTCGGTCTCCAGCAGCGCGAGGGCCGCCGCCTTGAGGCTCGCCTGATCGGGCGTGAGCGCCTTCTTGCCGGCCTTCGGCTTCGGATTGGTGAGCTCCTCGATCTCGGCGAGGACGCGCGCCGCGGAGGTGTTGGGTGGCAGCTGCGTGACCGCGACGCGATACTGGCCGCGCGCGAGCTTCTCCACGCTCCAGCGCGCGCGCACGCGAACGCTCCCTCGTCCGGTTTCGTACGCGCGCTTGATCTCCTCGCGTGACGAGATGATCTGCCCGCCGCCGGGAAAGTCCGGACCCTTGATGGTGCGGATCACGGGTTTCGCGCCGGGATCGTTCTCGAGGGTCTGCGCGCAGGCCTCGGCGACTTCCTTCAGGTTGTGCGGCGGGATCTCGGTGGCCATGCCGACCGCGATGCCCGATGCGCCGTTCAGGAGCATTACCGGCAGGCGCGCCGGCAAGAGCCTCGGCTCCCGCATCGAGCCGTCATAGTTGTCGGCGAAGTCGACCGTGCCGCGGTCGAGCTCCGAGAGCAGCACGTGCTCGGCGAAGGTCGTGAGGCGTACTTCGGTGTAGCGATACGCGGCGGGACTGTCGCCGTCCCGGGAGCCGAAGTTTCCCTGGCCGTCGATCAGCGGATAGCGCAGCGTGAAATCCTGGGCCATGCGCACCGCGGCCTCGTAGACCGCGACGTCGCCATGCGGGTGGTACTTGCCGATCACGTCGCCGACGATGCGCGCGCTCTTCTTGTGCGGCGCGTCGGAGCGGTTGCCCATCTCGCGCATGGTGAAGAGGATGCGCCGCTGCACGGGCTTCTGCCCGTCTTCCACGGAGGGCAGCGCGCGGCCCTTCACCACGCTCATCGCATAGGCGAGGTAGGCGCGCGATGCGAACTCGGAGAGGGTCGGGCCCTCGGGCGCGCGCAGCGGGGGCTCGCCGCCTTGCGCAGGCGGAGGCGCGGGCGGCTGCGAGAAAAGGTCGCCGGAGCGCGAATCGTCTTCAGCGCGCGGCTTGCGCGTCTTTACCTTGCTCATGGGGGGGTGCGGCGGATCGAAGGCCCAATTCTATCGCGGTGTGGACAAGGTCCGGGATGCGACGTGTCGCGCCACGCTTGTTGGGATACGCTTCCCGTGCAGCGGGCTCGCCTCAATGCCCGGCTGCGGAAATCGCGAGGTGATCGGATGCCACTCCTGGGTAGCGCCGCGCTGGCCATGTGGTGGGACGTGGCCGCGCCCCTGCGTTCCGAGTTCGAGGACTGGCACACGCACGAGCATTTCCACGAGAGGATGCGAATCCCGGGATTCATGCGCGGGTCGCGCTGGGCGAGCGCCGAGGGCGGCGAGGGATTCTTCGTGATGTACGAGCTGGAGACCTTCGCCACGCTGAGGTCCTCGGGGTACCTGGCGAGCCTCAACAACCCAACGCCATGGTCGACGAAGATGATGCCGCATCACCGCAACATGATCCGCAGCCAATGCGAGGTCGCCGGGAGCCATGGCGGCGGAATCGGGAGCGTCATCCTGACGCTACGAGTGTCGCCCTCGCCCGGGCGTAGCGCGCAGCTTCAGGACTATTTGCTGGGAGTACTCGCAAGGGCTCCCGGGCAGTCGGGCCTCACGGCAGGGCATTGGCTGCGCACGCAAGATCCCGGTATTGCGGCGACGACGGAGCAGCGGATTCGCGGCGGCGATGGCGCTGCCGACTGGGTCGTGCTCGCGTCCGGATACGAGATGGCCGCGCTGCACGATCTCGGCGGTGGGGAGCTCGGTGCGGCGTCGATGATCGGGGCAGGCGCCTTGCCGGAGCAAGAACTCTCCTTCTACCGGCTCTCCTGCGCGATGACGCCAAAAGACCTTTGAGCAGGCGATCGGCTAGATGTCGGCGTCGATCAGGTGGCCTTCCTTCTCCATCCACGCGCGCCGTCCGGCGGCTTCCGTCTTGCCCATGAGGAGCTTGAAGACCGGCGGCGCGGCCTCGTACTCGGCCGGGTCGAGGCGCATCTCGATCAGGCGCCGCGTGTCCGGGTTCATCGTCGTTTCCTTGAGCTGGTCGGGATTCATCTCGCCCAGGCCCTTGAAGCGCCCGATGTGGACGAGCGAATCGCGCACCCCTTCGTCGCGCAGCTTCTCGAGGATCTGGTCGCGCTCGGTCTCGTCGAGCGCGTAGAGGCGCCGCTCGGACTTGACCTTGCCGTGGGGCGCGACCTTGATCGCGTAGAGCGGGGCCTGCGCGATGAAGACATGCTGCTCCTCGATCAGCTTCGGAAAGTGCTTGTAGAAGAGCGTCAACAGGAGCGTCTGGATGTGCGCGCCGTCCACGTCGGCGTCGGCCATGATGATGACCTTGCCGTAGCGAAGGTTGTCGAGCACGGTGCCGGCGGCCTCGCGCGTGTGCGGGTCGATGCCGAGCGCCACTGCGATGTCGTGCACCTCGGTATTCGCGTAGAGCTCCTTGGCGTCGACCTCGAAGGTGTTGAGGACCTTGCCCTTGAGCGGCAGGATCGCCTGGTACTGCCGGTCGCGCCCCTGCTTGGCCGAGCCGCCCGCGGAGTCTCCTTCGACCAAGAAGACTTCATTGCGCGTCATGTCCTGGGACTCGCAGTCGGTGAGCTTGCCCGGCAGCACCGCCACGCCCGAGCCGCGCCGCTTCTCGACCACCTTGCCCGCCTTCTGGCGCGCGGTGGCGGCGCTGATCGCGAGCTGCGCGATCTTCTTGCCTTCCTCGACGTTGGCATTGAGCCATGCGTCCAAGGGATCCTTCACTCGAGAGGCGATGAGCTTCACGGCTTCGCGCGATGACAGGCGCTCCTTGGTCTGGCCCTGGAACTGCGGATCGAGGAGCCGCCCCGACAGCACGTAGCGCAACGGCTTCCACGCGTCTTCCGACTGCAGGCTCACACCGCGCGTGAGCAGCTCGTGGTGCTCGCAGAATTCCTTCACGGATTCGTACACGGCATTGCGCAACCCCGCCTCGTGCGTGCCGCCGAGCGCCGTCGGGATGAGGTTCACGAAGGACTCGCCCGCGCCGCCGGCCTCGGTCCACGCGATCGCCCATGCCGCGCCTTCGCCCTGCGCAAAGGCCGCGTCATCCGCTCCGACGTAGGATTCACCCGCGAAGATGGGACTCGCGTAACCGTCGAGGTCGGACAGGCGCTCCTGCAGGTAGGCGCTCAGGCCTCCCTCATATTTCCACTCGCGCTTGTCCTTGCCGGCCTCGTCGGTGAGCGTGACATGCAGGCCGGGCAGGAGCACCGCCTTCGCGCGAAGCAGCAGCTCGAGGTCGCGGCGCGCGACCTTGGCCGTGTCGAAATACTTCGCGTCGGGCCAGGCCCGCACCACGGTGCCGCTTTCCTTCGGCGCCGCCTTGCCCACCTTCCTCAGCTTTTGCGCGAGCTCGCCGCCCTCGAATCCGATCTCCCACACGACGCCTTCGCGGGTGACTTGCACCTCGAGCCGCTTCGATAGCGCGTTGGTGACCGAGACGCCCACGCCGTGCAGGCCGCCCGAGAACGCGTAGGCGCCCCCGCCCTTCTTGTCGAACTTGCCGCCGGCATGCAATCGCGTGAACACCACTTCCACCGTGGGCGCCTTCTCCACCGGATGCGGTCCCACCGGAATGCCGCGGCCGTCGGCGCGCACGCTCACCGAGCCGTCGGCGTGCATCGTCACGTCGATGCGCGCCGCGTGCCCGCCGAGCGCCTCGTCGGCGGCGTTGTCGATCATCTCCTGGACGATGTGCAGCGGGCTGTCGGTGCGCGTGTACATGCCGGGTCGGGCACGCACCGGCTCCAGGCCCTTCAGGACCTTGATCGACTGCTCGTCGTATTTCATTTCCGCGGATTTCGACAATACTGTGGGCCAAACGCCAATTTTACCGGACTGGCCCATGACGCTCCTCATCAACAACGCAGACGTCGCCAAAGTGCTCACGATGCCTGCCACGATCGAGGCACTCGAGGCCTCCTATCGCAGCCTCGCGGCGGGCGAGGGCACCTGCCGTCCGCGCATCGATATCCGCATCCCGACCTCCGACCCGGCGAAGACCTATCAATGGGGATCGATGGAGGGCGGATCGACCGCGGGATACTTTGCCATCCGCATCAAGTCCGACGTGGTGTACGAGCAGGCGAAAGCCGGTGTCGTCACCCAGGAGAAATACTGTTCGCGCCCAGGGCTCTTCTGCGGCCTGGTCCTGCTCACGTCGATCGAGAATGGCGAGCCGCTCGCGATCATCAACGACGGCGTGCTGCAGCACATGCGGGTGGGAGCCGACGGGGCGATCGGCGCGAAACACCTCGCGCGCGAGGACGCCGAGGTGGTGGGCATGCTCGGCTCGGGCGGCATGGCGCGATCGCACATGGAGGCGTTCTGCTGCGTGCGCAGGATCCGCAAGCTTCAGGTGTTCAGTCCCACGCGCGCCCACCGCGAGCGCTTCGCCAGCGAGATGGCCGCCCTGCACGGCATCGAGGCGGTGGCCTGCGATGCGCCCGAGGAGGTCTACCGCGGCGCCCAGATTGTCGCCGCGGCGACCGACTCGGCGGTCCCGGTGGGCGATGGGCGCTGCCTCGAGCCCGGCACGCACATCGTGACCATCGGCGGCGGCGGCGTGCCCGATCGAGCGAGCCTCGAGCGCGTCGACGTCTACCTGCGGTTCGGCAACGCGCCCGCGCCGGTGGGACACCCGGAGCTCGCGATTGCCGACGAGCACCTGACGTGGTCGGCGCGCGCCGGCGCGGGGGCCACCCCGGGGCGCAAGCGGGGGCATGGCGTGAGCCTCGCCGACAAGGTGGTCTGGCTCGCCGACCTCGATTCGGGTACGCGCCCGGGACGCACCTCCGACGCCCAGATCACCTACTCGGAGCGCGGCAACCTGCAGGGTGCGCAGTTCCACGCGGTCGCCGCGAAGATCTACGAAGGCGCGCGGGCCGCGGGCCTGGGGCGCGTGATTCCGACCGAGTGGTTCCTGCAGGACATCCGCAACTGACGCCGGGGAACGTTTTGCGCCCCCTCCGGTTCCAACCCTGACCATGGCCCGTCCCGCCCCCAGGCATTTCTCGATGATCCGCGGGTTCCACCTCGCGGATTTCCTCACCCTCGGCAACGCCGCGTGCGGCGTGGGCGGGGTCTTGCTCGCCATGCTCTACATGGCCAGCCAATCCACCGCGCATTTCTTCTGGGCGGCTGCCTTCGCCCCCGCGGCCTTCGCCTTCGATGTGCTCGACGGTCGCGTCGCGCGCGCACGCCACCAGCATTCGGCCCTGGGACGCGAGCTCGACTCGCTCGCCGACGTGATCTCCTTCGGCGTGGCGCCCGCGGCTCTGGCCTTCACCGCGGGGATGCAGGGCGGGTGGGACGCGATCATCCTCGCCTACTTCGTCTGTTGCGGAGTCAGCCGGCTCGCGCGCTACAACGTCACCGCGGAGTCCCTCTCCGAGGGCGGCGGCAAGGTGAAGTACTTCGAGGGCACCCCCATCCCGACGAGCGTCGTGCTCACGGCGGTCCTCGCATTCGCGGCCTGGAAGGGGCGGATCGGGGACGATCTCTGGGGCGGGGCGTGGACGGTGGGACCGTGGGAGCTGCATCCCTTCGTGCTGCTCTTCGGCCTTTCCGGCACGCTCATGATCAGCAAGACCCTGCGGATCCCCAAGCTCTGAGCTTCAGGGCTGCCTTCCCCCGGTAACTGGCCCAATCGGGGGCGGGTGCGTATCATTGCGCGATAAGGCGTTCCCTCGAGAACGCCGCCGCGCGACGATAACGATGCCCCGGGAGGGCCGCGAGTGAGTCTCCGTTCGATGACCGGGGCGTCTGCCCGCCTTGCGATCAGCCTCGCCCTGGTGATCGTGGCGGCGCTGGTGGCCATCGTGCCGGTGAGCGCGAACCACACTGGCTCCCATACATTCACGACGGACTGCGCGCTCGCCGGTTGCCATGCCTCCAATGCGAATCCCGCCTTCTACAACGGCGCGGGCGCCGCGAACATCATCGATTATGCGATCTTGCAGGGGATGACGGGGACTCCGTCGGGCCCTACCAGCGCCATCGCCACGCATATCACCACGCTGCTCCCAGCGATTGCCGCCCAGGGCGTGTCGTTCAACTCGGGCAGCCCGGTGACGACGACCACAATCGTCCTGCCGAACCTCAACTTTGCCACCTCATGGGGGGCCCTCAATACCGCGACCGGGGGAAGTGCGGTGAACGGAAGCGTGAGCTTTCCCGCGGGAGCGGGCACGACGCGCTCTGCTATCTTCACGCCGACGGCGTGCGTGGCGGGAACCACCGGCAGCTTCCAGTTCAGCGGTACCGGGCCCGGGGGCAGCACCAGCAGCCGCACCCAGTCGGTGAACATCGGCAATCCCACGACGGCGCCGTCGATCTCCAGCGCCGCGCCGACGGGCACCGGCCAGACGGGGGTTGCTTACAGCTACGACGTGAACGTGTCCGCCTGCAACTCCATCGTCACGTTTGCCGTGACCTCAGGCGCGCTCCCCACGGGCCTCACGTTGAACAGCGCGAACGGCGTCATCAGCGGCACGCCCACGGCGACCGGCACGTTCAATGGCCAGATCACGGCGACCTACACCCCGGGCGGCTTGTCGTCCACGCCGCAGAACTTCAGCATCGCCATCAGCCTCGGGGCGCCGATCTTTACGAGCGGCGGCACGGCGAATAACACCTCGGTCAACGTCGCCACCGCGAACGCATACACCGCAGTCGCCCAGTACGGGACTATGACCTACGGCATCTCGGGCCAGCCACCGGGGCTCACCATCGACGCGGCGACGGGCATCGTGTCGGGCACGCCCACCGATGCGTCGGGAAGCCCGTATTCGGCCACGGTGAGCGCGACCAATTCGACCTCCACCACCAACCGCACGGTGACCTTCAACGTCGTGCCGACGATCAACAGCGCGGCGACGGCGAACGGCCAAACCGGCGTGGCGTTCACCTACAACATCACCCCGGCACCCGGGCCGGCGTTCACCAGCTGCGCGAACCTCGACGCGCTGCCCGCGGGGCTCACGCGCACCGGCTGCACCATCAGCGGTACGCCCACAGTGGTGGGTGGCCCGACCAACGTGCGCCTCACAGGCACAACGGCCTTCGGCGGCACCAGCGCCCAGTTCACGCTGGCGATCACCATCGGCTTGGGACCGCCGGTAATCACCAGCCCGCTGGTGGCGAGCGGCGGGGAGGGCGTCGTCTTCACGTCCTACCAGATCACCGCGACCAATGCGCCCCTTACCGGTTTCGGCGCCACCGGCCTGCCGCCGGGGCTTGCGGTCAGTCCCACGGGACTCATCACCGGGACACCGGCCGCGGCATCGGCCGGCTTGTACCCCGTGAATATCTCCGCGACCAATGCGACGGGCACCGGCAACGCCACGCTCAACATCACCATCTCGCAGCAGACGCCCGTCAACACCAGCCTCGCGCCGCCGGCGGGCCAGACCGGTGTCGCCTACAGCTTCCAGATCACCGCGAACTTCGCGCCGACGTCCTTCAACGCGGCAAACCTGCCGCCGGGCCTGACCGTCAACACGACTAACGGCCTGATTTCCGGGATCCCGAGCGCGGTGGGCACGTTCAACACGGCGACCATCACCTCGACCAACGGCTCGGGCTCCGACACCGATACGGTGACCTTCACGATCACGCTCGGCCCTCCGGTGATCAGCAGCGCCGCGACGGCGGGAGGCGCCGTCGGGTTCGCCTTCAACTACCAGATCGTGGCGAGCAACAGTCCGACGCTCTACGCGGCGAGCACGCTGCCGCCGGGCGTGACGATCAACCCCGGTACGGGCCTCATCTCTGGAACACCGACGGCGAACGGCACGTACAGCGGCACGATGAGCGCCACCAACGCGACGGCGACCACGACCATGCCGCTCACCATCACCATTGCAGTGGGTATCCCGGTGATCACGAGCGCCACGGTGGCCGGCGCAACTGGCACCTCCTTCAACTACCAGGTCGTGGCGACGAACGGTCCGACAAGCTACGCGGCGACCGGATTGCCGGCGGGCCTCGCGATCAACACGACCACCGGCAGGATCACGGGGACGCCCACGGCGAGCGGCACCTTCTCGGTCAGCCTCAGTGCCACCAACGCGACGGGCACCGGCAGCGGGGTGCTGACGCTCAACATCGCGCTTTCGG
>JANMYH010000070.1:0-8250 GCA_031381925.1 Burkholderiales bacterium | reverse complement strand
CTCGGCCGCCCGGTCTCGACGCTGCTGGTCGAGCGCCTGCCCGCGACCCTGGAGCTTGCGATCACCGCGGCACTGATCGCCCTGGTGGTGGGGATTCCCGTGGGCGTCTACACGGCGCTGCGGCGCGACTCGTGGCTGTCGAAGGCGTTCCTCACGCTATCGCTCGTAGGCGTATCGCTGCCCAACTTCCTGATCGGGATCTTCCTGATCCTGATCTTCGCGGTGTGGCTCGGGGTCCTTCCGTCCTTCGGGCGCGGCGACACCGTCCAGCTCGGCCCCTGGTCGACGGGGCTGCTCACCGCGAGCGGCCTCAAGGCGCTGATCCTGCCGGCGGTCACGCTGAGCTTCTTCCCCCTCACGCTCATCATGCGGCTGGTGCGCGCCGAGATGCTGGAGGTGCTGCGCACCGACTACATCAAGTTCGCCCGCGCGCGCGGCCTCTCGGACCGCGCGGTGCACTTCGGGCACGCGCTCAAGAACACCCTCGTGCCGGTGATCACGATCGCGGGGCTGCAGCTGGGCGGCATCATCGCCTTCGCGATCATCACCGAGCAGGTGTTCCAGTGGCCCGGGATGGGGCTGCTCTTCATCCAGGCGGTGCAGTTCGCCGACATTCCCGTGATGGCGGCGTACCTGTGCCTCATCGGGCTCATCTTCGTGGTCATCAACCTGGTGGTGGACATGCTCTATTACCTGGTGGATCCGAGGCTGCGCGCCGAGCGCAGCACTTCAGGAGGCCGCTGAGTGCTCGATACCCTCCGTCGCTTCTTCGACAGCGACGTCTTCTTCAGCTTCAAGCGCTCGCCGCTCACCATCGTCGCGGCGGCGATCGTGCTGGTGGTCTTCCTCGCCGCGGCGTTCGCACCGTGGGTCGCGCCGCACAATCCATTCGACCTGCGCACTCTGAACCTGCTCGATGCCTTCACGCCGCCTTCCTGGACCGCGCGCGGCAACCCCAGCTATTTCCTCGGCACCGACGACCAGGGGCGCGACGTGATCTCGGCGATCATCTTCGGCTCGCGCATGTCGCTGGTGATCGGGCTCGCGGCGACCCTGCTCGCCATGACCATCGGGGTGACCCTCGGCCTCATCAGCGGCTACGTGGGCGGCAAGCTCGACGCCTTCATCATGCGGGTGGCCGACGTGCAGCTCTCGTTCCCGGCGATCCTCATCGCGCTGCTGATCGACGGCCTCGCGCGGGCGGCGCTTCCCAAGGAGTCCCACGACCAGCTCGCGGTCTACGTGCTGATCCTCGCGATCGCCGCCGCGGGGTGGGTCGGTTACGCGCGCACCGTCCGGGGCTCGACCCTGGTCGAGCGCAACAAGGAATATGTCCAGGCGGCGCGTGTTATCGGAAGGCACCCGCTGGCCATCATGTTTTCCCACGTATTGCCCAACGTCCTGGGCCCGGTCCTGGTGATCGGGACGCTGCAGATCGGCGCGGCGATCATCACGGAATCGTCGCTGTCCTTCCTGGGCGTGGGCGTCCCGCCGACCCAGCCGTCGCTGGGCACCCTCATCCGAATCGGCAACGACTTCCTGTTCTCGGGCGAATGGTGGATCACCGTGTTCCCGGGTGCCGCGCTCGTCATCCTGGTCCTCTCGATAAACGTTCTCGGGGATTGGCTGCGCGACGCCCTCAACCCTCGACTTCGCTGAAAGGAGTCCCCATGAACCGGATCCTGCTCGCTTCCCTCTTCGTCGCCACTTCCGCCCTCGCCGGCCAGTACGACAACCCCTACGCAATCATCACCGTCGACCGCGCCCGGTCCGCCGACCCCAACCTGCGCCCGGTCATCGTGAACCGCGTGGACGATGAGACGGTGGTCTCGGGGAACCGTGCCGTCGTCGCCCCCGGCCAGCACCGGATCACCCTCGACCTGCCCCCGCGCAAGGGCTTCCGGATCGCGACCCAGCACACGTTCGAGATCGACGCCCAGCCGTGCACGCGCTACAACGTCGCCGCCCAGCTCGACTCGCCGGCCACCCAGAATTGGAAGCCCGTGGTTCGCAGCGAAGAGGCGATCGGCGAGTGCCGCTCGAAATTCAAGGTCGCTGGAGTGAAATGACGACCGGACCCCTCCTCGAGGTCAGGAACCTCCGCGTCGAGTTCAACACCCGGCGCGGAACCCTGGTGGCCGTCGACGACGTGAGCTTCGACATCGCGCCGGGGGAGGTGCTGGGAGTGGTGGGCGAGTCGGGCGCCGGCAAATCGATCACCGGCACCGCGATCATCGGCCTGCTCGAGCGCCCGGGCCGCATCGCGGGCGGGCAGGTGCTGCTCGAAGGCAGTCGCATCGACAACCTGCCGCCCGAGCAGATGCGCCGGATTCGCGGCCGGCGGATCGGGGCGATCTTCCAGGACCCGCTCACCTCGCTGAACCCGCTCTATACCGTCGGCCGCCAGATCACCGAGACCATCCAGCAGCACCTGGCCATGTCCGGGGAACAGGCGCGCGCCCGGGCGATCGAGCTGCTGGGCGAGGTCGGGATCCCGGCGCCCGAGCGCCGAATCGATAGCTACCCGCACCAGTTTTCGGGCGGCATGCGCCAGCGGGTGGTGATCGCCCTCGCGCTGTGCGCCAACCCGCGCCTCATCATCGCCGACGAGCCCACCACCGCGCTCGACGTCTCGATCCAGGCGCAGATCATCACGCTGCTGAAGCGCCTGTGCAGCGAGCATGGCACCGCCGTGATGCTGGTCACCCACGACATGGGCGTCATCGCCGAGACCGCCGACCGGGTCGCGGTGATGTACGCCGGACGCATCGTGGAGATCGGCCCGGTGCAACAGGTCATCCACGATCCGCAGCACCCCTACACCACCGGGCTCATGGGCTCGATTCCCGCCGTGGGCCAGGACGTCGAGCGGCTGCCGCAGATCGAGGGCTCGATGCCGCGGCTGAATGCCATTCCGGCCGGGTGCGCGTTCAACCCGCGTTGCCCGCGGGTCTTCGACCGCTGCCGCGTCGAGCGCCCAAGCCTGCTCCCGGCCAACCGCACGCAGGCCGCCTGCTGGCTGCACGCGCCCGAGCGCAAGGCGCCGGCCGCGGGCCCCGATTGGAGCGAAGGGGCGGTGCATGCCTGAGGTGATGCGACCCCCTCCCCCCAGGGGCGAGGGAGATCTCTCCCCCCCTCCCTCGGGCGCCCGAGGAGTGGAACGCGGCGTGGGAGGGGGCCGGGGGGCGGGTGTGCTCCTCGAGGTCCGCGACCTCGCCCGCTACTTCGACGTCTCTCGCCCTTGGCTCAACCGCGTTTTCGACGGCGCGCCGCGGCAGATCCTGAACGCGGTCGACGGCGTGTCGTTCAGCATCAACCGCGGCGAGACGCTCTCGCTGGTGGGCGAGTCGGGGTGCGGGAAGTCGACCGTGGCGCGCCTCATCTGCGGGCTCTATTCGCCCACGCGCGGCCAGGTGATGTTCGATGGCATCGACCTTGCCGCCATCGAAAGCCGCAACGACATGCTGGCGATGCGGCGGCGCTTCCAGATGATCTTCCAGGATCCGTATGCGAGCCTGAACCCGCGCTGGCGGGTGCAGCGCATCGTCGCCGAGCCGATCCGCTCCCACGACCTCATCAAGGGCGAGGCGGCGATCGCCAGGCGGGTGGGCGAACTGCTGACGGACGTGGGCCTTTCACCCCTGGACGGCGAGAAGTACCCGCACGAGTTCTCCGGCGGCCAGCGCCAGCGCATCTCGATTGCGCGGGCACTCTCCTCCAATCCGGAATTCCTGGTGTGCGACGAGCCCACCAGCGCCCTCGACGTCTCGGTGCAGGCGCAGATCCTGAACCTCATGAAGGACCTGCAGCGCGAGCACGGGCTCACCTACCTCTTCATCTCGCACAACCTCGCGGTGGTGTCGCACATCTCGACCCGGGTTGGCGTGATGTACCTCGGGCGCATCGTCGAGATCGCCGACACGCGCGCGCTCTTCGATCGTCCGCTGCATCCCTACACGCGAATGCTGCAGAGCGCGATTCCCGATATCACCATGTCGGGCAAGCCGCGCACGCCGGTCGCGGGCGAAGTTCCGAACCCGCTCGACCCGCCCACCGGCTGCGCGTTCAACCCGCGCTGCCCCCACGCACGCGAGAAGTGCCGCGTCGAGCGGCCCGAGCTGCTCCCCTTCGAGGATGCGGCGGTCGCCTGCCACGGCATCCACGAGGGATGGGTGCCGAAAGAATGGGGCCAGACCCTAATTCCGGCCGACAAGATTGGGGTCTGACCCCAGTCTTGCGCTCGCCCGGTCGACCACCGCCCGGATCCCGCGCCACACCTTGGGGATCATCCATACCAGAAGCAACAGGAAGAGCAGCAGGAGCAGCAGGAAGACGAGCGGATTGGTGAGCGCCAGCCAGATTCCGGTCAACACCAGCGCATCTTCGGTGAACGAGGCTGCCCAATTGGAGAACGGCTCGGGCGACGTGTTGATCACGGCCCGCCCACCGGCCTTCGTGAAGTGGGTTCCCGCGGTGATGGTGCCGCCGATAAGCCCCGCCGCCACCGTCATCGCGGTGAGCGAATCCCCGGTGGCGCCGGCCGCGAGGAGCGCGCCCGCGGGGATGCGGATGAAAGTGTGGATCGCGTCCCACGCCGAGTCGATCGCCGGCACCTTGTCGGCGACGAACTCCATCGCGAGCATGAAGCCCGCGGCGCCGATGACCCAGGGGTGCTTCAACACCTCGATTCCCTTGGGCAGGTCGTAGTAGCCGAAGTAGCCCGCCATCCCGACCGCGAAGATCACGAGATAGAGGCGTAGCCCGCTCGCCCAGGCGAGGAGTGCGGCGAGGGCCACGGAATTGAGGGTGCCCCATTCGATCGGTGTCATGGCATTGGGACCCTGGAAAGCGAGCGAGGTTTCGCCGTCATGAACGCCCCTTTCCAAGGCCTTTCCGGTCATTCTGCTCCTCAGGCGAGGGAGGTCTTTGCTAAGGGGGGCTCGCGAAGTTCGGGACGGCTGCCCAGTGCGAGCGCGCCGTCGCCGATCAAAGCCTGCACGACCGTCGCGACCGCGAGGAACACCGGATACTCCCAGCCGCCCCCCGCGTTGGTGAAGAGCCACCCGTTCTTCCAGTGCACCCAGCTCGCTCCGAGCAGCACCGGCGCCAGCGCGATCGCCGCATAACGGGTCTTCACGCCCAGGATCAGCAGGATGCCGCCGATCGCTTCCACCGCGATGGTGAGATGCGCCGCTGACGACGGCAGCCCGAGGGACTCGAAGAACTCGACGGTGCCTGGGAGCGTGAACACCACGAGCTTCAGGTAGAGGCTGTGCGCGAGGAACATGACCCCGAGCGCGACTCGCAGGATGAGCGCCGCGTACGGCGCGGTTCTGGCATCGATCATTGCAATCTCTCCTTATGCAGCGCGGGGCTGCGGAGTGGCGATCGGGTAGCTGTTCGCTTCCCAGGTCGCGAATCCGCCTTCCATCTCGACCACGGGGTAGCCGAGCGCCAGGAGCTCGATCGCCGCCTCGGCGGCCATGTGGCACGTCTGGTTGTAGCAATACAGCACGTTCAGCTTTTCCTTCGAAAGCCCCGCCGCTTCGCGCCACTTGCCCTTCGGCAGGTTGACGGCGCCCGGTACGTGGCCCTTGCGGAAGTCGGAGGGAAAGCGCACGTCGACGATCACGACGTCGTCCTTGCGCTCGATCATGCCGACCAGCTCGTGGGGGCCGGTGGTGAAGGACTGCTTCGCGGCGAAGTGGGCCTGGGCTTGCTGGAGGTCATAGTTCATCAGTCTTCCTTTCGGGGTTTGTCGGGATCCCGGTCTTCACGGGGATGACGAGACTGTATCCATCGGCGGTGCTTTGATCAGCGGGGCGGGTGGCATATGATTGTTCACGGAAACGAGCTAATCCCATGGATAACCTCACGGATGTCGCGGTGTTCGTGCGCGTGGTGGAGCGCGGCAGCTTCACGCTCGCGGCCGACGACCTGGCGCTGTCGCGGGCGGTGGTGAGCAAGTACCTGTCGCGGCTCGAGGAGCGCCTCGGCGCGCGCCTGCTGCACCGCACGACGCGGCGGCTGTCGCTCACCGAAGCCGGGGCGGCGCTCTTCGAGGCAAGCCGCGGCGCCCTCGAGCGCATCGAGGAAGCCGAGGCGGCGGTGGCGCAGTTCCAGGCGGAACCGCGCGGGCGCCTGCGGGTGAGCGCGCCGATGTCCTTCGGCATCCTGCACCTCGGGCCCGCGATCGCCGACTTCGCGCGCGCGAACCCGAAGGTGACCCTCGACATGCGCCTCGACGACCGCTTCGTGAACCTGGTCGAGGAAGGGATCGACGTGGCGGTGCGGATCGGCGTGCTCACCGATTCGTCGCTGGTCGCGCGCAAGCTCGCCTCGACGCGCGCCATCGCGTGCGCGGCGCCGTCCTACCTCGCGGAATTCGGCGAGCCCGAAACGCCGGAAGACCTCGCCGGGCACAACTGCCTGGTCTACTCGTACCTGTCGACGGCCAACGTGTGGCGTTTCACCGCGCCCGACGGACGCGAGCTCCCGGTGGCGATCAACGGCTCGTTCCGCGTCAACAACGGCATCGTCCTTGCCGAGGCCGCGGTCGCGGGCCATGGCATCCTCATGACGCCGAGCTTCTACGTAGCACCGCTCGTTCGCGACGGCCGGCTCAAGCAGATCCTCGCGCCCTACAAGCTGAAGGAGCTCGGCATCTACGCGGTGTATCCCCAGAGCGGCCACGTGCCGCCGAAGGTGCGCGCGTTCGTCGATTTCCTGGTGCAACGCTTCGGGCGCAAGCCCGACTGGGAAAAATTCTGATGGAGCATCGAAAAGGAACGGACGCAATGAGGCTTCTGGCAACAGGATTCGCAGCACTCCTTCCGGCGATCGCCGCCGCCGCGCCGGCCGAGGACGTGCCCTTCGTCGTCTCCCCCGACAACGTGACGGTCGCGATGCTGACCATCGCCAAGGTGGGTGCGGAGGACTACCTGATCGACCTGGGTTCAGGCGACGGGCGCATCGTGATCACCGCAGCCAAGCGGTTTGGCGCCCGCGGAATGGGGATCGAGATCGTGCCCGAGCTGGTGGCGAAGAGCCGCGCGGCCGCCGTCAACCTGGGAGTCTCCCAGCGTGCGCATTTCCGCGAGCAGGACCTCTTCAAGACCGACCTCTCCCCGGCGACGGTCGTCACGATGTACCTGCTGCCGGAAGTGAACCTGCAGCTTCGCCCGCGCATCCTGCAGCTGCGCCCCGGCACGCGCGTCGTCTCGCACGACTGGGATATGGGGGAGTGGGAGCCCGACCGCACCATCACCCTCGACGTCCCCGACAAGCCGGTGGGGCGCGAGAAGTCGAGCAAGGTCCACCTCTGGGTGGTCCCGGCGCGTGTCGAGGGCGAGTGGTGCGGCATCGCCAAGGCGCGGGGCAAGAGCCTTCGGATCCAGCAGAGCTTCCAGAAAGTCCGTGGCGAGCTGCTCGACGCCGAGGGCCTTCGCGAGTTCGAGGGCCGCATCACCGGCGACGCCGTGCGGATCCCGCCGTCGCTCGTCCTCACCCACGACGGCACGCGACTCAAGGCAACATACGCCGCGGGCAAATATTCCGCGCTCAAGGGTGCAACCTTCGCGAGGCAGCGCGGCCCAAGTTGCAAATGACCTGCGCATTGCGAATCGTCCTCTTGTGCGGAGCTGCCCTGGCCGGCTGCGCCGATTCCGCGCGCATCGCCCCCGATGCCGGGTTGGGACCGAACCCGACGCTGCCGCCGCCCACCCATAGCCTGATCCCGACGGTGAAGGTCGCGACCGCCAAGGGATGGCCCGCGGGCACCACGCCCGTTGCGGCTGCGGGCTTGCGCGCCAATGCGTTCGCATCCGACCTGCAGCACCCGCGCACGATCCTCGTGCTGCCCAACGGCGACGTGCTGGTCGCCGAGACCAACGCCCCGCCCCGCCCCGACGACGGCCGCGGATTCAAGGCGTTCTTCATGAAGCTTTTCATGAAGAAGGCGGGCGCCGGGGTTCCCAGCGCGAACCGCATCACGCTGTTGCGCGATGTGGACGGCGATGGCGTGGCCGAGCTCAAGACCGCGTTCCTCGAGAACCTCAACTCCCCGTTCGGCATGGCGCTCGTGGGCGACCAGCTCTACGTCGCGAATGCCGATGCGGTGGTGCGCTTCCCCTATCGCACCGGCGAGACCCGCATCACCGCGGGGCCCACCGCGGTCGCGAGCCTTCCCGGAGGGCCGCGCAACCACCACTGGACCAAGAGCCTCGTCGCCAGCCGCGACGGCTCCAAGCT
>JANMYH010000243.1:0-2420 GCA_031381925.1 Burkholderiales bacterium | reverse complement strand
TGCTCGCATCGCTGCTCGCGACGGGCAAGATCGACGTGCGCTTCACCGGCATCGACCTCAGGGCGCGGGACATCGAGCGCGCGAGGCACGCGTGCCCCGGTGCCCAGTTCATCGCCGGCGACATCCGCACGACCGGCTTCGGCGCCGCCGATGCTGTCGTTATCCTCGACGTGCTGCACTACATCGACTATGAGGCGCAGGCCGAGCTGCTGCAGCGCGTGCGCACCGCGCTCGAGCGCGGCGGCGTGCTGTTGCTGCGGGTGGGCGACGAGTCGCCTTCGCTTCGCTTTCGCATCACCCTCGCGGTCGACCGGCTGGTGATGCGCGCGCGCGGGCATCGCCTTGCGCGCCTCTACTGCAAGCCGCTCGCGCAGTGGACGCGCGAGCTCGAGGCGCTCGGCTTCTCGGTCGCGGCCACTCCGATGAGCGCGGGCACGCCGTTCGCCAACGTGCTGCTCGTGGCGCGGTATCATGGCTCCTGAAACGATGCGCCCCGTCCTGCTATCCGCATACACGATGACGAGCTGCCTCGGGCGCGGCCTCGAAGCCACTCGGGCCGCGATTCGCGCGGCGCTAAGCGGCCTCATGCCCTGCCGCTTCGAGACCGTGGATCTCGAGACTTTCGTAGGCGAGATCGCCGGCGTCGATGGAAGCAAGGTGCCCGCAAACCTCGCGCGCTACGATTGCCGCAACAACCGCGCGGCCGAAGCGGGCCTCGCGCAGGATGGATTCCTCGACGCGGTGGCCGCCGCCGTGCAGCGCCACGGCCCGGCGCGCGTCGGCGTCTTCATGGGCACGAGCACCGCCGGCATCCTGCAGACCGAGCTTGCCTATCGCCATCGCGACCCCGCGGATGGATCGCTGCCCCGCGACTTCGACTACCGCCATACGCACAACACCTTCTCGATCGCCGAATACGTGCGCGAGCGCCTCGGGCTCCTCGGGCCGTGCGCCGCGATCTCCACCGCGTGCTCGTCGAGCGCGAAGGCCTTCGCCTCGGCCGCGCGCCTCATGGATGCGGGCCTGATCGACGCGGCGGTGGTGGGCGGCGTGGATACGCTGTGCCTCACCACGCTCTATGGCTTCAACTCGCTCGACCTCCTCTCGAAGCATCCGTGCCGTCCCTACGACACCGCGCGCGACGGCATCTCGATCGGCGAGGCGGCGGCGTTTTTCCTGGTCGAACGCGCGCGCGACGGCGCATCGCCCGATGGCTTCGCGCTGCTCGGTATCGGCGAGTCGTGCGACGCCTACCATATGTCGGCCCCGCACCCCGAGGGCCGCGGCGCGCGCATGGCGATGGAGGCAGCGCTGGCCTCCGCCCGCCTGGGCGCCGATTCCATCGACTACGTGAACCTGCACGGGACCGGCACGCCGAGCAACGATGCCGCCGAAGACAAGGCGGTGCATGGATTGTTCGGCACGCGCGTGCCGGTCAACTCCACCAAGGGCATGACCGGCCACGCGCTCGGTGCCGCCGGTGCCGTGGAGGCGCTGATCGCGGTGCTCGCGATCGCCGACGGCACGATCCCGGCGAGCCCGGGCACGCGCACGCTCGATCCGCAGTTGCGCGCGCGCTACGAGGTCGCGGGCGGCAGCGGCGACATCCGGCGCGTCATGAGCAACTCGTTCGGCTTCGGGGGATCCAACTGCAGCCTGGTCTTCGGCCGATATCGCGACGCGGCATGACGCTCGCCGCGCGCATCCAGGGCGTGGGGCTGGTGGGCCCGGGCCTCGCGAACTGGAGCGCGGGACGCGCGATCCTCGCGGGTCGCGAGGCCTACGCGGCGCAACCGACGGTGATCCCGTCGCCTGCGGCGCTGCCACCCACCGAGCGCCGCCGTGCGGGAAAATGCGTGCGGCTGTCGCTCGCCGCGGGGCTCGAGGCGGCATCGAACGCGGGGTGCACCCCGGCCGACCTCGTGGCGATCTTCGCCTCGTCCACGGGCGACGGCGAGAACCTGCACGAAATCTGCGAGACGCTCGCCTCCGACGATCGCCTCATCTCGCCCACGCGCTTCCACAATTCCGTGCACAACGCCCCCGCCGGCTACTGGGGAATCGCCACGGGCGCGACGCGCGCCGCCGATAGCGTCGCTGCGTTCGACGCGAGCTTCGGGGCCGGGCTGATCGAGGCCCTGGGGCGCCTCGCTCAGAGCCCCGCCCAGGCGGTGCTGCTCATCGCCTACGATGCGCCCTATCCCGAGCCCCTCTATTCCGCGCGTCCCGTGCCCGAGTCGTTCGCGGCCGCGTTCGTGCTGGCCGCGGACGGCGCGGCCGGCGTGCCGATCGGGGTCGACATCGGCACGGAGCCCGCGAGCGTGCTGGGCCTCGCGCCGCTCGAATCGATGCGCCGCACGATCCCGGCGGCGCGCGCGCTGCCGCTGCTCCTGCAGCTCGCCCGCGGCGAGCCCGGGCGC
>JANMYH010000191.1:0-15407 GCA_031381925.1 Burkholderiales bacterium | reverse complement strand
TCTTGCCGTTGGGCAGCGTCACCTCTCCACCGATCATCGCTGCCTGGATCTGGTCCGCCGAAGGCTGGCGGATGCCCATGCCCGCGAGCGAGCGCTTGGCCGCGGCAAGCGACGCCGCAACCTCATCGGAGCTCATCCGCGTCTGCGCGGTGAATCCGGCGATGCTGCTGGTGTTGTTGGGGGACAGCGTGACGAGGGTAATCGACGAGCCGCTGCGCAGCCCATTGACGAGCGAGTCGGCGTTGGTCTTGCCGCCCGCCCACGAGGCGTACTGCGACGAGAGGCGCGCGGTATCGTCGACCGGAGCCGCCGTGGCCTTGACGGAAACCGCCATCGCGGTGGCGAAGGAAAGGGTTGCAACGATGAGGTCGAGTCTTTTCATGGTGGGTCTCCTTTGAGTGGACCCACTATCGCGCGTAAAGGCCGTGACTCGCAGTCAGCACCTTCCGACGTTGTCGTGGTCGTGGCGCTGCGGGCGCGGTAATCCGGCGCCGACGTGGCGGACCATGCCGGAGAAATTGCCGTGACCTGCGCTCCGGGCCATCCGGATCATGGGAAAATCGCGTCGTGAACCTGCTCATCATCGCGACCATCGCCGGAGGGCTGGTGCTCGACCAGCACTGGTTGCGCCATGGCCAGCTCGCCGTGAGCGCGATCACGTGGCTGCTCTTCGCCGTCCTGTGGACGCGAGCGCACCCCGCCCAGCGCCCCGCCCTCTTCGCGTGCCTCGTCTTCGCCACCGCCGGCGAGGCGTTCCTGTCGCTCGCCTGGGGGCTCTACGAGTATCGGCTCGGGAACATCCCCCTCTTCGTGCCTCCCGGCCACGTGTTGCTCTTCTTCCTCGGAATGCAGATCTCGGCGCGCCTTCCCGATCGCTCCGAGTGGTGGATCGCGTTCCTCGCCGCCCCCCTGGTCGCCGCCCTTGCATGGAACGGGCGCGATACCCTCGGGCCGCTCCTCTACGGGCTCTTCATCGCTTGCATGTGGGTGTCGCCCGCGCGGCGCCTCTACGCCACGATGTTCGTGCTGTCGCTCGCGATGGAGCTCTACGGCACGTGGCTGGGCAACTGGGTGTGGTCGGCGCAGGTACCCGGGCTCGGCCTCACGGCCGCCAACCCGCCGCTGGCCGCGGGGGCGTTCTATTGCGTGCTTGACCTGCTGGTGGTGACCGTGACGAAAAAAATGGGCAACAAACGGGTGTCAGAGACGAATCATGAATGGGAAAAACACGTCTCTGACACCGGTCATCCCGCCAGGCCGGGCTTGAAGCCAAGCGTGGATTCGCACCACGCGGCAACCTGCAGCGCACGTTCGTCGTCGCGGTAGCGGCCGACGACCTGTAGCCCCAGCGGCAATCCTCGCGGGCCGAATCCCGATGGGATGGTGACGGCCGGCATGCCAGCCTGGGTCCACAGGGAGCAGAAGGAGGCGTCCCCCGTGTTCGAGAGCCCCTCGGGAGCTTCTCCCGCCGCGGGAACCGTCACGATCGCATCGAAGCGCTCGAACATCGTGTCGAACCACTCGCGGTAGCCGTCGCGCTTGGCGCGCGCGCGTGCGTATTCGTCGGTGGTGACGCGCCGGCCGCGGTCGATGATCTGGACCAGCGGCGGGGAAAGGCGGATGCGGTGGCGTGACTCGATGGCCGCGAAGCTCTTCACCGCGTCGTGGCACATGATCACCATCACGTTCTCCCACGCGTCGTCGAAGACGCGCGGCAGGTTCACTTCCTTCACCTTCGCGCCGGCAGCTCCGAGAGCGGTCACGCACGCGTCGAAATGGCTGCGCTGCGCGTCGCTCGCGAGGTTCCACTTGGGCGTGCGCACGACTGCAAGCCGCGGCGTCGCGGCGAGTGGCTCGAGCGGCACGCGCAGCAGGTGTACCGGGCCGTTCGTGAAGGTCGCATCGTCGCGCGCGTCCTGCCCCATGAGGCAGGCGCCGAACCAGGCGGCGTCCGCGACCGAGCGCGCGAAGACGCCCACCGTATCCAGGGTCGGCGCGAACGGATGAATGCCGGTGCGCGAGATCGCGCCGAAGCTCGGCTTGTAGCCGACCACGCCGCAGAAGGCGGCGGGCCGGATCACCGAGCCGAGGGTCTGCGTGCCGATCGCCACCGGGACGAAACCCGCCGCCACCGCCGCCGCCGAGCCGCTCGAGGAGCCGCCAGGCGTATGCGCCGCGTTCCAAGGGTTGCGCGTCTTGCCGGCCGTGCGAAATGCGAACTCGGTCGTCACGGTCTTGCCCATCACCAGGCCGCCGAGCGCCTCGAGGCGGCGCACCACCCACGCCGAATGGCTCGGAACGTTGTTGTAGAAGATGCGCGAGCCCATGCGCGTCGGAATGCCGCGGGTGTTGATGATGTCCTTCACGCCCACGGGGATGCCGTAGAGCGGAAGGTCGGCGAGTATTCCCCCGGCTCGCTCCTCGGCGTCGGCCATCGCGCGCTGCGCATCGAACCATTCCCACGCCTGCACGCGCGGCTCCTGCGCGACGATGCGCGCCGAGCACGAGGCGACATAGTCCTGGACGGTGGTGCGGCCCTCGCGATAGGCGCGAAGGACGTCGATGAGCCCGAGCGGGAAAAGATCCATTTTTTAGAGTTTTGACGCCAAAACGTTGGTTTTCCAACGTTCTGCGCTGCATCGCAACGACGCTGGACCGCTATTTTGCCGGTCCGGAGGAGCGATTGCTAGCTCAAGGCCGCTTTCAGGGCACTCGCACCCGCCAGTGCAATGACCTCGTCGTCGCTCGCCTTCACACCGGAAACTCCAACCGCACCAAGCACTTGGCCATCAATTTCGATCGGTACGCCGCCCTGCAGGATGGCCATGCCCTGGGAGATCGAAAGAAAGGCAAAACGGCCGTTGTTGACTGATTCCTCGAGCAATCGCGTCGGCCTTTTCCACGCCACGGCAGCCCGCGCCTTGCCCACGGCGGTATCGATGCTCGATATCTGTGCCCCGTCCAGGCGAACCAGCGCCACCGGGTGGCCGCCGTCATCCACCACCGCGATCACCACGCGCCAGCCCCCCTCGCGGGCCTGGGCCTCGGCGGCGGCGAGAGCGATGCGTGCGGCTTCCAGCGTGAGGGTTTTTCGGGTCGGGAGGGTCAGCGACATGGCAGTGGCGGGCTCCGGTTCAGGGCGCGGTGAAACCGCGGTCGAGGAATGCCTTGCGTCCTTCGGGCGAGGCCACGTAGTCGAGGAGCTGCTGCGCCTGCCGCGGATTGCGCGCGCCCTTCATCACGACGCCCGCGTAGACGGTGATCTTCTGGAGCGACGCGGGAAGCGGCCCCACGATGGTCAAGCCCGCGATCGGCAGCATCTCGGTCATCTGGTGGAAAGCGATCTCGACCTCGCCGCGCGCGACTTTTTCCGCGATGAAGCCGCCCTCGCCGAAGCGGGTTTTCGCGCGCACAGCGTCGCGAATGCCGAGCGAGGGAAGCACCGACTCGTCGAAGTGCTTGCCGCTCGTGCCGCGCGTGGGGTCCATGTAGGTGAGCGAACGCGCCTCGGTGAGGGTCTTCCTGAGCGCCGCGGGCGTCGAGATGTCGGGCACCTTGGCCCCCTGCCGCACCGCGGCGCCCATGGCCACCGCCCCCAGGTCGCGACGCGTTGCCATGAGGATCGCGCCGGATTGCTCGTACTCGGGAAGATTCTCGGACGGCACGATCAGGACGTCTGCCACTTCGCCGCCGGCCACCTTCTTGCGCAGCTCGCCCGCGGGAGCGAAGGTCGCCTCGACCTTGTTGCCGCTCGCCCTCTCCCACGCTTGCGAAGCCGCGGTGAAAGCGGTCTTCACGGCCCCGCCACTCATCACGGTCACGGTGCGCGGCTCGCTCACGGCGGCGCATCCGCAGGTGAGGGCGGCCGCGATGAGCAGCGCGGCCAGGGGTGTGGCATTCATGCTCTCTCCATTCTCGAACGTGGCTTCCAACTTACCCGATGTGGGAAAATCACGCCATGACAGTCACCCCACGAATCGTCCTTGCCGCCATTTTCGCGATCGCCGCGAGCCTGCCCGCGGTCGCGATCCTCTATTTCCAGGAGCAGCTCGGGCTCGATCCCTGCCCGATGTGCATCCTGTCGCGCTACTGCTTCATCGTGATCGCAGCGATCGCGCTGGCCGCGGCGATCCACGGGCCGCGCGGCCTCGCGTTGAAGGTCTACTCGGGGCTCATCGCACTATTTGCGGTCGCGGGGATCGGCGTGTCGATGCGGCACTCGTACCTGCAGCATTTCCCCCCGGCGATGGAGAGCTGCGGCACCGACCTCGAGTTCCTGCTCAATGCCCTGCCCCTCACGCAGGCGCTGCCGAAGATCTTCGCCGGAACCGGCAGCTGCTCGAAGGTCGACTGGAAGATGCTCGGCTTGTCGATTCCGGAGTGGGCGCTGATCTGGTTCGCGATTTTCGGCGCGACCGCGCTCTGGGTCGCCTTCCGCAAGCACCGGGAGTGATGCAGGTAAAAGGCAGGGAACGCCGATTGCCGCCCCAACGTCTCAAATGAAAACGCCGCGGAATCCCGCGGCGTCCCGAAACCCTGAAAGGCTCGGCCTACTTCACGCCGAGGATTCCCTTCGCCTTGGCGAGGGAGTCGACAGCTTCCTGGTGCTTGCCGGCCTTGTGCTGCGCCTCGCCGTCGGCGCGCAGCTTGGTCACGTCCTTCATCTGCGCCTCGGTGAGCTTGGGCTTCTTGGCGAGCGCGTCGTCGATTTCCTTCATGTCCTTCGGGCAATGGAAGGCGAGCGCGGTGCCGGAGGCGAAGATCATCGCCACGGCCAATGCAATCGAGCGTTTCATCGTTGTTCTCCTTGTCGGTTGGGGCAAAACGCGAAGAGTCTACTGCAACCCGATGAACCGCGCATCACCCCCCGGAATCCCCGGATCCTGCGAGCGCGCGCAGGTCCTGGATGGGGTCCCCGCGCAGCTTGCCCTGCGCCTCGAGGCGCAGGATGTCGGCGGCCACATCGGCGGGAAGCCGCAGCATGCCCTCGGCCTTCATGGCGCGGAATCGCTCGACGTCCGCGAAGTCCTCGGGCGAGGCGCCGCGTACCGTTTCCTGCAGGCCCGTGTCGATGACCCCCGGGGCGAGGCTCGAGACCTCGATTGCGAGGGCCCGGGTTTCGGCCTCGAGCGCCACCGCGCGCGACGCCATGTCGAGCCCCGCCTTGGCGGCGCAGTACGCGCTCCAGCCGAAGATCGGGCGGCGCGCCGCGCCCGAGGAGATGTTGATGATCCTGCGCAGGGCCACTTCGCCCGTGGCGCGAAGGAACCGGCGCATGAGGAGCATCGGCGCCACCAGGTTCACCACCAGGTTGCGCTCGATGTCGCGGGCGTCCAGCTGCTCGAGGGGACCCACCGGCGGGATGATCCCCGCATTGTTGAGCAGCACCGCCTTGGCGTAGCGCTTGCCGGCGATGTGTCGCTCGAAGGCATCGCAGGCGCGCTCGAGCGCGCCGGTATCGGCCACGTCGACCTCGATGCGGGTGCCGCCCGGGATCGGCCCGCCCGGGGCTCGCGCGAACGCGACCAGCTCGTTGCCCGGATCCTTCGCGATGCGCTCGGCGAGCGCCTTGCCCAGGCCCTGCGTGGTGCCCGTGACGACATACAGGTTCATGCTGATTTCCCCTTGGGTTGGCGCTATTCTGAAGCATGAGCCTCGCCGCCCTCCTGGTGGTCGCCGCTACGACCGGACTCACGCTTGCCGAGCTCGAGCTCTGGGTCTCGCGCTACTTCGCCGGCGCTCACGCCGCGCTGAAGGAAAACGCGCCGTGCCTGAAGGAAGACCAGGAGCGCTGGGCGCGCGCGCGCGACGCGTGCACGGACGAGGCCTGCCGGCGCACCACGCACCTCGACCGGCTGGCCGAGCTGCATGCGCTGCAGCCCGGGATCAACCTGCAGCGCAAGCTCGAGCTGCCGGCGCGGCCCGCCCTGGTCTGGGCGATCGGTCCCGACCCCGATCCGCTGATGCGGCCGGTGATCGCCTCGAAAGCGCGGCGTGCCGAGGGCCGCCTCACCTATCGGGGCGACACGGATGGCGGCTATTTCCTCGAAGCGGGGGCGCAGGAGCGCTACCTCCTGATCGGTGAGATGAGCCTCGACGGCGCGAATGCGATGGCGCTGCCGACGCTCGTGAAGGTCCACGGGGAGTCGCGCGTAGCGGCGAGCGGGCGCGTTGCCCTCGACGGGCGCAAGCCCTTCTTCGACCGGCGCTACTGCATCCTGCTGCACCGCCTGCCCTGAGGCGTCACGGATAGACGAATGCCGCCTGCATCCTGCGAAGGTTCGCGCCGGGATACACGCCGAGCGCCTTGATCCGAGCGAGCATCGCATCGCCCGCGGCGCGGTCCGGCCCCGCATGAACCGCAAGAAATCCCGCCTTCGGATCGACGTTGGTGTAGCTCACGTTGTTCTCCGAGTCGTCATCGCAGCCGAAGCGCGCGCTGAACACTTTGGATGCGGGAACCCGCTTCTGGGCATCGAGGCGCTCGTCCTCGGGGATGCTGCAGCGCGCGCCCGACTTCAGGATCACGGCGTAAAACGGCGCCGAGCGCACCTCGGCGCGCGCCTTGCCATCGCGCGGCAGGAGAAACGACAGGTCGTGGGCCTTGAAGCCCGGGCAGGGGCGCGCGGGGTCGGCGCAGACGGCGGCGGCAGGCGTCTCGGCAAGCGCCACGGCGAGGACAAGGCAGGCGATCACGGCGAGTATCATGGCGCATAAATAACAGGGGAGACAATAATGAATTCGCGCTTCTGGATTTCGGTCGCCGCAGTCTTCGTGGCGTCGATGCTGCTCGGCATGGTGGTGCACGGCATGTTGCTCGGGCAGGACTACGCGAAGCTGCAAAACCTGTTCCGCGCGCCCGCGGACCAGCAGGCGCATTTCCCGTACATGCTCGTGGCCCACCTGGTGATGGCCGTCGGCTTCACGTGGATCTACCGGCAGGGGCGCGACGACCGCCCGTGGCTCGGCCAGGGCGTGAGGTTCGGGCTCGCCGTCGCGTTGCTTGCGACGATTCCCACCTACCTGATCTACTTCGCCGTGCAGCCGATGCCGAGCGATGTGGTCGCCAAGCAAACCGCTCTCGACGTCGTCGCGATGGTGATCCTCGGGATCGTGGCCGCGGCGGTCAATCGGGACAAGCCGCGCGCCGGCTTCTGACGCCGGCGGCGGCGGCGCCCATGACCGACTCCCCGCTCGCGGGCGTGATGATCGTGACCGGCGGCGGCCGGGGCATCGGCGCCGCCACCGCGCGCCTCGCCGCGCACCGCGGATACGCGGTTTGCGTCAATTACGTCCGCAATCCCGGCGCGGCGCACGACGTGATCGACGCGATCCGTGATTCCGGAGGGCGCGCGATCGCAGTCCAGGCCGACGTCGCGATCGAGGCCGACGTCTTGCGCCTCTTCGAGGAGACGACGCGGCAGTTCGGCCGGCTCACGGCGCTGGTGAACAACGCCGGCATCCTCGAGCACCATGCGCGCCTGGACGAGATGGACGGCGCGCGCTTCGAGCGCGTCTTCGCGACCAACATCACCGGGGCGTTCCTGTGCGCCCGCGAGGCGGTGCGGCGCATGTCGTCGCGCCATGGCGGGCGTGGCGGCGCGATCGTGAACGTGTCCTCGATGGCCGCACGCCTCGGCGCTCCCGGCGAATACGTCGACTACGCGGCCTCGAAGGGCGCGATGGACTCGCTCACGATCGGGCTTGCCCGCGAGGTCGCCGAAGAGGGGATTCGCGTGAATGCGGTGCGTCCCGGCGTGATCTACACCGACATCCACGCGAGCGGCGGGGAGGCCGGCCGGGTCGACCGCGTCAAGTCGACGGTGCCGATGAAGCGCGGCGGCCAACCCGAGGAGGTTGCGCGCGCGATCTTGTGGCTCGCCTCCGACGATGCGTCGTACTCGACCGGAACCTTCATCGACGTATCCGGGGGGCGCTAGCCGTGGACATCGAGGTCGGGCGGCGTGGCGCGATCCTGTCGATCGGATTCAACCGGCCCGGGAAGAGGAACGCGCTCACCAGCGCGATGTATGCGGCGATGGCCGACGCGCTCGCCACCGCCGCCACCGACAGCGAGGTGCGCGTGGTGCTCTTCCATGGAAGCCGCGTGGTATTCACCGCGGGCAACGACCTCGAGGACTTTGCCGAGCGCCCGCCCACCGGCGAGGACGCGCCGGTGTTCCGCTTCCTGTTGGCCGTCGCGTGCGCCACCAAGCCGCTGGTTGCCGCGGTGAACGGCCCGGCCGTGGGCCTGGGAACCACGCTGCTGCTGCACTGCGACCTGGTCTACGCGGGCGACGATGCGCGCTTCGCGATGCCGTTCACGCGCCTGGGCCTCGTGCCCGAGTTCGGCTCGAGCTACCTGCTGCCGCTCATCGCCGGCTACCAGCGCGCCGCCGAGCTCCTGCTGCTCGGCGAGCCCTTCGATGCGCAACGCGCGCTCGAGGCCGGGTTCGTGACCCGCGTGGTCCCCGCGGACGACGCGCTCGAGGCGGCATGGGCGGGCGCCGAGAAGCTCGCGCGCCTTCCCGCCCGCGCGATCCAGCTCACGCGCTCGCTGCTGAAGGGCGCGCACCGCGAGGCGGTGGAGCGCCAGCTACGCACCGAGGGCGGGCATTTCCGCGCGATGCTCGGCGAGCCCGCGGCGCGCGAAGCCCTCGCCGCCTTCCTCGAGAAGCGCAAGCCCCGCGAGAACCTTCCGTAACACGCCGGCGCCGCCCGATCCGCGATAATTTCCCGATGAGGACCGTCCCCCTCGCCATCGCCCTCGCAGCCCTCGCATTTTCCGCGGGCGCATCGCGCATCGAGCCGCCGGAGCCCATCGCCTTCGAGGCCGTGAACCTGCGGATGACCGTCGACGGCTGCGCATTCGTGCCCGAGACCGTGCGGGTGCGCGCTGCCGGCAACATGCTCACGGTCACGCAGCACCTGAACGCGTGTTTTGCCCAGGGCCCCGTCGAGATCGCCGACGTGCGCCTGGGCTCGCTCGCGCCGGGCGAGTACCGCGTCGCGGTGTACGCCTCGCCGGAGGCCGTCGGAACCCCGGTGGAAACGCTCGCGTTCGAGGTCCGTACCCGTCCCGGGATCGCGGTATTCCCGCCGCCCCCGCGCCCGATCACCGATTACTCGGGGATGTGGTGGACGGCAGCCGAGTCGGGATGGGGCCTTTCGCTGCACCAGTCACCCACCGACGCGATGTTCGGCGCGCTCTTCGTGTACGGACCCGACCGCGAGGCCGAATGGTTCACCCTGCAGGGCGGGCGCTGGGAGAGCGCGACGCGCTGGAGCGCCACGCTCTACCGCACCACCGGGCCCTTCTTCGCGGTCCCGGTGTTCGACCCGCGGCTGGTGATCCTGCAGGCCGTGGGCGTGGCCACCCTCGACTTCCACCAGGTCCCGGGCGACGAGGGCCGGGCGCGCTTCACCTACGGCGTGGACGGGACGACCGTCGCCAAGGTGATCACCCGCGCGCCGCTCTAGGCCTCAGAGCACGTCGAAGGTCCACGCGCCCTTGGCAAATACTTCCGCCTGGTAGGTGCGCACGGCGGCGTCGGGATCGCGATAGCGCGCGAAGTTGGCTCCCAGGTAAAGGGGCGCCCCAAGCCCCCGGCGGTGCCCGTACACCACCGAAATCGTCTCGGCGTTGTCGCGCGCGCTGAAATGCCAGATCCCGGCCGCAGGTTCGCGTGCACCGTGTGGAAGTGTCCCTCGCCCAAGCGGTTGCTGAGCACGTCGACGCGGTCGCCCCACGCGACCTCGGAGTAGAGCTTCGCGCGGTAGCGCTCGTCGCGCGGATAGTTGCGGAACACCATCGTGGTCCACTGCTGCGAGGGTGGATCGTCGTAGCGCAGGCTCGAGAACGGGATGCGGAACTCCGCCGTCCATCCGCCCTCGAACCGACCGGTGACGACCTCGAAGTCGAAAGCGGGGGAGAAGTCCTCGGCGCCGCTGTCCTCGTTGAAGAGGCCGTCGCCGACCGCGCCGCGCGGGTTCACGCGGAAGAAATGAGCGAACTTGCGATTGCCCACGGGATCGATGAACAGCACGATCATGAACTGGTCGGCCAGCACCTTGTCGCGGCGCGCAAACAGCGCGCGCAATTGGGTGGGGTCCGGATCCCACGCACGCACCCCGACGTACAACGCCTGGTGATCGTACGCATAGCGCGCTTCGGTGCGAACGCGCGCCTCGACCTCGGCCTGGGGAAGATCTCCCAGAATCGGTCGAGCGGCGGGGTGCGATTCCAGGCGCTCTCGTCGAGGCGCCCATCGAGCCCGATCTTCTCCCCCGGCGCGAGGCTCAGCGCCTCGATCGCCCGCCCCTGCAGCGCGGCCGGAAGAATTCCCAGGAGGGCCACCAACCAGAGTTCTTTTCTCATTGTTAATCAGCGTTTTGTGAGCAGCCGCGAGAGTGTCGGCGCCGCCCCGCGCGCGCAACACGCTTGCGACCGAATGCGCATGGCGCGGGACAGGTTGGATTGTGCGGCGCAGCAAAGCGGCGTATATTCCGCGACCTAAGAAGATGAAAGCCGCAACCGCCGCTTCGGGTCGTTCGTCGCACTCCCATGCCAGCGCCGCCCTCATCCTGGGGGCCATCGGCGTGGTCTTCGGCGACATCGGGACGAGCCCCCTCTATGCGCTGAGGGAAGCCTTCAGCCCCAAGTACGGCATCCCGCTCACCGAGGCCAACGTATTCGGCCTCCTGTCGCTCATGGTGTGGTCGCTGGTCTGGGTCATCACGATCAAGTACCTCTTCGTGATGATGCGGGCGGACAATAGCGGTGAAGGCGGGATCCTCGCGCTCCTCGCGCTCGCGCTGCGCGGTGTGGGCGAGCGCGCCGTCCTCAAGTGGACCATCATCGGATTCGGCATTTTCGGAGCCGCGATGTTCTACGGCGACAGCATGATCACGCCGGCGATCACGGTGCTGTCAGCGATGGAGGGCCTGCAGGAGTACTCGCCGAAGCTTGCGCCCTTCGTGATCCCGTTCACCCTCGCGGTGCTCGCGGCGCTCTTCTTCATCCAGCGCCATGGAACCGCGAAGGTGGGCGCCTTCTTCGGTCCGGTGATGGTGCTGTGGTTCCTGTCCCTCGCCGGGCTCGGCATCATGCGCATCGCCGAGCATCCGGGGATCCTCGTGGCGCTGAAGCCGGCCTACGGCGTCGACTTCATGTTCGCCTATCCGATCGCGGGCTTCCTCGTGCTCGGCGCCGTGTTCCTCACGCTGACGGGCGGCGAGGCGCTCTATGCGGACATGGGCCACTTCGGCAAGAGGCCGATCCGGATCGCGTGGATCTCTTTCGTGTTCCCATCGCTCCTGCTCAACTATTTCGGCCAGGCGGCGTTCGTGCTCTCGATCCCGAGCGCGATCGAGAACCCGTTCTACCGGATCGTCCCGGAGTGGGGAATCCTGCCGATGGTGGTGCTGGCGACACTCGCCTCGATCATCGCCTCCCAGGCGGTCATCACCGGCGCCTTCTCGATGACCCGCCAGGCGATCCAGCTGGGTTATATCCCGCGCCTCGAGATCACGCACACGTCCGAGCGCGCCATCGGACAGATCTACATGCCGTTCGTCAACTGGGTACTGTTCGTGGCGGTCACGCTGCTGGTGCTCGGCTTCCAGAGCTCGACCAACCTCGCCAGCGCCTACGGCATCGCGGTGGCCGCCACCATGGTGATCGAATGCGTGCTCGCGATGGTGGTGGCGCGCCTCATCTGGAAATGGTCGTGGGGCACCGTGACCGTGGCCATCGGCAGCATGCTCGTGGTCGACCTGATCTTCCTCGCCTCGAACACCACCAAGTTCTTCGAGGGCGGCTGGTTTCCGCTGCTCATGGGAGCCGCGATCTTCGCCCTCCTCATGACCTGGAAGCGCGGCCGCACCCTGATGTTTCGCCGGCTCTCCGAGCAGGGCATCCCGCTCAAGCCCTTTCTCGAGGGGCTCGAGGCGCATCCGCCGATCCGCGTCCAGGGCACCGCCATCTTCCTCACCGCCGCGCCCGACGCCGTGCCCCACGCGCTCCTGCATAACCTCAAGCACAACAAGGTTTTGCACGAAAAGACGGTGTTCCTCACCATCGTCACCCACGACGTGCCGTTCGTGCCGACCGAGGACCGCGTGCAGTTCGAGCGGCTGCTGAAGGGGTTCTACAAGATCGAGGCGTGGTATGGCTTCAAGGAGCAGCCCGACATCGACGAGATCCTCGACTCGTGCCGGGTGCGCTACGGGCTCGCCTTCGATGTGATGGATACTTCGTTCTTCCTGTCTCGCGACACCGTCGTCCCGACCAGCGAAGTCCCGGGCATGGCGCTGTGGCGCGACCACGTGTTCGCCTGGATGAGCCGCAATGCCACTCGCGCGACCGATTTCTTCAATATCCCCGCCAACCGCGTGGTCGAACTGGGAACGCACATCGAAATCTAAGGAGCCATGACTCCCGAGTTCGAGGCGCTCAAGTCGAATCGCGCGGTGGTCGTTTCGGTCATCGCCGCCGCGGTTTCCGTCACGCTCCTCTGCCTGGTCGGCATCGCGCTGATGCTGGGATGGGTCGGCGGACCGCGCGCCCCCATCGCGCCGGTCATCGTTTCCATGCCGGCCAAGGCCACGACCCCGAGCCCGCCGGCCGTGGCCCTGATACCCGGCGAGACGCTGGTCACGCCTGCCGAGGCCACCCCTCCCATGGCGGCTCCTGCCGCCGCACCGGCCGCCGCGCCACTGCCGCGCACGCGAACCGAGCCGGCCCCGCGTCCGCGTCCCGCAACCCCTTCGTACGCGCGGCCCGGAGAATCCCAATCCCCTCGCCCGGCGCGCAAGCTCGTCTGCAGGACGTGCGGGACGGTGACCGCGATCGCCACGTTCCCGGACCTGTGGGAGGTCCGGGTGCGCCTCGAGGACGGCGCGTCGTTCTCGGTGCGCTACCCGAGCCCCCCCACCCTGCGCGTGGGCGACCGCGTGCGCCTTGCCAACGGCAGGCTGGAGCGCGAGTGAAATCGGGCGCGCTCGACGGCTACTGGAAGAAGCGCGATTTCGGCGTGACCGCCGAGCCGCGCGGCACGATCGAGCGTCCCGGCAAGGCCCTCGCTTTCGTGGTGCAGAAGCACGCTGCATCGCGCCTGCACTACGATTTCCGCCTCGAGCTCGACGGCACGCTCAAGAGCTGGGCGGTGCCGAAGGGGCCGAGCCTCGACCCGAAAGTGCGGCGGATGGCGGTCCACGTCGAGGACCACCCGATCAGCTACGGCACCTTCGAGGGCGTGATCCCCAAGGGGCAGTACGGCGCGGGCACGGTGATCGTCTGGGATCGCGGCACCTGGGCCCCGGTCGGCGATCCGCGCGAAGGGTATCGCGCGGGAAAGCTCAAGTTCGAGATGCGCGGCGAGAAGTTGCGCGGCCGCTGGACGCTGGTGCGCATGCGCGGCAAGAAGGGTGAGCGCCAGGCGCCGTGGCTGCTGATCAAGGAAGACGATGGCGAGGCGCGCCCCGCGGCCGATTTCGACGTCGTCGAGGAACAGCCCGACAGCGTGATCAAGGCAAAGGCGCGGAGCAGGCCGAAGGCGGGGGGCAAGGGCCCGAAGGCGCACGGCAGGAAGCGGGGGCCACCGGAAAGCGCAATGCCCGAAGGCGCGGTCGCGGCGAAGCTGCCGCTCGCGTTCCACCCGCAGCTCGCGACCCTCGTCGACAAGCCGCCGGCGGGCGCGGGCTGGATTTACGAAGTGAAGTTCGACGGCTACCGCCTGCTCGCACGCATCGACGGTGACGACGTGCGCCTCTTCACGCGCAACGGCAACGACTGGACCTCGCGCCTGGAGGCGTTGCGCGACGCGGTGCGCGCACTCGGGTTCACTTCGGGCTGGCTCGACGGCGAGATCGTCATGCTCGACGCGAAGGGCAACCCCGACTTCCAGGCGCTGCAGAATGCATTCGATTCGTCGAAGACCGGCCAGATCGTCTATTTCGTCTTCGACGCTCCCCACTTCGGCGGCTACGACCTCACGCGCGTGCCGCTCGCGGCGCGGCGCGCGCTGCTCGCCACGGCGCTCGCCGACAAGGCCCCGGAGCCGATTCGGTTCAGCGAGTCGTTCGACGCTCCGGCAGCGCAGCTCCTCGAGAGCGCGTGCCGCAAGGGACTCGAAGGCCTCATCGGCAAGCGCGCCGACGCGCCCTACACATCGCGGCGCTCGCCCACGTGGATCAAGCTGAAGTGCAACCGTCGCCAGGAGTTCGTGATCGCCGGCTACACCGACCCCAAGGGGAGCCGCATCGGCTTCGGCGCGCTCCTCCTCGGCGTGCACGACGATGAAGGCCGGCTCACCTACGCGGGCAACGTCGGCACCGGGTTCGACGACAAGCTGCTCGCGGCCCTCCTCGGCAAGCTGCGCGCGCTCGCAACGCCCGCGAGCCCGTTCGACCCGCCGCCGCGCGGCGTGAAGGGACACTGGGTGCGCCCCAAGCTGGTGGCGGAAGTGGCATTCACCGAATGGACTGGCGAGGGACGCATCCGCCATCCGGTCTTCCACGGCCTGCGAACCGACAAGGAGCCGCGCCGGATCACGCGCGAGGAAGCGAAGCACGTCGCCGCGGCCCCGAAGACTGCGCGCGCGGCCACCGGGATCAAGGTGACCCATGCCGAGCGCGTCATCGATCCGAAATCGAAGGCGACCAAGGGCGACCTCGTGGCGTTCTACGAGCGTGTCGCCGAGCACATGCTGCCGCACCTCGTTCGCCGCCCCGTGGCCCTGGTACGCGGTCCCACCGGCGTCGGCGGCGAGCTCTTCTTCCAGAAGCACGGCGAAAAGCTCGGCATCCCCGGCATCCGCACGCTCGACCCCGCGTTGTGGCCCGGGCACGCCGCGATGATCGAGGTCGACACCGCGCAGGCGCTCGTCGGCGCCGCGCAGATGAACGTGATCGAGCTCCACACCTGGAATTCGACTACGAAGGCGATCGCCAGGCCCGACCGCGTGATCTTCGACCTCGACCCCGGCGAGGGCGTCGGCTGGGACACGGTCAAGGAGGCGACGGCGCTCACCCACAGGATGCTCGAGCTCCTCGGCCTGGCGAGCTTCCTCAAGACGAGCGGCGGCAAGGGCCTGCACGTGGTCGTGCCGCTCAAGCCGAAGTGGGACTACGAGGCGGTGAAGGATTTCTCGGAGGCGGTGGTGCAGCACCTCGCTGCCACGCTTCCCAAGCTCTTCGTCTCCAAGAGCGGCGCGCGCAACCGGGTGGGCCGGATCTTCGTCGACTACCTGCGCAACGGACGGGGGGCGACCACGGCGGCGGCGTTTTCGGCGCGCGCACGGCCCGGGCTCGGGGTATCGGTTCCGGTGACGTGGAAGGAGCTCCCCGGCCTCGAGGGCGCCGACCAGTGGAACATCTTCAACATCGACGAGCGCCTGGCGCTACCC
>JANMYH010000169.1:0-11257 GCA_031381925.1 Burkholderiales bacterium | reverse complement strand
GGCAAGAAGCTCACCAACGTGCGCGCCGCGATGAAGGACGAGAACGTGGTCCTCACGCCGCCGATCCAGCTCACGCTCGAGTCGGCGGTCGAGTTCATCGAGGACGACGAGCTGGTCGAGGTCACGCCCAAGACCATCCGGTTGCGCAAGCGCTTCCTGTCCGAGCACGAGCGCAAGCGCGCCTCCCGCGACGACAAAGCGGCCTGACGCACGCGCTTCGCGCGGCAGGTCAGGCCGTCCCCGCCCCCGACGACGGCGCTCGAGGGCAGGCTCCGGCGGGGACCCCATTGCGCCCCGGCCCATCGCCGCGGTTGCGGCGCCCGGGGTGACGGTCAAAGGTCGTCGATCGACTTCGGCCAGTCGTCTTTCAGCAAGCGCGACAACGACCGGTCGGCGAGCAGCTTGCCGCCCGTCTGGCACCGCGCGCAGTAGTTGCACTCGTTCTCCGCATAGACGATGTGCTGCACCGGGGCGCCACACGCCGGGCACGGCTGCTTGTAGCGGCCGTGGACCGCCATCTCCTTGTGGAACGCCGTCACCTTTTCGGGAAAGCCGCCCTCCGCCTCGGTTCGCAGCTGGGCGATCCACTTGGCGAGCGTGGCGAGCGTGGCCTCGTGCAGGCGCGCCGACTCCTCCCGTTTCATCGACTTCGTCAACTTCAGGGGCGACATCCGCGCCGCGTGCAGGATCTCGTCCGAATAGGCGTTGCCGATGCCGCTGAAGAGATGCGGATCGGTGAGCGCGCGCTTGAGGGTGTGGTTCTCGCTCACGAGGGCGGCGTGGAATTCGTCGGCCGTGGCGTCGAGGGGCTCGATGCCCCCGGGATCGAGCGCGCGCAGGGCGTCTTCTCCCCGCACCAGCGTGATCGACGCGCGCCGCCTGGTGCCGGCCTCCGTGAAGTACAGCATCCCGCCGGCAAACTCGAAGGTGGCGAGAATGGCCTTCGCACCCATGCCGAGCTTCTCGCCCGGAGCGCGCCAGCGCAGCCGCCCGGCGATCATCAGGTGGACGACGACAAAGAGGTCGGTGCCGAGATCGAGGACCACTCGCTTGCCGATGCGGCGCACGCCGGCGATGACGCGCCCGGACGCGCTGTCGATCGGTGGATCGAAGGAGCGCAGCACGAAGGGATTGGCGATGCGGATGCGATCGAGGCGCTGCCCGACCACCTGGCGGTCGAGCGCTTCGAGGTAGATGCAGAGGTCGGGCAGCTCCGGCATGCGCGCCATGGTAGCTCACCCCATGAGCTTCGAAATGTCTAGAATGACTCCATGGAGAACACGGTCATCATGATTCTCGTTGCGATCGCAGGTGCGGCCGCCGGGTTCGGCATCGCGCACCTCTGGACCCGCTCGCGCCCGGCACAGGACGAGAAGCGCGCCGCCGAACTCGAGGCGCAGCTTGGCGCGGTTCGCGAGCAGTCGCTGCGCTACGGCGTCCTCGCTGCCGAGCTCGAGCGCGAGGCGGGGACGCTGCGCTCGCAGCTCCTCGAGGCCACCCAGCGTGGCGCGATGTTCGAGGAGCGCGCCAAGCATGTGGAGGAGTTGCGAGCGGTGATCCGCGATCGGGAGGGCGCCATCGCGCACCTGCAGGCGGAAGCCGGGGCGTTGCGCGAGCGCGGCGCGGAGCTGCAGACCCGGCTCGAGGAAGAGCGGCAGCAATCCGTCGAAAAGCTCACGCTCATCACCGAAGCGCAGCGTTCATTCGAAATGAGCTTCAAGTCGCTCTCCGCCGACGCGCTGAGGAGCAACAACCAGTCGTTCCTGGACCTCGCCAAGGCCTCCCTCGCTGAGTTCCAGCAGGGCGCCAGGGGCGACCTGGACAAGCGCCAGGTCGCGATCGACGCGCTGGTGGCCCCGGTGAGGGCGTCCCTCGACAAGGTCGACGAGAAGATCGGCGCCCTGGAGAAGGCGCGCGAGCATGCCTACGGCGAGATCCGCCAGCAGTTCAGCCAGATGGCGGAAGTGCAGACGCAGCTGCGCGACGAGACCAGCAACCTGGTGAAGGCGCTGCGCCAGCCCCACGTGCGCGGACGCTGGGGCGAGATCCAGCTGCGCCGCGTGGTCGAGATGGCGGGCATGATGCTGCATTGCGATTTCGTCGAGCAGCAGTCGGCCGAGGGCGACGACGGGCGGCTGCGCCCGGACCTGATCGTGAAGCTGCCCGGAGGCCGCCAGATCGTGGTCGATTCCAAGGCGCCCATCACGGCATACATGGAGGCCCACGAGGCGACGACCGACGAGCTGCGCAAGGTGAAGATTCTCCTGCACGCGCAGCTCATGCGCCGCCACCTCGAGTCGCTCGCCCGGAAATCCTATTGGGAGCAGTTCCAGCCGACTCCCGAAGTCGTGGTGATGTTCATCCCCGGCGAGGCGTTCTACAGCGCCGCCCTCGAGGCGGACCCGGATCTCCTCGACAGCGGGTTCGGGCAGAACGTGATCATCGCCTCGCCCGCGTCCCTGATGGCGCTCCTCAAGGCCGCCTCCTACGGCTGGCGCCAGGAAGCGATCGCCGACAACGCGCGCGAGATCAGCCAGCTGGGCCAGGAGCTGCACGGGCGCCTCGCGGTGATGGCCGACCACCTGACGCGCCTCGGCAAGAGCCTCGGCACCGCGACCGACAGCTACAACTCCGCGGTCGCCTCGTTCGAGAGCCGTGTGCTGGTGTCGGCCCGCAAGTTCAAGGAGCTGGGCGCCACCTCCCAGGAGGCCGAGATCATCGAGTTGCGCGCGGTGGACGGGGGCCTGCGGCGGCTGCAGTCGGTTCCCGACAAACCCTCCGACGATTGAACGCGGCGAAGGCCGATCAGCGCGCCTTGGGCGCGTGCCTATTGAGCTCCTCGTCCTTCTGGAAGCCGCCGCGATACACCATCGCTGCGCTCTGGTAGAGGCTCACCGCTTCCTCGCGCAAACGCTCTGTCGCCATGGCACCCGGCGGCGGAAGGCCCAGCTCAGCGGGGAGATCCTCGACGCTCACCTTCTGCTTTGGTTGCAAGGTGACGAGGCGACCGTCCTTCATGTACCCCAGAGTCTGGTAGTTAGCGACCAGTGCGCGGTCGGACGCGGGTAGCGCACGGAACACGTCGTGTCCGTAGAATTTGCTCGAATACCCCATCTCGAGGAGGCCCAGAAGCGTGGGCGGGATGTCGATCTGCGACATCAGGCGCTCGAAGCGTCCGGGGCGAACGTGCGCCGGGGAGTAGATGAAGACCGGAACCCGGTACTTGAGGAGCGGGATCTGCGTGGTGCCGCGCGCGGAGGCGCCGTGGTCGGCAGTGATGACGAACACCGTGTCGGCGAACCAGGCGTGCGCCTTCGCCTGTTCGAGAAACCGACCCACCGCGTAGTCGGTGTATTTCACCGCTCCAGCGCGATTGACGCCCGACGGCAGGTCGATGCGCCCCTCGGGAAAGGTGTAGGGCCGGTGGTTGCTGGTCGTCAGGATGTGCATGAAGAACGGCCGCGCACCTCCCGCCGCCTTCGAACGGTCCATCTCTGCCAATGCCAGCGCGAAGAGGTCTTCGTCGGCCACGCCCCAGATCGTCTCGTGGGTGATCTGGTCGCGCGCGATCGCGGAGCGGTCGACGACACGGTAGTCGTTGTGGCTGAAGAAGTAGTTGAGGTTGTCGAAGTAGCCGTAGCCTCCGTAGAGGAACGCCGTGTCGTAGCCGCGGTCCTCGAAGATGCTGCCCAGGGTGAAGAGGTGCTCGTTTCCTGGGCGCTTCACGATCGACTGCCCCGGCGTCGGCGGCAGCGAGAGCGCCAGCGCCTCCATGCCGCGAACGGTACGGTTACCGGTGGCATACACCTGGGTGAAGGAAAGACTGCGAGTCGCGAGCGCATCGAGATAGGGCGTGAGACCGTCGGGGTTGCCGAACGAGCCCAGGAACTCGGCCCCCAGGCTCTCGATGCTCACGAGCACGACGTTGAGCCGCTTGTCGGGCAACGTGTTATGGACCTGCCGATGCATGCCGGTCTTGTCGGCCTCGATCCAGACGGCACCCGCTTCGCCCACCAGCTCGCGTGCGGTGCGCATCGCCTGCTCCGGGGGAAGCACGGCGTAGAAGCGCGCGTAGGAGAGCTCGTTGTTGCGGTATGCCGCGAAGAACTCGTAGATGCCGTTGCCCGCGAGCTCGTTCGGCGCGTCCTCGGGCGAGAGGTCCTTCATCCCGGTGTTGAGAAGGGCCGTCGCGAGCACGGCGGCGGCGATCCAGGGCAAGGCGGCGTAAAGCCTTTCAACGAACCTGCACGGACGGGCAAGCGTGGCGGGCAGCACGCCACGCAGCGGAAGCCAGAGCAGCGCCGCTGGAATCACGAGGACGGCGAGCCACAGGCCCACGGGATAGCTCTGCCAGATGTTGCCCAGTACCTCGCCCGTGTAGACCAGGTAGTCGACCGCGATGAAGTTGAAGCGCGCGCCGAATTCGTCCCAGAACACCCACTCGGCGACGGCGACCACCAGCAGCACGTAGACGAGGGCGAGGAAGGCGAGCATGAAGAGCTCGGCATGCACTCGGGATTTTGCAATGCGCCGGGGAAGCAGCAGCAGGTAGAGCACGAGCGGCAGGCAGAAATACGCGGCGGTCGCAAGGTCGTAGGCGAGGCCGACGCCGAAGACGTGGGCGAGAGTGCTTGCGGTGACCGGCACCGATACGTCGGGGCGCGCAAGGAGCACCCCGCGAGTCACGAGGGAAAACACCACGAGTATCGCCGCCAGCGCGTAGGCCGCGCCAAATCTTGCCCACGCCGGGGGCGGGATCTTCATCATCCCTGCATGATCCCGCGGATCACCGCAGCGGTCATGGCGCGGGTATTGCCGCTACCCCGGATGTCGCCGGTGCGCGCGGAAGGGTCGGCCAGCGCCGCCGTCATCGCGCGCGACATCGCGTGCGCGGCGTCCACGGCGCGCGGCTCGTTGCGGTCGTGCCCCAGCCACTCGATCAGCATCCGCGTCGACTCGATCATCGCGTAGGGATTGGCGATGCCGCGGCCGGCGATGTCGGGGGCCGAGCCGTGCGTCGCCTGGGCCATGGCCACGCGGCCCGCGCCGATGCAAAGCCCCGGGGCCATTCCCAGGCCGCCCACGATGCCGGCCGCCTCGTCCGAAAGGATGTCGCCGAACATGTTCGTGGTCACCACCACGTCGAAGCTCTGCGGGTCGCGCACCAGCCGCATCGCGAACGTGTCCACGATGACATCGTCGACCCGCACGTCGGGGTACTCGGCCGCCGCGCGCCGGCATTCCTCGACGAACATCCCGCAGCCGAGCTTGAACACCGTGTCCTTGTGCACGAAGGTCATGTGCTTGCGGCGCTGGCGGGCAAGCTCGAGCGCGGCTTTCGCGACGCGGTAGCTCGCCTTGCGGGTGATGACCCGTACCGAGAGCGTGATGTCTTCCGTGGGACGGAACTCACCCGCGCCCATGAACATGTTGCGATCGGGCTGGAAGCCCTCGTTGTTCTCGCGAACGATGATGAGGTCCACGTCCTGGTGCAGGCAGCCGATGTCCGGATAGGACCTCGTGGGACGCACGTTGGCGAAGAGGTCGAAGCGCTTGCGCAGGACCGGGTGCGGATTGATCGCCTCCGCGACCTTCGGGTAGGCGCGGTGCCCGATTGGCCCGAGGATCCAGCCATCGAGCGTGGGCAGGGTGTCGAGCGTCTCCTTCGGGAGTGTCGAGCCGTGAGTGTCGAGGGCGCGGCGCCCGATGGGCAGGGGCCGCCAGTCGATGGAAACGCCGAATTTCCGGACGGCGGCCTCGGCCACTTCGACGGCGGCGGGAACGATCTCGTGGCCGATGTCGTCGCCCTCCAGAACTCCGATTTGCAGGGTGCGGGATGTCATGCGGGTTCGCGTTATAGTTGGGAAAAATGGCGTTGGAGGGGTGATGAAGCGATTGGTTTTCGCAGGGGTCGCGGCGTTGAGCGTCGCTTTCGCGTTGCCGGCCGCCGGGCAAGGATATCCCAGCAAGCCCATCAAGATGATCGTGCCCTTGGCCGCGGCGGGTACGGGCGACACGCTCGCCCGGACGGTCGGCGAGGAGATGTCCAAGGAGCTGGGCCAGCCGGTCGTGATCGAGAACAAGCCGGGCGCCGGCGGCCTGGTAGGCACGGAGATGGTCGCGAACGCCCCCGCGGACGGCTACACGCTTCTCGCGGTGAGCCCGTCGCACGTCATCAACCCGGCTCTCTACGCCAAGAAGACCTACGATCCCCTGAAGAGCTTCGAGCCGATCACGGTCATGGCCAACACCCACCAGGTCATCGTCGCGCATCCGTCGGTTCCGGCGAAGGACCTGAAGGAGCTCATCGCCTACGCGAAGGCGAATCCGGGCAAGCTCAATTACGGTTCGGCGGGCACCGGTTCGGCCACGCACCTCAACATGGAGCTCTTCCGCTCGATGGCGGGCATCGACATCGTGCACGTGCCCTACAAGGGCAGCACGCAGGCGCGCCAGGACGTGCTCGCGGGCCAAGTGCAGCTCGCGATGGACGGCCTGCTGCCGGTGCAGGCGCTCATCAAGGACGGGCGCTTGAAGGCGGTGGGGATTACCAGCAGCAAGCGCGCGCAGAGCAATCCTGAGATTCCGATCATCGGCGAGGTGGTGCGGGGCTACGCATCCGACACTTGGTACGGCATCCTCGTGCCCGCGGGAACGCCGAAGGACGTGATCGCCAGGTTGCACGCCGCCGCCGTAAAGGCGCTCAACTCGCCCGCGGTGAAGGATCGCCTCAACAAGCTCGGCGCCGAGACCGTGGCCAACTCGCCCGAGGATTTCCGCAAGCTCCTCGAGGCCGAGCAGAAGCTCTGGGCCAAGGTCGTGAAGGATTCGGGCGCGAAGGTCGAGTGATGAAGCGTGCCTCGACGAAGTTGCGGGAGCTCATCGCACGCGGCCCCACGCTCTACGTGCCCGGCTGCTACAACGCCATGAGCGCGCGCGTGCTCGAAGGGGCGGGCTTCGAGGCGGTCTACATGACCGGCTATGGCACGTCGCTCGCCCTCACGGGACTGCCCGACGTGGGCCTCACGACCATGAGCGAGATGGTCGCGAATGCGCGCTACATCGCAGCTGCCGTGCAGTGCCCCCTCATTGCCGATGCCGATACCGGGTTCGGCAATGCGGTGAACGTGATCCGAACGGTGCGCGAGTACATCGGCGCAGGGGTGGCGGGCATCCACCTCGAGGACCAGGTGAGCCCCAAGCGCTGCGGCCATGTGGCGGGGCGGCTGGTCATCCCCCTGGAAGAAGCCGTCGGCAAGATCCGCGCGGCGAGCGATGCGCGCAACGAGCACGATCCGGATTTCGTGCTGGTCGCGCGGACCGACGCGCGCGGCGCCTCGGGCGGCTCGCTCGACGAGGCGATCCGCCGCGCCAACGCGTTCCTCGCCGCCGGCGCCGACCTCGCCTTCGTCGAGGGCCCGACGTCTCCCGAGGAGGTCCGGCGCATCTGCCGCGAGGTCAAGGGGCCGGTGTTCTACAACATGACCGGCGTCTCCCCGCGCTTTACCCTCGACGAGATGCGTCGCATGAAGATCGCGGTGTGCATCTCGCCCAACGCCATGCTGCGCTCGGCGCTCGCCGCGATGCACGACCTGGCGCTCGAGATGCGCTCCGATGGCCCGCCGGCCGAGACCCGCTTCATGGAGGGCTTCAAGCAGCATCCCCTCGGCGACCTGCACACCTTCGCGGGCTTCGACCGTGTCCGCGAGTGGGAGCGCGAGTACCTGGGCGAGGAAGCGATGAAGAAGTATGCGGACTCCGTGGGGCATGTCCCCAAGTAATACTCCCGCGGCGACCCTGTACGAGAAGATCTGGGAGGCTCACGCGGTCGCGCAGGGCCCGGGCGGACGTACGCTGCTCTACGTCGACCGCCATTTGCTCCATGACGGCAGCTTCCACGCCTTCGCGGCCCTGAAGGCCGCGGGTCGCGCGGTGCGTCGCCCCGACGCGGCATTCGCCACCCCCGACCACTACGCACCCACGCGTGGACGCGAGAACATCGCCGATCCCGAGCTTCGCGACAAGGTCGAGACCCTGCAGGCCAACGCGCGTGCAACCCGTATCACGCTCTTTCCCATCGACGACGTGCGCCAGGGCATCGTCCACGTGATCGGGCCGGAGCAGGGGATCACCCAGCCCGGAATCACGCTGGTGTGCGGCGATTCGCACACCTCGACGCACGGCGCCCTCGGAGCGCTCGCGTTCGGCATCGGTGCCTCCGAAGTGGCGCACGTCCTCGCCACCCAGGCGCTGTGGCAGACGCGCGCGAAGACGATGCGGGTGAGCGTCACCGGCAAGCTCCCGGCTGGCGTGCACTCGAAGGACATCATCCTTGCGCTGATCGCGCAGATCGGCGCCTTCGGCGGTACCGGATACACGCTCGAGTACGCAGGCCCGGGCATCCGCGCGCTTTCGATGGAAGCCCGCATGACGATCTGCAACATGTCGATCGAGGCGGGTGCGAGGAGCGGGCTGATCGCGCCCGACGAGACGACCTACGAATACCTGGCCGGCCGGCCCCATTCGCCGCAGGGCGCCGACTGGGAACGCGCGCTCACGCGATGGCGGCTACTTCCGTCGGATGCCGACGCGCGATTCGACCGGGAGGTCGCCCTCGATGCCGCGGCCCTCGAGCCCATGGCCACCTGGGGCACGAGCCCCGAGCACGGCATCGGAGTGGCCGGCGTGGTGCCCGATCCCTCCGGGCAATCGGATGCGACCCGGCGCGCCAGCATGGAGAAGGCTCTGCGCTACATGGACTTGAAGCCCGGGCAGCCGATCGAGGGCCTCGCGATCGACCGGGTGTTCATCGGCTCGTGCACCAACAGCCGCATCGAGGACCTGAGGGCGGCGGCGCAAGTCGTGAGGGGTCGCAAGGCCGTGATCCCCGCGATGGTGGTTCCGGGCTCCGGGCTGGTGAAGCGCGCCGCCGAGGCCGAAGGCCTCGACCGGGTGTTCATCGATGCGGGTTTCGACTGGCGCGAGGCGGGTTGCTCGATGTGCGTCGGCATGAACGGAGATCTCGTCGCCGCAGGGGAGCGCTGCGCATCGACCTCGAACCGCAACTTCGAAGGCCGGCAGGGCAAGGGCGCGCGCACGCACCTCATGAGCCCGGCGATGGCGGCCGCCGCGGCGGTGACCGGCAAGATCACCGATGTGAGAAAGCTCTCCCTCCCTCCGGGGAGAGGGCCGGGGAGAGGGTTATGACTCCCTTCAACACCCTCACATCGATCGCCGTGCCGCTCGACATCGTCAATGTGGATACCGACCGCATCGTGCCCGCGCGCTTCCTGCGCCAGCCGCGCTCGGCGGGCTACCAGAACTTCCTCTTCCACGACCTGCGCGAGGGCGACGAAGACTTCGTCTTCGACCGGGCGGAGTACCAGGGCGCGCAGATCCTGGTGGCGGCGGAGAACTTCGGCTGCGGCTCCTCGCGCGAGGCGGCGGTCTGGGCGCTCGCAGGCGCGGGGCTGCGGGCGTGGATTGCTCCGTCCTTCGGCGACATCTTCTTCGAGAATTCCTTCAAGAACGGCGTGCTCGCGATCGTGCTGCCGCTCGATCGCGTCGCCGGGTTGCGCAGCCTGCTGCAGCGCGAGCCCGGCGCCCGGTTGACCATCGACCTGCAAGCGCAAACGGTGACCTTCCCGGATGGCAGCATCGAAGGCTTCGAGATCGACCCGTTCCGCAAGGAGTGCCTGCTGGCGGGCATCGACGAGATCGACCTCACCATGCGCCATGTGGACCAGATAGCCGCCTACGAGGACCGGCAGCGGGCGGAAACCCCCTGGCTGGCGGCCTCCCGCTGATAAGATTTCGGCTGCATCGCTTCACCCAGGGACAAGAAAAGATGAGGGCCCGCCTGCTGCTGGCGGCGCTGCTCGCGTGTGCTTCGGCCCACGCGCAGAAGCAGACCGTCTGCACGATCACCGTCAACTCGCCCGACGAGCGCGAGGTGTTCCGTGAGCACCTGCCCGCGGACCGCTTCGATTTCGTGGAGCTGGTCGAGCGCGGCCGCCCCGACTGGCTGGGGGCCTCGTGCCGCAAGGGCATCCGCTGCGACGTGCTGCTGGTGTCGGGCCACTTTGCCGGGACCGAGTTCTACTCGTCGCGCCTTCACGTCGACGAGACCCTGCCGGTGGATGCGATGGAGCGTGCCGCCTGCAGCGACTCGTGCCCGGGTCTCTTCGCCGATCTGAAGGAGGTCTATCTCTTCGGGTGCGACACATTGAATCCCACCCCGGTGCGCACCGCCACGCCCGAGGTCGCCCGCAGCCTCGAGCGCGAGGGGCGCACGCCGGCGGATGCGGCGCGCGCCGCCCGCGAACTGGCCGAGCGCCATGGCGAGAGCGCGCACGACCACATGCGACGCCTGTTCCCCAACGTGCCGGTGATCTACGGCTTCTCGTCGAAGGCGCCCTACGGCAAGGTCGCAGGACCGATGCTGAAAGGCCTCTTCCAGGCCGGGGGCGGCGAGGAGTTCGGCAGCGGGCGCGTGAGCGAGCGGCTCCACCGCCTCTTCGCGCCGGCCAGCATGACGGTCGCCACGGGCCTGCGCGCCTCCGACGTCCATGCGGATTATCGCGCGGAGGTGTGCGGCTATTTCGATGACCGCCTCCCTCCCGCGCGCAAGCTCTCCGAGATCCGCGCGACGATGGCCCGGAGCATGGCCGAGACGCGCCTGTCCCTGGATCGCATCGAGAAATTCTTCGCGGGCCTCGAACCCGCCGAGCGAGGCTCCGTGTCGTTCATGGCCGAGATGGCGAGGCTCACCGCCGATCGCGGGACCCGGGAGCGATTCCTGCAGCTCGCACGCGACACCGACGATCCCGCGGTGCGTGTGCGCCTCATCGATCTCGCACGGATGCTCGGATGGCTCCCGCAAGGGGAGCACCGCGCCGAGGTGATGCGGATGGTGGGAGACCTGCTATCGGCAACGGCGACGGGCTTCGGCGAGGTGGACCTGATCTGCACCCTCAACAAGGATCGCGACCTCGACCAGGAGCGGCATCGCCTCCACGGAGCCTCGTTCATGGCAGGCCGGGCAGCGGACGCCGCGATGGCCTGTCTTGGCGATGCGCAGAGCCATGCGCGGGTGCTCGCGGCTCTCGCAAGCCGTGATGAGCGCGAAGTGCAAATTGTCCAGGCGTACCTGCGCCACCGGCCGATTGCCGATGACGGCGAGCTGCGTTCGGTGGCTTTCGGGGTCGCGCGCATGGGCGGATCCGGGGCACAGGTGCGCGCGCTCGAAACCCTCGCC
>JANMYH010000168.1:0-6621 GCA_031381925.1 Burkholderiales bacterium | reverse complement strand
AGCGATCCGTCCTTGCGGAAGCGGATGCCGACCTTGCCCTTGCCGGGCGTAGGCTCGACGTGGATGTCGGAGGCGCCCTGGTTGTAGGCGTCGACGATGATCTTGTTCACCAGCTTCACCAGCTCGTTGTCGGCCGCGGCGGATACGTCGTCGGCGCTCGCGCCCCCGCCGCCTTCGTCCTCGTCGTCCAGGCTCGAGAGCAGGTCGCCGATCGACTCGCTCCCCCCGCCGGCCATCCCGCCGCCATCGGCGCCGAAGAAATGGTCGAGCGTCAGCTTGAAGTCGCGCTCGGTGGTGACCTTGAAGACGATCTTGGAGCGCGGGAACACGTTCTCCACCATGCGCGAGCTCTTCACGCGCTCGGGATCGGTGGACATCACCACCACGCCGGCCTTCGAGTCCTCGAGTGGCACCCAGTGGTTGAGCACCGCGTAGTCGCGCTTGATGTTCTTCAGCAGGTCGGGCGGCTTGATGCGGTCCGACTTGTGCGGCTCGTACTCGACCGCGAAGTACTTGGCGAGCGCCGCGCCGATGGCGGGCAGCTTCACCTGGAACTCGTCGATCAGGATCTCCTCGACGTTCTTGTTCTTGCGGCGCGCGGCCTTGGTCGCGAGGTCGAGCTCGCCGGCGGCAATCACGTTGTCGATCACCAGGTACTCGAACTTCGACTGCACCGAGCCCGGCATCTGCTGGCGCACGCGGAAGGCGATGGCGAGCGTCTTCGAAAGCTCCATCACGCCCTCGTCGTGCAAGCTCGAGAACGGCTGGCCGGCAAGGTTGTTGATCAGCTGGATCACGCCCATGAGATCCGTGCCGGTGTCGCCTCCGAGGATCGGGGCGATCAGCATCTGCTTGGAGCGGTAGCCGGTGCGCTGGTCGACGGCCTTCAGGAACGTAAGGTTGGCCGAGTACTGCTTGAGTTCGGAATCGTCGTAGACGTCCTTGATGTTCATGTGCCGCTTGTTGAGGGCGCTGTAGCCGGCGAGCGATGACTCCGAGATCGGCAGCTTGATGTCCTTGAAGGAGTTCAGGCCGGTCTTCACCTTCGAGATGATCGAGCTGCCGTCCTCGCTGGTGATGTAGACCGTCATCCGGTCCGCCTCGAACAACTGGCAGATGTCGCGCGAGACGTCGAGGATGATCTCGTCGACGTTGCTGGTGGAGTGGATGCGGTTGGTGACTGCCTGCAGCTTCTTGGAGAAGGCAAGCTTCACGCTCATGTCGGCGACGTTGCCCGACGATTGCCTGGGTTCGAGGACTGCGCTCATGGTTGCACCTGCTTCAATGTTGGCCTGCTACAGGGAAAATTCCTGGTTGTTCTCGAGCATACGCGGGCGCCAGCGCCCCGCCGCCTGGCTCACTTCCTTCATCGTGAGCGCGCCCTCGCCGGGCTTCAGGTGCGTGATGTAGACCTCCGGCGTTGCCCGCATCTTTTCCAGTTCCTCGGCGAGCGTCTCGGGGCAGAGGTGCTTGGAGGCGGTCGCGATGTCGCGTTCCTTGTTGGAGAACGCCGTCTCGATGATCAGGAATTTGAGGTTCTTGGTCGCGTTGACCACCTTCCAGAGCCCGTCGTTGACCCAGGTGTCGCCGCTGAAGATCAGCGCCGCGCGCTGGCTTTCCACGGCATAGCCCACCGCGGGAACCGTGTGGTTCGCGGGGATCGCGGTGAAGCGGCGGCCACGGATCTCCACGGTCTCGGCCACCTTGATCTCGCGATACACCATGAACGGCTTGTCTCCGTCGGGGATCTGGGTGAAATCGGGCCAGATCTTCCAGTTGAAAAGGTGCGCGCGCAGGATATCGAGCACCTCCTTGATCCCGTACACCACGATCGGACTGCGCCGCATCCAGCACACCGTATCCACCAGGAACGGGATGCTGGTCACGTGGTCGAGGTGGGAGTGGGTGACGAAGATGTGGTCGATCCTCGCCAGGCTCTCGAGAGACAGGTCGCCCACCCCGGTGCCCGCGTCGATCAGAACGTCGTCGTCCACGAGCAGGGCGGTCGTGCGCAACCCACCGCCGATTCCCCCGCTGCAACCAAGCACCCTGATCTTCATCGTCTGTCCCAACGCGCCGCCGGCCGTCTCGCTGCGGCCCTCGGCGCCCTGGCTGTGCTCCCGATGGAGAACGGTCTCCCGGTCCATTATCGACCCAACGTTACCACGGCGAATGTGCGCGATTCCACAGAATAAGCGTCGCGCAATCGGCCGGTGTCAGGCACCGGGTTCCCGGGATCCGGAAACCGGCGTCCTACACCGGCTTCTGGTCATGGCTTGTAGAAGAACTCCATCTTCACCCCCGCGATCTCGATCAGGTCGTGGTCGCCCAGCGGGTGCGCCGCGCCGCCCAGCGAGGTGCCGTTGAGCGTGGGATAGGTGGCGCCTTCCACGTGGGTGATGAAGTAGCCGTTGGGACGCTTGGTGATCACCGCGACCTGCAGGCCGGGCTTGCCGATCGTGGTGAGGTTCTTGGTGAGGTCGAGCGTCCGGCCGGCGGCCGCTCCCGAAAGCACCTGGATCGCGGCCTCGCGCAGCGGCGTCGCGGCGCCGGCCGGGGGCGGCGCATGGTGCGCTGCGGGGGCCGGGTGCGGTGCGTGGTCACGCGGCGGCGGCATCGGCGGGGCCATCGCGGGCGGCGGCGGGGGTGCAGACGGTGCTTGGGCCGGGGCCGACGGCATGGGCGAGGAGGTGGCGGTGGTCGTCGCCGAGGCGGCCGGCTTGGGTGCTTCCGACGTCGGACGAAGGTTCGTCTGGGTGTCGCCCATGTTCGCCTCGGGCTTCGGCGGCGGGGGCGCAGCCTTGGCGGGATTGCGGATGATCATGGTCTTCTCGAAGTCCGCCGCGGTGGCCGCCGTGGGGGCGTCGTTGAAGTACTTGAGCTTGTGCTTGCCGATCTCGACCACGTCGTTGTTCTGCAGGAAGTGCTTCTTGATTGGCTTGCCGTTCACCATGGTGCCGTTGGTGCTGCCCAGGTCCTCGATGAATGAATCGTTGAGGATGGTGATGATCGCCGCGTGCTCGCCGCTCACCGCGAGGTTGTCGATCTGGATGTCGTTGTGGGCTTTGCGTCCGATGAGGGTGCGCTCCTTGGAGAGGTTGAACTCCTTGAGCACTTGTCCGTCGACGCTGAGAATCAGCTTGGCCATGGTGTTTGTCCTTGGGTATTACCGGAAAAGTGCCTTTAACCTCGCGAGCCATCCGCGCGGCACCCCGAACGGCTCCGCGACGCGGGTCAGCATCGCCGAGATATTGTCGCGGCCGCCGTTGTCGTTGGCCGCCTGAACCAGTTGCTGCACCGTGAGGCTCGGATTCGTCTTCAGCGTGATGAGCGTGAGCCGGATCTCCTCGTCCTCGACCATGTCGCTCAACCCGTCCGAGCACAGCAGGTACGTATCGTCCGGCTGGGTCTCGTACACATGGATCTCCGTGTCCACCGACGGATCGATGCCGAGCGCGCGCGTCACCAGGTTCTTGTTCTGCGACAGCTTTGCTTCTTCGGGAGTGATCAACCCGGAATCCAGCTGCTCCTGGAGCAGCGAATGGTCGCGGGTCACCTGCTCCATCACGTCGCCGCGCAGCCGGTACAGGCGCGAGTCGCCGATATGCGCGACGGTCAGGAAATTATCGAAGAACAGGCACACCACCAGGGTCGTGCCCATGCCCGCGCACTCGGGGTTGTTCTGCGAGGTGGTGAAGATCGCGCTGTTGGCGCGCCCGACGTGCTCGCCGATCAGCTTTTCCGACAGCGCTTTCGCCTCCTCGCGCCCCATGCGCGCGATTTCCGAGGGTTTCCAGACCTCCTGCAATCCGTCTGCGATGAGCGAGGTCGCCATGCCGCTCGCCACTTCGCCCGCGTTGTAGCCCCCCATGCCGTCGGCCAGGACGAACAGGCCCATCTCCGGGCGCGACTCGATGCAGTCTTCGTTATGGTCGCGCACGCGCCCCGGATCGGTCAGGCTGGCCGACTGGAGCGACTGCGAGAGATTCATGGGCGTCCCTGCCCCATTGCGTGCGCCTGTTGTGTCATTCCGTTTCCGGCTTGTTGTTGACGCGGTCCCTGAACCCGCAAAAACTCGCGTTTATAGTAACTTAAAATGCTTTTTTAAGAAACAATCCCGCTTCTTGCGCGATGTCCATGATTTCTCGGCAGGTTTCATTTCGTCCGGGAAGGCGACAGTCCCTTTCCGGGGGCGCTTTCCGCCCCTAACTCAATCATTATACGATTGGGATTCCGCCGGGCCTGCCGCATCGTTCGACCCGCTCCCGTCCGCAGCCAAATCCGCCGAGGCAGACCATGGAACGCCTACAAGACATCGACCCCCTGGAAACCCGCGAGTGGGTCGACTCGCTCGAGGCAGTGCTCGAGATCGAGGGCCCCGAACGCGCCCATTTCATCCTCGAGCAGCTGGTCGACAAGGCGCGCCATTCGGGCGCCTACCTGCCCTACAGCGCGCAGACCGCGTACATCAATACGATACCGCCGCACCTCGAGGAGCAGATTCCCGGGGACCGCGCGCTGGAAGCGCGGCTGCGATCCTACGTGCGCTGGAATGCCGTGGCCATGGTGCTGCGCGCGGGCAAGAAGGATCTCGAGCTCGGCGGGCACATCGCAAGCTTCGCCTCCGCCGCCACGCTCTACGACATCGGCTTCAACCATTTCTGGAACGCGCCCACCGACAAGCACGGCGGCGACCTGATCTACATACAGGGCCACTCGTCGCCCGGGGTGTACGCGCGCGCGTTTCTCGAGGGGCGGCTGACCGAAGCGCAGCTCGACAACTTCCGCCAGGAGGTCGACGGCAAGGGGATCTCGTCGTATCCGCACCCGTGGCTGATGCCCGACTTCTGGCAGTTCCCGACGGTCTCGATGGGCCTGGGACCGATCCAGGCGATCTACCAGGCGCGCTTCCAGCACTACCTGAACGACCGCGGGCACGCCAAGACCACGGGCCGCAAGGTGTGGGCGTTCATGGGCGACGGCGAGATGGACGAGCCCGAATCGCTTGGCGCCATCGGCATGGCATCGCGCGAGAACCTCGACAACCTGGTCTTCGTGATCAACTGCAACCTCCAGCGCCTCGATGGCCCGGTGCGCGGCAATGGCAAGATCATCCAGGAGCTCGAGGCCGATTTCCGCGGCGCGGGCTGGAACGTGATCAAGGTGATCTGGGGCTCCTACTGGGACCCGCTGCTCGCCCGCGACAAGAACGGCATCCTGCTCAAGCGCATGGAGGAGGCGGTCGACGGCGAGTACCAGAAGTTCAAGAGCCGCGACGGCGCGTACGTGCGGGAGCATTTTTTCGGCAAGTACCCCGAGCTGAAAGCGATGGTCGCGAACATGTCCGACGAGGACATCTGGCGCCTGAATCGCGGCGGGCACGATCCTGGCAAGGTCTACTCCGCCTATTCGGCCGCGGTGAAGCACAAGGGCCAGCCGACCGTGATCCTCGCCAAGACGGTGAAGGGCTACGGCATGGGTGCGGTCGGCGAAGGCAAGAACATCGCCCACCAGCAGAAGAAGATGCCGATCGAGGCGCTCAAGCACTTCCGCGACCGCTTCAACATCCCGATCCCCGACGACAAGCTCGCCGACCTGCCCTACTACAAGCCGGCCGACGATTCCCCGGAGATGAAGTACCTGAAGGCGCTGCGCGCGCAGCGCGGCGGGGCGGTGACCCAGCGCCGCCGCAAGAGCACGCGGCTCGAAGTGCCCAAGCTCGAGTCGTTCAAGGCGCTGCTCGATGCCACCGGCGAGGGGCGCGAGATCTCCACCACGATGGCGTTCGTGCGCATGCTCACGGCGCTGGTGAAGGACAAGGCAATCGGCAAGAACGTGGTCCCGATCGTGCCCGACGAGTCGCGCACGTTCGGCATGGAGGGACTCTTCCGCCAGCTCGGCATCTACTCGCAGGTCGGGCAGCTCTACGAGCCGGAGGACAGCGACCAGCTGATGTTCTACAAGGAGGACAAGAACGGCCAGATCCTGCAGGAGGGCATCAACGAGGCAGGGGCCATGTGCTCGTGGATCGCCGCGGCCACGTCGTATGCCAACAACAACGTGCCGATGATCCCGTTCTACATCTTCTACTCGATGTTCGGCATGCAGCGCATCGGAGACCTGGTGTGGGCCGCCGGCGACATGCGCTCGCGCGGCTTCCTGATGGGCGGCACCGCGGGGCGCACGACCCTGAACGGCGAGGGCCTGCAGCACGAGGACGGCCACAGCCACGTCCTGTCTTCCGTCGTTCCGAATTGCCTCTCGTACGATCCCACGTTCTCCTATGAAGTGGCGGTGATCGTGCAGGACGGCCTGCGGCGCATGGTCGAGAACCAGGAGGATGTCTTCTACTACATCACCCTGATGAACGAGAACTACCCGCACCCGGGCATGCCCGAAGGCGCGCGCGAGGGAATCCTCAAGGGGATGTACAAGCTCATCGACGCGGACACGGCAGCGGGCGACAAGAAATCGTCGCCGCGCGTCCAGCTCCTCGGAAGCGGCACGATCCTGCGCGAGGTGATGGCCGCCGCCGAGCTCCTGAAGATGGACTGGGGAGTGGCCGCCGACGTGTGGAGCTGCCCGAGCTTCAACGAGCTGCGCCGCGACGGCGTGGCGTGC
>JANMYH010000116.1:0-10212 GCA_031381925.1 Burkholderiales bacterium | reverse complement strand
ATCAGCTTGTCGGCGACGGGGTCGAGGAATGCGCCAAAGGAGGTCGTCTGGTTCCACTTGCGCGCGAGGTAGCCGTCGAGCCAGTCGGTCACCGCCGCGCCGATGAAGATCCACATCGAGATGATGTTCTGGGTGCGTTCGGCGATCCAGTCCTCGGGCACGTAGAGGATCGCGACGAACGCCGGGATCGCGACGATGCGCAACCACGTGAGGAACAGCGGGAAATTGAAGCGGGCGGGCACTTAATGGAGTTCCTGGTAGATCCGCTCGGCCAGTGTACGGCTGATTCCCTCCACGCGTGAGAGGTCGTCGATGCTCGCGGCGAGAACGCCCTGCAGGCCCCCGAAGTGCTCGAGCAGCTTCTGGCGGCGGCGCGGGCCGATCGACGAGATCTCCTCGAGGCGCGAGGCGGTGCGCGCCTTGCCGCGGCGCGCGCGATGGCCGGTGATGGCGAAGCGATGCGCCTCGTCGCGCACCTGCTGGATCAGGTGCAGCGCCGGGTGGTCGGGCGGCAAGCGGCGGGGTTCATCCTCGCCCGGGAAGATGAGCTGCTCCATGCCGGGCTTGCGCTCGACGCCCTTGGCCACGCCGATCATTCGAATCGTGTGCAGTCCCAGGTCGGCCATCACACTGCGCGCGGCATTGAGCTGCCCGAGGCCGCCGTCGATGAGGATCAGGTCGGGGGTCCTGCCCTCCCCGAGGCCAAGCTTGCGGTAGCGCTTGTCGAGGGCGAATCGCATCGCGCCATAGTCGTCGCCCGGCAGCACGCCCTTCACGTTGTAGCGGCGGTATTCGGAGTTCTGCATCGCGCCCTTGTCGTACACCACGCACGATGCGATCGGCGCCTCTCCCATCGTGTGGCTGATGTCGAAGCATTCGACGCGCGCGATCGGCGACTCGGAGCCGAGGAACTCCTGCAGGGCCGCCCCGCGAACCTCCTGGGTCGCCTGCGCGGAGAGCCGCTGGCCGAGCGCGAGCGAGGCGTTGCGGCGCGCCATCTCCATCCACGTGCGCGACTCTCCTACCGGCCTCGAGACTACTTTCACCGGACGCCCGGCAATGCCTGCGAGCATCGCCTCCATCTCCGGCGGCGTTTCGAGCTGGTCGGCGATGACCCGTCCCGGAACCGGCTGCGCGGCATAGTGCTGCGTGAGGAACGCTTCCAGGACCGTGTTGGCATCGCTGCCCGAGGCGTTCTGCGGAAAGAAGCTGCGGTCGCCCAAGTGGCGCCCGCCGCGCACCATGGCGAGGGTCACGCACCACACGTTGTCGCGCTCGACCACCACGGTGATATCGGTATCGGCCCCGCCGGTCGACTCCGCCGCCTGCCCCGAAAGGATGCGCTGCAGGATGCGAATCTGGTCGCGGTGCATCGCGGCCTCCTCGTACTGCAGCGCCTCGGCGGCCGCGTTCATCTTCGCGGTGAGGTTGGCGACGACGTCGTTCTCGTGGCCCTCGAGGAATTGCGCGGCATGGTTGACGTCGGTGTTGTAGGCCTCCACCGAGATCCCTTCCACGCAAGGCGCCGAGCAGCGTCCGATCTGGTGCAGCAGGCACGGGCGCGAGCGATGCGCGAACACCGTGTCGTCGCAGGTGCGCAGCCGGAATACCCGCTGCAGGTGCCCGATGGTGTCGCGCACCGACCACGCGCTCGGGAACGGGCCGAAGTACCGGTTGCCCTTGGTGTGCGCGCCGCGATAGAACCGGATCTGCGGGAACTCGTGGCCGGTGATGAGGATGTAGCCGTAGCTCTTGTCGTCGCGGAAGAGGACGTTGTAGCGGGGCGCGAGGCTCTTGATGAGGTTGTTCTCGACCAGCAACGCCTCGGCCTCGGTGCGCGTGACCGTGGTCTCGGCGCCGGCGATCTGCGACACCATCATCGCCGTGCGCGGGCTCGCCAGATTCCTCTGGAAGTACGACGACACGCGTTTCTTGAGGTCGCCGGCCTTGCCGACGTAGATCACTTCGCCAGCGACGTTCTTGAAGCGGTAGACGCCGGGCAGGCCCGGGAGGCCCGCGAGAAGCTCGGCCGGGTCGAATGGGGACCGACCCCGGTTTTCGCCGTTGCCGGGTTGGGGTTCCGTCCCCGGTTTCGACCTCACGACTGACGGACGCGGGCCAGGTTCTCGGTGGCGGCGAGGTACGCGGCATTGGCCTTCAACGCGACGCTCGAGATCGCGCGCCCGCGCATCCTGTCCAGGCGCTTCACCAGCGTGGCCGCGATCGGGCGGCGCTCGAGGCCCTCGAGCATCGTGTCCTGCGCGCGCGGATCGTTGCAGAGCAACACCATGTCGCATCCAGCATTGAGCGCCGCATTGGCGCGCGCCATGACCCCGCCCGCGGTACTGGCACCCTCCATCGACAGGTCGTCCGAGAAGATCAGGCCCTCGAAGCCGAGCTTCTCGCGCAGGATCTTCTGCAGCCAGACGCTCGAAAATCCCGCCGGCTTCGAGTCGACCTTCGGATAGACCACGTGCGCGGGCATCATGCCGCCCATGCCGGATCGCGCGAGCCTCTGGAATGGGATCAGGTCGGATGCCGTGATTTCGACGAGCGTACGGTCGTCCATCGGCACCTCGAGGTGCGAGTCGGCGCGCACGTAACCATGCCCCGGAAAATGCTTGCCGACCGTGGTCATGCCGGCGGCGTTGAGGCCCGCCTGGAGCGCCTCGGCCAGCACCGCGATGGTATGGGGATCGGCATGGAGCGCGCGGTCGCCGATGACGCTCGATTCGCCGTAGTCGACATCGAGCACCGGCGCAAAGGTGAAGTCCACGCCGTGCGCCTGCAATTCGCTGCCGATCACGAAGCCGCAACCGCGCGCCGCGGCGAGCGCCTGGGCGGGATCGCGATCCCATAGCTTGCCAAGCTCGGCCATCGGGGGGATGGCGGTGAAGCCGTGGCGGAAGCGCTGCACGCGCCCGCCCTCGTGGTCGACCGCGATCGGCAGGCTCGGCGTGCGCAGCTCGCGGATCGAGTGGGTGAGCTGGATCAGCTGCAAGGGGGCCGCGAAATTGCGCGCGAACAGGATCACGCCGCCCACCTGGGGGTGCTGCAGGCGCTCGATGTCGTCGGGGGTAAGCTCGAGTCCTGCCACGTCCACCATCGCGGGTCCGAGCTTCACCGGGCCTTGTCCTTTCCCTCGAGGACCACGAACGCCACCGCCATGCCCGCATCGTCGCTGAGCGAAACGTGCGCGCGGGTCACCCCCAGCACCTCCAGGTGCTTCGCCATCGCGGGGTTCGGGACCACCAGCGGCTTGCCCTTCGGATCGCGACCGACCGTGATCGATTGCCACGTGAAAGGCGGGTGGATCCCGGTGCCGATCGCCTTCGAGAACGCCTCCTTCGCCGCCCACCGCTTGGCCAGGTGGCTCGCCTTCAACTTGGTGCGGGCGTAGCGCAGCCGCTCCTCGGGCGTGAGGACGCGCTTCACGAAGCGCTCGCCGTGCCGCTCGAGCACGCCGGCGATGCGCTCGATGGAGACGATGTCGGTGCCGATGCCGACGATCATGGGCGGCGGTTGGCGGCGAGCGTCATCAGTGCCTTCATCTCGCGCACCGCTTCGCGCATGCCGACGAACACCGCGCGGCTCACGATCGCATGCCCGATGTGCAGCTCGCGGATGCCGGCGAGTGCCGCGACCGGCGAGACATTCACGTAGTTGAGCGCATGCCCGGCGTTGAATCGCATGCCGAGGCCGCGAATCGCCTCGCCCGCCTTGCGGATCTTCTCCAGCTCGGCCTGCACCGGCTTGCTTTCGGCGTCGCGCCCCTTCGAATGGAAGGTGTGCGCGTAGGGGCCGGTGTGGATCTCGCAGACGCGCGCGCCGATGCGCGCGGCCGCCTCGACCTGCTTTCGCTCGGCGTCGATGAAGACGCTGGTGACGATGCCAGCGCCGGCAAGCTTCTTCACCTGCTCCTTGAGGCGCTTCTCCTGCCCGGCCACGTCGAGCCCGCCTTCGGTGGTGACCTCCTGGCGGCCCTCGGGCACGAGCATCGCCATCTCCGGGGCGATCTTGCAGGCGATGGCCACCATCTCCCGGGTTGCCGCCATCTCGAGGTTGAGCTTGATGTGCGTGAGCTCGCGCAGCCGCCGCACGTCCTCGTCCTGGATGTGGCGGCGGTCCTCGCGCAGGTGGACCGTGATGCCATCGGCGCCGCCGAGGTGCGCCTCGACCGCGGCCCACACGGGATCCGGCTCGTAAGTGCGTCGCGCCTGGCGAATCGTGGCGACGTGGTCGATGTTGACGCCCAGCTCGATCACAGCGAGTCCTCAAACCTTGGGAGGTCCCGCACTATCGCGGGTTGCGAGCGCCGCGATCCGAGTCGAGGAGCGTGAGCCCGGGCAAATCTTACCGCATTCGCACGCGCTTCCCCACGGGGCGTGGCCGCTGCGCGATGGCCCCGCCATTCGAAGCAATCACCTGGGTGTAGAAGTGCGCGCTGTCCTTGGGCGTGCGCTTCTGCGTCGCGAAGTCCACGTGCACGAGCCCGAAGCGCTTGGAGAATCCGAGCGACCATTCGAGGTTGTCGAGCAGCGACCATGCGTAGTAGCCGCGCACGTCGCAACCGGCCTTGATCGCCGCGTGGAGCGCAAGCAGGTGGCGCCGCAGGTAATCCACCCTCTGCGGGTCGGCAAGCCCGCTGCCATTCGCCTTCGCGGGATCGGGGAACGCCGCGCCGTTCTCGGTGATGTACACCGGGGGATTGCCGTAGCGGTCCTTGACCCACACCAGCGTGTCGGTGAAGCCGCGCGGAAACACTTCCCAACCCGTCTCGGTGTAAGTCGCGCCCTTCTGGCGCACGGCGCTTGCGCGAAGCGGCCAGGCCTTCGGATCGAAGCGCACGACGCTGCGCGTGTAGTAGTTCACGCCGAGGAAATCGATCGGCTGGCGGATCAGGGTGAAGTCCTCCGCCGGCCAATCGGGCCAGGCCTCGCCGAAAATCTCGCGCATCTCGGAGGGATACTTTCCCAGGAACACCGGATCGAGATACTGGCGATTCATGTAGGCATCGGCGCGGGCGGTCGCTGCGCGATCCTCGAGGCTCCTCGATGCCGCGTATTTCGGTTCGATGTTGACGACCAGGCCGACGCGGTGGCGACCTTCGGCCCGGTAGGCCTGGACCGCAAGCGCATGCGAGCGCAGCAGGTTGTGGGAGGCGATCGGCGCTTCAAAGCGGTTGCGGTGCCCGGGAGCGAGCGCACCGTGCAAATAGCCGCCGTCGGTGACGACCCAGGGCTCGTTGAGCGTCGCCCACATCTTCACTCGGCCGTCGAGGTGGCGATACATGGCGCTCGCATAGTCGGCGAACCAGTGCGCGACGTCGCGATTGAGCCAGCCGCCGCGGTCGTCGAGGGCGGCGGGCAGGTCCCAATGGTAAAGCGTCGCGTTCGGCTCGATTCCATTCTCGAGCAGCGTGTCGACCAGGCGCTCGTAGAACCCGAGTCCCGCGCGATTGATGCGGCCGGTGCCTTCGGGAAACACCCTCGCCCACGCGACGCTGAAGCGATAGGCCTTGAGGCCGAGATCGCGCATCAGGGCGATGTCCTCGCGGAAGCGCCGGTAATGGTCGCAAGCCACGTCCCCGGTGTCGCCGTTCCTCATCATGCCGGGAGTGTGCGCAAAACGCTGCCAGATGCTCGGGCCGGCTCCGTCGGCGAGCGGTGAGCCTTCGATCTGGTAGGCCGAGGTAGCGCCGCCCCAGAGGAAGTTCTTCGGAAAGAAGTGCTTTCCCGGCATGAGGTTAGGCTCGCTCTCGCGGACACAGCGGTGGATGAAACCGGTTACATCATAGTCTCGCGCCCGCCTCGGCCACAAGGGCCCATCGCCCCATTTCCGTGCCTTGACAGGTCTTGATGGAAACGCTTACATTGCCCCGGAGCGACACTTCAGTGGGCGGTACTTGAACCGGGGAGGTCCGTGCATGGCTGTCACCATCAAGGACATCGCCAAGGCGGCTCGGGTCTCCGTCGCCACCGTTTCCCGGGCGCTCAACGGGTCCGACAACGTCACCGATGAAACCCGCCGCCATGTCGGCGAGGTCGCCGCGCGCCTCGGATACATTCCGCACGAGGGCGCGCGCAGCCTGAGCAGCCGGCGCACGCAATGCATCGGTGCCGTCCTCCCCGACCTCTACGGTGAATTTTTCTCCGAGCTGATCCGCGGCATCGACCGCGTGGCGCGAACCCACGGGCTGCACCTGCTGCTGTCCTGCTCCCATGGCGACGTCACCGAGCTCGCGGCGGCGCTGCGCGCGATGCGCGGCCGCGTCGACGGCCTGCTCGTGATGTCCCCGCATGTGGACGATGAGGTGCTCGAGAAGAACCTGCTCGCGGCCATGCCGACCGTGCTGATGAATACGCGTTGCGCGGGCGAGCGCTACTCGTCGCTGATGGTGGACAACTACGGCGGAGCGTGCGCGATGGTGCGCCACCTGGTGGGACGCGGCCATCGTCGCATCGCGATGCTCGCGGGCCCCGAGGCCAATTTCGACGCCCGCGAGCGCCTGGCGGGCTACGGGGACACCCTGGCGGAACTGTTCCCCGGGGCGCGCATGCAAGTGCTGCGCGGCGATTTCAGCGAGGAGTCCGGCTACCGTGCGGGCCGCCAGCTGGTCTCGATGTCCGATCGTCCGGACGCGATCTTCGCCGCCAACGACATGATGGCGATCGGCTGCCTGTTCGCGTTGAACGAGGGCGGCCTGGGAGTTCCCGGCGACATCGCGCTCGCGGGTTTCGACGACATCCCGATCGCGCGCTACGTCTCGCCTCCCCTGACCACGGTGCGCGTGCGCATCGCCGAGCTGGGCGAGCTCGCCCTCGAACGCCTGGTGCTCGCGATCGGCGAGGCCGGACACGACAAGCATTCCACGCAGACCCTGCGCAGCGAGCTGGTGGTCCGCAGCTCCTGCAACCGGCACGCATCAACCCTGGCCGCAGTCCCATAAAGAAACCCGCACTGAGGAGAGTACGAATGGCAAGCAATCGCACCCGCAAGACGTTCCGCACCTGCGCCATTGCCGCGGCAGTGGTCCTCGCCCTGGGTGGCACGGCCCATGCGCAACTGAGCACCTCGACGATCAAGGGACAGATCAGCAGCGACAGCCGGCCGGCGGTTCCCGGCCTCGTGGTGACCGCCGTCAATCAGGCCAATGGCAACACCTACCGGGCGACCACGCTCGCCGACGGCAGCTACGTGCTGGCGGGCCTCGCCCCCGGCTCCTACGAGATCCGCGTCGCGGGTCCGGCCGGCACCGCGAGGACGGAGATCGTTACCGTGCAGGTCGGCGAAACGGCATCCCTCGACCTGGCGCTCAGCTCCACGGTGACCCAGGAGAGGATCACCGTCGTCGGCTCGGCCCTGCGCAAGGATGTGCGCACGTCGGAAATCGGCACCAACGTGTCGAGCAAGATGATCGAAAGCCTGCCTCAGGTGACGCGCAACTTCCTCAGCTCGGCCGATCTCGCGCCCGGCGTCGCGTTCATTTCCGACGCCGGCGGCAACACCAAGATCCAGGCCGGCGCGCAGAACTTCGACCACGTGAACGTCTTCATCGACGGCGTGGGCCAGAAGAACAACATCCTGCGGGGCGGCCTGACCGGCCAGGACTCTTCGCGCGGCAATCCGTTTCCGCAATCGGCGATCGCCGAATACAAGGTGCTCACGCAGAACTACAAGGCCGAGTTCGACCAGGTGAGCAGCGCGGCCATCACCGCGATCACCCGGTCGGGCACCAACGAATTCCACGGCGGGGCCTACGTCGACCGCACCGGCACCAACTGGCGCACGAAGACGCCCTTCGAGCAGGAGCGCGAGGCCCAGGGCGTGGCACTCCCGCCGTCGAAGAAATACGAGTATGGCGCCAGCATCGGCGGGCCGATCGTTCGCGACCAGGTCCACTTCTTCCTGGCGTACGACGGCAAGGACATCGAGGACTCGCGCACGGTCGTGCCCCGGAACCTCAACCTGTTGCCGGCGGGCGCGGGCATCGTCCCGTCGCTGATCGGCTCCCAGGGCGCGACCGTCGACAAGTTCACCGAGCACCTGTTCTTCGGCAAGGTCGACGCGCAGCTGAGCGACGAGCAGAAGCTGAGCGGCAGCTTCCTCGTGCGCCGCGAATCCGACCGGCTGCCCGAGGACCGCAACCTGAGCGCCCCCGGAAACGACAAGGATCGCACCAACGACGAGACGAAGCTCGACCTCAAGCACGAATGGGCGCGCGGCGCATGGCTGAGCGAGGCGCGCGCCGGCTACGAAGAGGCGACCTGGAATCCCCAGTCGGCATCGACAACCCCCTTCATCAAATACAAGGTTTCGAACTCGCTCACCAACCAGACGCTGAACAACTCGCAGGACGTGCTGTTCGCGGGTGGGTCTCCGGATGCGCAGAAGCGAGGACAGGAGGGTGTCTTCATTTCCGAGGACCTCACCTACACCGGCAGGCCGGGCCACACGATCAGGGGCGGCGCCAAGTTCAAGAACATGAAGTACGACCTCTCCGGCACCGCGTTCGGCGTCGATGTGGTCGAAACGCTGATCGACCGGGTGACGGGCCAGCCCTATTTCAACGGCACCGTCTGCACGGGCACGACCGTCACCAACAACGGCCAGAACAGCGACCAGTGCAGGATCACGCGTGCCATCCCCGGTGCCGCCGTGAGCTTCAAGAACAACCAGTTCGGCCTGTACATCCAGGACGACTGGGAGATCAACAAGCGGCTCGAGGTGAACCTCGGCGTGCGCTGGGACGTCGAGTCCAACATGCTGAACAACGACTACGTCACTCCGGCGAACCGCGTGGCCGCGCTGTACGCGTTGGACACCACGCGCTATGGCATCACGCCTCCCGCGGGCCAGACCTATGCGCAGTCCCTCGCCAGGGGCGGCATCAACGTCGACAACTACATTGCCACCGGCGACGGGCGCAAAGTCTACAAGGGCGCCCTCGCCCCGCGCCTCGGCGCCTCGTACGACCTGTTTGGCGATCGCAACACAGTGGCGTTCGCCGGCTTCGGGCGATCCTACGACCGCACGATGGCGAACCACGCCCTCGACGAGCTGCAGAAGAACCAGCAGCCCGGCGGCGAGATCTGGCTCATCCACAACGACTTCAAGATGCCCTTCGCCGACCAGTTCACGCTCGGCCTGCGCCAGGGCTTCGGCCGCTGGAATACCGAGGTCGCGGTGAGCCAGGTGTACGCGAAGAACCAGTTCGTCTGGTTCGTCGGCAACCGCGACCCCAATGGCGGCTTCGCCACGCAGAGCCCGATCGATCCGCTGTTCGGCGGCCCCGCGGGCTACGGCACGCTGATCCTGGGCGACTTCGTTGGCAAGACCCGGACCAACTCGCTGTTCGCGAAGGCCGAGAAGCCGTACACCGCGAGCTCGCGCTGGGGTGTCAATATCGCGTACACGTACAGCGACGCGCAGACCACGCACCGTGAGTGGAACAACGACATCTTCGACTTCACCTACGGCAAGCCCGGCCAGGGCGGGTTTCACCCGTCGACGCTCGTGGACAAGCACCGCGTCGTGACCGCAGGGGTGATGGACTTGCCGTGGGGCATCACCGGGGCAGCCAAGGCGACCTTTGCGAGCGGCAATCCGCGCCGCATCGTCGACTGCTCGAGGGGCTTCAGCAACTGCGTCACCGTGGAGGGGGACGCGCCGAGCTTCCGCCAGGTGGACGTGAGCCTGTCCAAGGGGTTCGCCTGGGGAATCCACCGCTTCGTGGTGCGGGCCGACGCGCTTAACGTCTTCGACACTGTGAACTATGGCGGCTTCGACGATTTCGGTGGCGGTCCGGTGGGGGCTGGCGGTCAAGGCAACTCGATCGGTGGCGACAACCTCAACCTCGGGAGGCCGAACAGCATCCGCGGCGACCCGCGAACCTTCCGTCTCTCGTTGAGCTACAGCTTCTGACCCACCCTGTGAGGCGCCGGGGCGCTGCATGATCGCGTTCAACGCGAAGCGCCGCCGGCTCCTGCTGGCATCGGTCCTCCCCCTCGCAAGCGGCTGCGTCGGCGGAGGAGCGCGAGGCATCGCGGCGCTTGCCGAGCGGCGGCAAGCCGCGCGGGCGCCGCTCTTCGACGATCTCGCGCGGCGCACCTTCGATTTTTTCTGGGAGACGACTCCGGCAAACAGCGGGCTCTCGCCGGATCGCTATCCCACCCCGTCGTTCTCGAGCATCGCCGCGGTCGGCTTCGCCCT
>JANMYH010000085.1:0-17690 GCA_031381925.1 Burkholderiales bacterium | reverse complement strand
GCGGGCGAATTCGCGCCGCACCTGCTCACCTATTACCTGCACGACGACGTGGCGGCGCGCCTGCATACCTACTACAATGCCGAGCGTTTCCTGGTCGAGGATGAGTCGCTGAAGCTCGCCCGCCTCGCGCTCGTCGCCGCCACGCGACAAGTTCTCGCCAACGGCCTCGCCGTGCTCGGCGTGAGCGCTCCCGAAAGAATGTGATGCCCAAGGATTACAAGGACTCCCCGAGCCCCCGCGCCGAGAGCCGCCTGAACCACCCGCTGCTGCTCGGGATGATCATCGGGCTGCTGCTCGGCATCGTGATCTCGCTCGCGGTCGCCCTCTGGCTCAACCGGCTCTCGAATCCGTTCGTCGACAAGGGGCGGGCCGTCGAGCCGGTGTCGAAGATCGACCCGGCGCAGCCGCAGCCGCCCGCCGATGCCGCGAAAGCGGCCGAGCAGGCCGCGAAGGGCAAGTCGCCGACCGCCGAGAAGGGCGAAAAGCCGGAGAAGGCCGCGAAGGGCGGCGAGCGCCCGCGCTTCGAGTTCTACAACATCCTTCCCGGCGACAAGGAGGTGAGCGAGAAGGAGGTGAAGGCGGCGGCGCCCAAGTCCGCGGCTGCCAAGCCCGGCTCCTCGCCCGCCTCTCCCAAGCCGCATTCCGGGGAAATCTACTGGCTCCAGGCCGGTGCCTTCTCGGAAGAGCGCGAGGCTGACAACCTAAAGGCGAAGATTGCGTTAACCGGTCTGGAGGCCTCCGTGCGCCCGGTGAGCATCCCGGACAAGGGGACGCTCTTCCGCGTGCGCCTGGGCCCCTACCAGAGCCTGGACGATGCGAACCGCATCAAGACTTCGCTGTCCCAGAACGGCGTCGGCGCCGCCATCATCCGCACTGCCGACGAATCCAGGAAACCGTAGAAGGAATACTCCATGACATTGCGCAGACTCCTGGCCCTCGCGGCCACCACCCTGGCCTTCGCCGCCCCGGCCGCGCTCGCCCAGAACCCGTACGTGACGATCACTCCGCCGCAGCCGACCGACAGCGACGGCAAGATCGAGGTGATCGAGTTCTTCTGGTACGGCTGCCCCCACTGCTACAACCTCGAGCCCGCGGTGAACGGCTGGCTGAAGAGCGCCCCGAAGGACGTGGTGTTCAAGCGCGTCCCCGCTTTCCCGAGCGATGCCTGGGGCGAAATGGCCAAGGTCTACTACACGCTCGAGGCCATGGGCCAGCTCGACAAGTACCACCAGAAGGTGTTCGACGCGATGCACCAGGAGAAGGTCAACCTCGCCAACAAGAAGGCCCGCGAGGAGTGGCTCGCCAAGAACGGCATCGACGTCGCGAAGTACAACGAGGCGGAGAAGTCCTTCTCGGTGGCCACCAAGATGCAGCGCGCCAAGCAGCTCACCTACGCCTACAAGATCGACAGCGTGCCGCGCCTCGTGGTGAACGGGAAGTACTACACCGGCCCCGAGAACGCTGGCGGGACCCAGAACATGTTCCCGGTCGTCGACCAGCTGATCGGCATGATGCGCAAAGAAAAGTCGTGATGTGAAGGTCTTCCTCACCGGCGCCTCCAGCGGCATCGGTGAGGCGCTCGCCCGGCACTACGCGAGCCAAGGCGCCACCCTCGGACTGGTGGCACGCCGCGGCGACCTGCTGCAATCCCTCAAGGCTTCCCTCGGCGCCCCCGCCGAGACCTATCCCTGCGATGTGCGCGACGCCGCGGCGATGAATGCCGCCGCCGCCGGGTTCATCGCGGCCCACGGCGTGCCCGACGTCGTCATCGCCAACGCCGGCATCTCGATCGGCAACCTGACCGAGCACGCCGCGGATCTCGAAGTCTTCCGCGAGATCCTGGAGGTCAACGTGCTCGGCCTTGCCACCACGTTCCATCCATTTCTCGCTCCGATGCGAGCACGCGGCACCGGATCGCTCGTGGGCATCGCGTCGGTCGCGGGCTTGCGCGGCCTGCCAGGCGCGACAGCGTACAGCGCGTCCAAGGCGGCGGCGATCCGCTATCTCGAGGGCCTGCGCGTGGAGCTGCGCGGCAGCGGCGTGCGCGTGACCACTATCTGCCCGGGCTATATCGCCACGGCGATGACGCGGCGCAATCCCTACACGATGCCGTTCATCATCCCCGCCGACGAGGCGGCGCGCCGATTCGCGCGCGCGATCGCGGCGGGCAGGAGCTACGCGATCATTCCCTGGCAGATGGCGATCGTGGGCCGCATCCTCGGCGTGCTGCCGAACTGGGCCTTCGACCGCCTCGCGGCCAAGGCGGGGCGCAAGCCGCGGCGCGGCGCCTAGCAGCCGCGCTCGGGGTGCGGGTGGATGTTGTCCACCCAGAAGACCTGCTCGGGCTGCTCGACCATCGGGATGTCGAGGTTTACCACCACCGGCTCCTGGCCGCTGCGAAGGAGCACGCATTCGAGCGGCTCGTCGCGGCTTGCGTTGATCTCCTGGTGCGGCACGAAAGGCGGCACCCAGATGAAATCGCCCGGCACCGCTTCGGCGGTGAATTCCAGCTTGTCGCCCCAGCGCATGCGCGCCTTGCCTCGCACCACGTAGATCACGCTTTCCACGGGCCCGTGGTGGTGAGCGCCGGTCTTCGCGTTGGCGTGGATGCGCACCGTTCCGGCCCAGATCTTCTCGGCGCCCACGCGCGCTAAATTGACCGCCGCCGCACGCGACATGCCCTGCGTCTGCGGCACGTTGGGATCGAGAGCGTCGCCCTTCACGACACGCACGCCACGCAGCTTCCACAGCTCCCCGCGAAGGACCGCGCCCGGCTCCGGCGTATCGCTCACAGCTGCTCCGTTTCGCTCTGGGTCGGTCGCCACACCAGCAGCCGCTTCTCGGCCAGGCCCACCACCAGGTCGAGCACGAGGGCGAACGCGGTGAGCACGAGGATTCCCGCGAATACGGTGTTGATGTCGAAGGCGCCTTCGGCCTGCTGGATGAGGTAGCCCACGCCGCGCGCCGACCCGAGGTACTCGCCCACCACGGCGCCCACGAAAGCCATGCCCACGGCGGTGTGCAGGCTGGAGAACACCCACGACGTGGCCGAGGGCAGGTAGACGTAGCGCAGCAGCTGGCGGCGGTTGGCGCCCAGCATCACCGCGTTGTTGAGCACCACGGGGCTGACTTCCTTCACCCCCTGGTAGACGTTGAAGAAAACGATGAAGAACACCAGCGTCACGCCGAGCGCGACCTTCGACCAGATCCCGAGGCCGAACCACACCATGAAGATCGGGGCCAGCACCACGCGCGGCATCGCGTTCATGGCGGTGATGTACGGATCGAAAAGCGCCGAGGCGCCGGGCGAGAGCCCCAGCCAGAGGCCCACGGCAAGCCCGAGCACCGAGCCGATCACGAAGGCGAGGGCGGTTTCCTGCAGCGTGACCCACAGGTGCTGGTAGATCGCGCCCTCGGTGAACCACACCCAGATCACCTTCAACATCTTGACCGGCTCCCCGAAGAAGAAAGCGGCGCGGTGCGGGTTGTCCCACACCACCGGCGGCAGGATGTCGGGGCTCGCCAGCACCTGCCACAGCGCGAAGATCGCGAAGAGGAGCAGGGCCTGCCAGAGGCGCAGGTAGCGCATCAGCCCGCCATCCGGTTCCTGGTCTGCGCATAGCCCTTCAGCACCTCTTCCTTCATCGAATGCCAGATGCGGTCGTGCAGCTCGATGAAGCGCGGCGTGAGGCGCACCTCGGAGACGTCGCGCGGGCGCGGCAGGTCGACCACGAACTCGCCGATCGGGTGGGTGGCCGGGCCCGCGGAGAGCACCACGACGCGATCGGAGAGCGAGATCGCCTCCTCCAGGTCGTGGGTGATGAAGATCACGCTCTTGCGGTCGGCGCTCCACAGCTCGAGCAGCTCGTTCTCCATCATCTGGCGGGTCTGGATGTCGAGCGCCGAGAACGGCTCGTCCATCAGCATGATCTGGGGATCGAGGACCAGCATCTGCGCAAGCGCGGTGCGCTTGCGCATGCCCCCGGAGAGCTCGTGCGGATAACGATCACCGAAGCCGGCGAGCCCGACGCGATCGAGCCAGTCCTCGGCGCGCCGGCGGGCCTCGTCCGCGGCCACGCCGCGAAACTCCAGCCCCGCGGTCACATTGGCGAGCGCGTTGCGCCACGGCATCAGGGCTTCCGCCTGGAACATGTAGCCCGCCTTGCGGTTGATGCCCGCGAGCGGCTCGCCGAAAACGCGCACCGTTCCGGAGGTGGGGCGCAGCAGCCCCGCAGCCACGTTGAGGAGCGTGGACTTGCCACAGCCCGTGGGACCCACCACCGAGACGAACTCGCCCTCGGCGACCGAGAGGGTTGCGTCCTTCACCGCCGTATACGAGCCGGCGCCTGCGCGTCCGGCGAAGGTGCAGGTGATGCGGTCGAACTCGACGGCGGTGGTCATGACTTCGGCGACCCTCTCCCCGACCCTCCCCCAAGGGGGAGGGAGAAAATCACTTGTACTTCGCGTTCGCCTTCTTCACGTACGAGTTGTCGAACGTGGTGCCGAGGTCGATCTTGCCCGCGGCCATGACCGACGGCTCGAACTTCGCGAGCACCTTGTAGACGTTCTCGGCGGCCTTCATCGACAGCTCGCCGTTCTCCGAGTACCCGATCATGTTCTTCAGCAGCGCCTCCTTGTAGAGGGTCGGGTTGCCGGCCTTGTACTCGCTGGGCATCAGGTCGACGATCTCCTGGGGGGTCGCTTTCGCGATCCACTTGTCGGCGCGCACCATTGCGTTGACGACCGCTTGTACCGTGTTCGGGTTCTTCTTGATGAACTCCTCGGTGATGTAGATCACGCTCGCGTGGTAAGCACCACCGTAGATGTCGTTCATGCCCTTCTCGGTGCGGCTGTCGGCCACCGCGCGGAACTTGCCGGTGGACTCGAGCTGGGTCAGCACCGGATCAAGGTTGGAGATCGCGTCGATCTCGCCTTTCTCCATCGCGGCGACCGCGCCGGCGCCGGTGCCGACACCCACGATCGACACGTCGGTGGGTTTCAACCCATCCTTGGCGAGCAGGTTGTTCACGAACATGTTGGTCGAGGAGCCCGGGGCGGTCACGCCGATCTTGAGCCCCTTCAGGTCCCTCCCGCCCTTGTACTTCGCCGCGCGCTCGTTCGACATCACCAGCGCGATCGAGCTGTACTTGGCCTGCAACACGACGGCCTTGATGGGCTGCTTCTTCGCCGCCATGTTGATGGTGTGCTCATAGGCGCCGGAGACCATGTCGGCGCTGCCGCCGACCAGGGCCTGGAGCGCGCGCGCGCCACCCGCGAAATCGGGAATCTCCACCTCGAGGCCCTCTTCCTTGAAGTAACCCTTGCGCTCGGCCACGGTGAGCGGCAGGTAGTAGAAGAGGCTCTTGCCTCCGACGGCGATGGTGATCTTCTTCTTTTCGGGGGCCTGCGCGCCGGCGCCGGCCGCGATCGCGACGCCGGCCATGAGCGCCACCAGCGCCCGAATCATCCGCTTCATCGGTCTCTCCTCGTCATCATGGATGTGGTTCTAGAACCGCCAGCCCAGCTTGGCGGAAAGCGATACGTTGTCGCCCATTTTCTCGGCCTCGAAGGCGAGGTTCACCGCCAGGAGGTTCGCATTGAGGCCGCCGAACACGCGCGCCTGGTTGAGGGTTTCGCGCGCAAGGCCGGTGCCGTTCGCCGAGCTCTGCACGCGTACCGTGCCCGCGCCCACGTAGGGCGTGAGCGCGGTGAGGCGCTTGGAGGCGATGAGGTCCACGGCCACCGTGCTCACCTCGAGCTCGCCCAGGCCGCCCGCGCGGGTTCCGGACACGCGCACGCCGATGGCGGGCATCGTCAAGCCGTCGTCGACGATCGCATACCGAAGCTCGGCGCCGTAGAGCCGAGCGCTGATGTCGGGTGCGCCCGCGGCGAAGGCGCCGATGTCGAACCCCGCGACGAGGCCCTTGTGGACGTGGACTTTGGGGATCAACAGGCGCGACTGGCCGCCGGCGCCGGCGCGCGAGAAGAGGGACGAGTTCTCCATCCGCGTCTCGGTGACCTCGATGCCCACGTCGAATCCGAGCGGACCGAGGGCGGTGGCGGGCGTCACGCCCTTGTATGCGAACGCCGCGCCCAGATCGCGCGAGATGGCGCGGAACTCGCCCTGGGCGAGGTTGCCGATGTTGGGGAAATCCGCCGCCTGGCACGGCAGGACAGCCACGAACGCGAGCGGCGCAAGGCGCGCGGCGCGATTCATTTCATGCCCTGGGGCGGCGCGTGCAGCTCGAGGGTCTGGCCGGCCTTCATGACCTGTCCCGGCGTGTCGTGCCCCACCACCACCGGAATGCGCCGCGCCACGGCCAGCAGCTTGGCCAGGTCGATGCGCGTGTCGTATCCCATGTCCTCGAGCATGTTCACCATGTCCTCGGTGCAGATGTTGCCAGTGGCGCCGGGCGCGAACGGGCAGCCGCCCAGCCCCGAGACCGAGCCGTCGAACGATCGAACGCCCGCCTCGATGCCCGCGACCACGTTCGCGAGCCCCATGCCGCGGGTGTTGTGGAAATGCAGCGTGTAGTAGGTCTCGTCGGGGGCGGGAAAGTGCTCGAGGACCTTCGCCGTCAGGCTGCGAACCTGGCGCGGATTCGCCATGCCGGTGGTATCGGCGAGCGAGATTCCGTCGAACCCGAGGGCGCGGAAGCGCTCGACGAAATCCATCACCACGTCCTCGTTCACGTGTCCCTCGAAGGGGCAGCCGAACGTGGTCGACAGGCTCATCGTGATCTTCAGGCCCGCCTCGTGGGCGAGCCTCACCATCGTCGGGAGCTCGCCGAGCGTCTGCTCGTGGGTGCGATTGATGTTGGCGCGATTGTGGGTCTCGGAGGCCGACACCACGGCGTTGACCTCGTGGGGCTTGCGCGGCGCGGCGACGGCGTTCTGCACGCCCCGGATGTTGGGCACCAGGGCCACGTGGATCACGCCCGGCACGCGCTCGATGCCGGCGAGCACCTCGTTGGCGTCGGCGAGCGCCGGCACCGCCTTGGGCGAGACGAACGAGGTCACCTCGATCTTGTGCAGTCCGGTGCGCGAAAGCTGGTTCACGAGCTCGATCTTCGTGGCGGTAGGCACGAAAACCTGCTCGATCTGGAAGCCGTCGCGCACGGCGACGTCGTTCACGTAGATACGCATGGGAGGCACGGGTGTAGAGGCCTGAGATTTTAACTCTTTCCGGCGCGGCCATTGCATCCCGAAAGCAGGCGATGCGAGACTCTCCGGATATGCCGCCTCGCCTTTGCTTCGCCCGCCCCGCGCTGGGTGCCTTGCTCCTCGCGCTCGCCGCGACTTCCGGGGCGGCCCCGACTCCGGGTGAAGGCTTCAGCAACAATTATCCGCACGATCCGAAGGGGAGCTTCTGGCAGTGGAAGTGGGAGCAGCTGCGCCACGGCGTCCCCGAACCCCCGCCGGGCGGCTGGCGCATTCCGCACCTCAAGGCCGATGCCGCCGCCCTTCGGGCCAACACGTCGCGGCCCACGGCGACCTGGATCGGGCACGCCGCGTTCCTGGTCCAGCTCGGCGGGCAGAATATCCTCGTCGATCCCCAGTTCTCCGAGCGCGCGTCGCCGGTGCCGTTCGCGGGGCCGCGTCGCATCGTGCCGCTGCCGATCGACATTGCGGAGCTGCCGCGCATCGATGTCGTGCTGACCAGCCACAATCACTACGACCACCTCGACCTCGGCACCGTGCGCCGCCTCGCCGCGCAACCTTCCGGCCCCCCGCTCTTCCTCGTCCCGCTGGGCCTCGCGCGCTGGTTCAAGGAGCTTGGCGTCGAGCGCGTCGAGGAGCTCGGGTGGTGGCAGGCGCGCGAGGCGGGATCGCTGCGCTACACGCTGGTCCCGGTGCAGCACTGGAGCAAGCGCACCCTCGCGGATGCCAACCAGTCGCTCTGGGGCGGATGGGTCATCGAGGGCGGGGGGCTCAAGCTGGTGCACACTGGCGACCTGGGGTACTCCCGCGATGCGCGCGACATCGGCGAGCGTCTCGGGCCTTTCGACCTGGCGTTCATCCCGATCGGATCCTACGCCCCGCGCTGGTTCATGAAGACGCATCACGTCGATGTGCGCGAGGCCCTGCACGTGCGTGCCGACCTGCGGGCCGCGCGTGCGGTGGGTATGCACTGGGGCACGTTCGAGAACCTGGCCGACGAGCCGCTCGACGAGCCGCCGGCGATCCTGGAGCGCCTGCGCCGCGAGGCCGGACTCGCACCCGATCAGTTCGACGTGATGAAGGTGGGCGAGACGCGTAGCATCGTGCCTACCCGAGTAGGAGAGAAACCATGAAACGACTGACGCAGGCCGCCATCGTGGTCATCCTGGCGATGAGCGGTCCGGTCGCGGCCCAGGGATTCGCCGACTGATCATATGGAACGCGGTCGCGAACGATACGCCGAGATCCGGGAGGGCGTGCGCGCGTTATGCGCGGAGTTTCCGCCGGCTTACTTCCGGGCCGTCGACGCCGAGCGCGGCTACCCCGAGCAGTTCGTCGCCGCGCTCACCCGCGCGGGCTGGCTCGCGGCGCTGATTCCCCAGGAGTTCGGCGGCTCGGGCCTCGGCGTGTGCGAAGCCTCGGTGATCATGGAGGAGATCAACCGGTGCGGCGGCAACGCAGGCGCCTGCCACGGACAGATGTACAACATGGGCACGCTGCTGCGGCACGGGTCCGCCGAGCAGAAGGCGCGCTACCTGCCGCGAATCGCGAGCGGCGAGCTGCGCCTGCAGTCCATGGCGGTCACCGAGCCCACGGCGGGCACCGACACCACCGCGATCACCACGGTCGCCGAGCGCAAGGGCGATCGCTACGTGGTCAACGGCCAGAAGGTGTGGATCTCGCGCGTGCAGCATTCCGACCTCATGATCCTGCTGGCGCGGACCACGCCGGCCGCGCAGGCGCGCAAGAAGTCCGACGGCCTGTCGATTTTCCTGGTCGACCTGCGCGAGGCCATCGGCCATGGGCTGACCGCCAGGCCGATCGCCAACATGGTGAATCACGAGACCAACGAGCTGTTCTTCGAGAACCTCGGGATTCCTGCGGAGAACCTGATTGGCGAGGAGGGGCGCGGGTTTCGCTACATCCTGGACGGCCTGAATGCGGAGCGCGCGATCATCGCCGCCGAGTGCATCGGGGACGGCTACTGGTTCATCGAGAAGGTGTCGCGCTACGTGGGTGAGCGCGTGGTGTTCGGCAGGCCGATCGGCAAGAACCAGGGCGTGCAGTTTCCGATCGCCCAGGCGTTGATCGAGCTGGAGGCCGCCAACCTGATGCGCTGGAAGGCTTGCGAGCTGTTCGATGCGGGGGAGCCGTGCGGGGAGCAGGCGAACATGGCGAAATACCTCGCCGCCAAGGCCTCATGGGAAGCCGGCGAAGCCTGCCTCCAGTTTCATGGGGGCTTCGGCTTCGCCGCTGAGTACGACGTGGAAAGGAAGTTTCGGGAAACGCGCCTCTATCAGGTGGCGCCTGTCTCGACCAACCTCATCCTCGCCTATGTCGCGGAGCACGTACTGGGACTGCCGCGCTCCTACTGATACTGCTGCTTCAGACGACCGGACGACGGCCGCGAACCACCAGGTTGTAGATGAAGAGGACGAGGATCGCCCCGATCACTGCGCCGATGAAACCGGCAGACTGGCCAGCCGCGTACAAGCCCATCGCTTGACCCAGGAACGAAGCCAGGACCGCGCCCACGATACCGAGGAGAGCCGTGACGATGAAGCCACCCGGATCACGCCCCGGCATCAGGAACTTGGCCACGAGGCCGACGATGAAACCGATGATGATTGCCCAAATGATGCTCATGTAAATCTCCTTTTACGGTGTGAGGTTGCTGCAAGCTGCAATGTCTCGCGAATCGCATCGGCGGTCTGTTGGCGCCCTCCTATTCCGGCGTAGGACGTCATCCGCGTTTCAATGATCCGAACGGCACTTCCTCGAGTCCTACGCGAGGCCGGCAAGGCGAGCTTCAATACATAAGGAATGGGGCGAGCCGGGACTTTTGGGCGGCAGGGGCGCCGCCCGGGAAACAATTACTCGACGGTCACGGCCTTCGCGAGGTTGCGCGGCTTGTCGACGTCGGTGCCCCGCTTGAGGGCCGTATGGTAGGCGAGGAGCTGGACCGGGATGGCATGGACCACGGGGGAGAGCAGCCCCGAATGGCGCGGCGTGCGAATCACGTGCACGCCCTCGCTTTCGGTGAAGTGGCTGTCGAGGTCGGCGAAGACGTAGAGCACCCCGCCGCGGGCGCGCACCTCCTGCATGTTCGACTTCACCTTTTCGAGCAGCGTGTCGTTGGGGGCGATCACCACCACCGGCATCGACGCGTCGACCAGGGCGAGCGGGCCGTGCTTGAGCTCCCCCGCGGGGTAGGCCTCGGCGTGGATATAGGAGATTTCCTTGAGCTTGAGCGCGCCTTCGAGCGCCACCGGGTAGTGGATCCCGCGGCCGAGGAAGAGCGCGTGATCGCGCTGGGCGAAGCGCTCCGCCCACACCTGGATCTGCGGCTCGAGGTTGAGGGCGTGCTGGATGCTTCCCGGCACGAAGCGCAGCTGCTCGATGGCGTCGTGCTCGGCCTGGGGCGTGAGCCGGCCCCGCGCGCGCGCAATGGCGAGCGAGAGTGTGAATAACGCCACCAGCTGCGTGGTGAAGGCCTTGGTGGACGCCACGCCGATCTCGGCCCCGGCGCGCGTGTAGAACACGAACTTCGAGTTGCGCGGAATCGCGCTTTCGCGCACGTTGCAGATCGAGAGCGTGTACTTCTGGCCGAGCTGCCCCGCGCGCTTCAGCGCTTCCATCGTGTCGAGGGTCTCGCCCGATTGCGAGATCGTGACGATGAGCTGGCGGGGATTCGGGATGGAGTCGCGGTAGCGGTATTCGTGGCCGAGCTCCACCGCGCAGGTCACTCGCGCCATGCCCTCGATCCAGTAGCGCGCCACCAGCCCGGCGTAGTAGCTGGTGCCGGAGGCGAGGATCAGGACCGAATCGATGTCGCGCAGCGCCGCCCCGGCACCCTCGCCGTACAGCCCGTCGATGTCGATTCCGCCATCGATCACGCCCTCGATGGTGTCGGCGATCGCGCGCGGCTGCTCGTGGATCTCCTTCTGCATGTAGTGCTGGTAGGGGCCGAGGTCGACGGCGTCGGCGGACAGCTCCGAGATGTGGACCTGGCGCAAGACCGCAGAGCCCTCGCGGTCCACGATCTCGACACCCTCGCGCCGCAGCGCGATCACGTCACCGTCCTCGAGGTAGATCACCCGTTTGGTTTCGGAGACCAGGGCCGAGAAATCGGAAGCGAGGAAATTCTCGCCCTCGCCCAGGCCCACCACGAGGGGGCAGCCCATGCGCGCGCCCACCATCATCGCCGGTTCGGCGAGCGCCACCACGCCGATCGCGTAGGCGCCGTGCAGGTCCGCGGCCGCCCGGCGCGTCGCCTCGAAGAGACTGCGGGACTGCTTGAAGTAGTGGTGGATCAAGTGCGCGACGACCTCGGTGTCGGTCTGCGACTCGAACGGGTAGCCGAGCGCCTTCAGGCGCGCGCGCTGCTCCTCGTGGTTCTCGATGATGCCGTTGTGCACCACCGCGATCTCTTCCATGGAGACGTGCGGATGCGCGTTGGGCTCGGTCACGCCGCCGTGGGTGGCCCAGCGGGTGTGGGCGATGCCCATGATCCCCTTCAGGTCCTCGGCGCGGGCGGCGTTCTCCATCTCCGCGACCCGGCCGACGCGGCGCACGCGGCGAATCGCGCCGTTGACCACCGCGATGCCCGCGGAGTCGTAGCCGCGGTATTCGAGCCGCTTGAGACCCTCGGTGAGGATGGGAACGACGTTACGACTGGCGATGGCACCGACGATTCCGCACATGGCCCATTCTCTCATGTGCGAAGTGCCCAAAAAAAAACAAGCTCCCCCCGGCCTGGGGACCGGAGGGAGTTCAAGGTCGGGCGGCATGCTCTTGGCCTCACGTCGCCCAGCGAGCCGCGGGAGAGGAGGAAACCCGCGAACCTGCAGACAGGATGCGCGCCCGCCGTCTGCCTGGCAGTCGCATAGGCCGCATCCGGCCTGCGGAAAATTCGACACAACTTCTAGGACTTGCTGCGGGCGCGATAGGAGCCCACGGCGCGCGCAGACAGCGCGAGCAGGAGGGTGAAGGTGACCGCGGCGACGGGCACGAACACCCCGCCGCGCAGCGACAGGAGCGCCACGACCCCGATACCCGCCACCAGCAGCAGCGCCGTCACCGCGGCCAGCCGCGGGTCGCGTCCGAGGAAGACCAGCGCCGCAAGTGTCAGCAGGATCACCACGAGCGGGCGCGGCGCGGATCGCGGGGCGGCGCCCGCCAACGCGGTTCGCAGGGTCTGTGCATGCACGACGACGCCCGGCGAATGGCCCGCCTCCGACTCCCACAGCGCCAGGTTGAGCGGGACTTCGATGCGATTGGTGAAGGCTTGCGCATCGCCCACCAACACGATGCGGTCGCGGAAGAGGCGCTCGAGCAGCGCCGTGTCGGTCATCGCGACGAGATTCTTGAGGGGCACGTAAGAGAAAGGTTGGCCGAGCGCGTAGTGGATGAGGCCTTCGGAGCACGAACGCTTCATCGCCTGGCACAAGCGCCCTTCCAGGGTCGGGAACCCGCCGTCCTCCGTCGGCACCGACAGGGAGAAGCGGCGCGCGACGCCATCGACGTCGCGCGCGGCGAGGTCGATGCCGAGGCGCGATTCACCCAGCAGGGCGAGGTAAGGCATGTGGATGGTCCTGGCCGCTCGGGTGCGGGCATCGATGTTCAGCACCGCCACGAACGGGCCGGCCTCGACCGCGGCGGCGAGGCCCTCGAACAGGGCACGGTCGAGGCCGGGCTTCACACCGTCGTAGGAGCGTTCGGGCAGCGGCTGGACTAGGCCGATCGCGCGGGGGCGCGCGGAGGCGAGCTTCGAGAGCGCGTGGCCGAGCGTCGCATGCCAGATTCCCGGAGGCTCGGGGATCGACCGGACCGTGGCCTCGTCGATGCCCACGATGACGATGTCCTCAGGCGAGGGGCGAGCGTCGAAGCGGCGCAGCACGCGCCACTCGAGATCGAGGAGGGACGCATCGACGCGCTCGAAAATCGGCAGGAGCGAGGCCACGAAGCCCGCCAGCGCGATCGCCGCGACGCCGAGGGCGCGCATCGCGGAGCGGCCGCCGTCGTCGTGGGCTTCCATGGTGGCGCTATCTTAACGCGCCCCCCGCCGGGTGATAGACTCACCGCTCCATCTCCCGCGCTCCCGAGAAAAAATGACAGGGGATACGCCGAGCGCCGCGCAGCTCCAGGGAATCGCCGACACGTTCGTGAGGAAGCTCGCCTCGCTGGGACGGCTGCGCACCTATCCCAAGAACACCGTGTTCATCACCGAGGGCGATTCGAGCGATTCGGTATTCGTCATCCTCACCGGGCGCGTGAAGGTCTTCATCTCGGATACCGAGGGGCACGAGATGATCCTCGATACCCAGGGTCCCGGCGAGTATGTCGGGGAGATGGCGCTCGACGGCAAGCCGCGCTCTGCATCGGTGTTGACCCTCGAGCCCAGCACCTTCGCGGTGGTGGCGCGCGACCCGATCCGCGAAGCGATCCGCCAGGACCCCGATTTCGCCCTCGACATGATCTCCAAGATCATCGACCGGGCGCGGCTCGCCACCAACAGCATCAAGGACCTGGCGCTGCTCGACGTCTACGGGCGCGTGGCGCGGCTGCTGCTCAACATGGGGGTGGAGAAGAACGGCAAGCTCGTGATCCCCGAGAAGCTGACCCAGCAGGAGATCGCCGAGCGCGTCGGGGCCTCGCGCGACATGGTTAGCCGCATCTTTCGCGACCTGACCGCGGGCGGGTACATCTCGGTCGAGAACCGCTACATCACCATCAACAAGAAGCCGCCCGCGCGGTGGTGACCCTGGAGCCCCGCTGCACCTGCCGGTAGCACGCCCCGCCCCCCGATGCTGGCGGCTGCTCGTCGTTCTGTTTCTGTGGGTACCGGTGGCGTTTGGCGCCGAGTCGGACCTCGCGCAGGCGTTCCGGGCGCTCGAGAAGTCGGGGGCGGTGATCGGCGAGGTTCGCGTCGACACGCGCAACATCTTCGATCTCGGCGACCCCGCGGAGAGCGGGTTTTTCTACCACGCCTTCAACCGGCTGCACATCGTCACGCGGCAGGAGGTGATTGCCCGGATGCTGCTGTTCAAGCCCGGTGAGAAAGTCTCGGTGCAGAAGATCGAGGAAACCGAGCGCATCCTGCGCAGCCTGAGGATCATCCACAACCTCGACATTCGACCGTCGCTCCGGACGGACGGAAAGGTCGACATCGACGTGGCGACGCGCGACGCGTGGTCGCTCGACGTCACCGGAAGCTTCTCGCGCAGCGGGGGAAGCAACAAGTCGTCGTTCGGCTTTCGCGAGAGAAACCTGCTCGGGACGGGGCTCAGCATCGGATATTCCCGCACCTCCGATCTCGATCGCGACGGCACACAGTTCGAGGCGTCCTATGCCCAGGCCTTCGACGGCTGGACCCGGATCGCCTACGACCACGGCTACTTCAACGATGGAGGGCGGACCTCGTTCGTGATCGACCGGCCGTTCTACGCTCTCGATACGCGTTACGCCGCGCGCGCCGAATGGAGCGACGACGACCGCATCGACTCGATCTACAACGCCGGAAACCTGGTGAGCGAATTCCGCCACCACGTCGAGGTGGTCGACTTCGCCGCGGGATGGTCGCCGGGGCTCGTGCGGGGCTGGACCCAGCGCTTCTCGATCGGTGCGCATGCCAGCAACGATGCCTATCGGCAGGAACGGGGACACATTCCCACCATGCCACTGCCGGTGGACCATCGCGTGCGCGCGCCCTTCCTGCGCTACGAGCTGGTGGAGGACGACTTCGTCAAGGTCAGGAACTACAACAACATCGCGCGGCCCGAGTTCTTCGAGCTGGGGTTCCACCTGCAGGCGCAGATTGGGCGCTCGCTCGAAAGCCTCGAGGCAACCGCTTCGAACTGGTTGTACTCGGTCCGGGTGAGCGATGGCGCCCCCCTCGCCTCCGGCGGACAGGTCCTCGGAAAGGCAGCGATCGAGCGGCGCATCGCGAGCACCGCACGGCCGATGACCCAGGGCGGAATCGAGGCCCAGCTCCATGTTCCCTGGCGCGGCAACACCCTCTTCTACACTGCCATCGCCGCCGACCGGGTGAGTGGCGGTGGCGTGGCGGACCAGCTGCTGCTGGGAGGTGCCGAGGGCCTGCGCGGTTATCCGTCGCGATACCAGTCTGGCGAGAACCGGGTCGTGGGCACCACGGAGCTGCGTTGGTATTCCGACTGGTACCTCTGGCGCCTCGTCCGCGTCGGCGGGGCTGCGTTCATCGATGCCGGACGTACCTGGGGCGGTGCCAACCAGAACATCGTCAACGGGGGGTGGCTCGCGGATGCCGGGGTAGGGCTGCGCCTCGCGATCGATCGCACGGCGCGCGCGAACGTGCTGCATCTCGACGTGGCGGTACCGCTGAAGCGCGCGCCCGGGATCAAGGCGGTGCAGTTCCTCGTGAAGACGGAACTGACCTTCTGACCCCTGGGCCGAAAGTTGTGCCGAATATTCGGCAGATTCCCGTCCCAAGATGCGGTGGAGGCCCCCGATCCGGGCGCGTAGCCTTGCTCTGTCCGGCGTGCGCTGCCGGAGAAACGGCGAGGCCCCATGCTCGAAGACCTGCGAAACCACGATGCAACCCCCACCGATGAAGAAACGGCCTGGATGACGGGCAGCGTGACCGAGATGCTGGTGCAGTCGGCCATGATGGTAGCGATCGCGATGACCGTCGGCATGGTGGTGAGCCACGCGGTCGACGTTTCAGATACCCGGGCACTGGTCGCGCAGACGACGACGCGCTGATCGCGGCGTTCGCTCTATTTCTTGCGCGGACGCTTCCAGTCGGGCTTCGAGACCTGCTTCTTCTCGGTGAGCGTGAGGCCGCCGGGGGGCACGTCCTTGGAGATGGTGGCCCCGGCGCCGATGGTGGCGCCCTTGCCCACGGTGACCGGCGCGATCAGCTGCACGTCGGAGCCGATGTGCACGTCGTCCTCGATCACGGTGCGGTGCTTGTTGGCGCCGTCGTAGTTGCAGGTGATGGTCCCGGCACCGATGTTCACGTGGGACCCGACCGTCGAATCACCCACGTAGGCCAGGTGGTTCGCCTTGCTGCCCTCGCCGAAAGCGCTCGCCTTCACCTCGACGAAATTGCCGACGTGCACCTCGTCGGCGAGCGAGGTGCCCGGCCGGATGCGCGCGTACGGCCCGATGCGCGCGTCGCGCCCGATGGTTGCCTCCTCGATTAGCGTGAACGGCTTCACCTCGGTTCCGGCGCCGACGCTCGCGTCGCGCAGGATGCAGTTGGCGCCGATCTTAACGCCGTCGCCGAGCACAACCTTGCCCTCGAAGATGCAGTTCACGTCGATCGCCACGTCGCGCCCGCAGGCGAGCTCGCCACGCACGTCGATGCGCGCGGGATCGGAGAGGGTGACTCCCTGTTCGAGGAGCTGGGCGGCGCGGCTCAATTGGTATTTGCGTTCCAGGACGGCGAGATCGACCTTGCTGTTCACGCCCAGGCTTTCATGCGCCGCGGCGGGATGGCGCACCTCCACCTCGACCCCGTCGGCGACGGCAGCCGCGATCACGTCGGTCAGGTAGTACTCGCCCTGGGCATTCTCGTTACGCAGCTGCCCGAGCCATTTCGCCAGGTTCGCGCGGGGCAATGCCATGATGCCGGTGTTCACCTCGCGGATGGCGCGCTGTGCCTCGGTGGCGTCTTTCTCCTCCACGATTCCGGTGACGCGTCCGCTCGCGTTGCGCACGATGCGCCCGTACCCCTTGGGCGAGTCGATCTCCTGGGTGAGGAGCGCCACATGGCCCGAAGCCGCGGCATCGACCAGCGAGCGCAGCGTCCCCGAGGCGATGAGGGGAACGTCGCCGTAAAGCACCAGCACGGTGCCACCGTCGTCGAGCTGGGGCAGCGCCTGCATCATGGCATGCCCGGTCCCGAGCTGTCGTTCCTGGACCACCCAGGTCGCAGCTGACACGCCGAGTTGGCTTTGGACCTTCTCGCCCCCGTGCCCGATCACTACGCACAGGCGCGACGGGGCGAGAAGGCGGGCGGTCTCGATCACGTGCGCGAGGAGCGGGCGGCCCGCGAGGGGATGCAGGACCTTGGGCAGGTCCGAATGCATCCGCTTGCCCTGCCCGGCGGCGAGGATGACGACCTGGAGCGGGGCGGAGGAGGACTTCAGCGGCGGTTACGGAGCTTGCGGATGGCGGCGATCTGCGCGGCGGCCTGGGCGAGCTCGATCTGCGCCTTGGCATGGTCGATCGCCCCGCTGCGGTCGGCGAGGGCTTCCTTGGCGAGGCGCTCGGCTTCCATCGCCTTCGCCTCGTCGAGGTCGTGGGCGCGCACCGATGTGTCGGCGAGGACCGTGACCCGATCGGGCTGCACTTCCATCATGCCGCCGGAGACGTAGATCACTTCCTCCTCGCCGCCGCCGACCGGCTGGATGCGCACCGTGCCCGGCTTGATCCGGGTCAGCAGGGGCATGTGCTCGGGCAGGATGCCGAGCTCGCCACCCTCGCCGGGGGCGATGACCATCGTGGCCTCGCCCGAGAAGATCTGCTGCTCGGCGCTGACGATG
>JANMYH010000443.1:0-6327 GCA_031381925.1 Burkholderiales bacterium | reverse complement strand
CAGCTAAAAACTCACTTTGAAATCACTGCATCCAAAAGTGAGTAACCAACAATTGCTTTGCCCTCGTCCCCCATACAGCAAGGACTCAAGCTCGGCGCTCGCCAGCACCCACCTCTATCGGCTGTAACTTGTTAAAGAGCGCTGCCTGAAGGGCCCCGGAAGGGCCCAATCGAACGCACTCGCGATCGATCAGCAGAACCGACGATTATACGCATTTTGGCACCCCGATGCCAAGCGGAAAGCGAAATTCTGGCAGGGCTCAGGGCGACTTGCGAAGGGTGACGCGGGCGAACTTGCGCTTGCCGACCTGCAATACGTAAGTCTGCCCGGCAAACAGGCGCATGGACTTGTCGACGACCTTCTCCCCGGCCACCCGCACCCCGCCCTGTTCCATCATCCGCAGCGCGTCCGAGGTGCTCGGGCACACCCCCGACAGCTTCAGGACCTGTGCGATGGGCACCCCCTCCGCGGGGGCGTCGATGACCTGTTCGACAAGATCGTCAGGAACGCCCCCGTGCCGGAAACGTGCCTCGAAATCCTCGAGGGCGCCTTCCGCCGCCCGGCGATCGTGGAAACGCTCGACGATTTCCTGTGCAAACCTCACCTTGATGTCCCGCGGATTGGCGCCCGACTCGATCGAGCGCTTCCACTCGGCAATCGCCGCCGGGGAGGCCCACGACAGGAGCTCGATGTAGCGCCACATGAGCTCGTCGGAAACCTTCATGAGCTTGCCGAACATCTCGTTGGGCGGCTCGTCGATCCCGATGTAATTGCCCAGCGACTTGGACATCTTGTTGACGCCGTCCAGCCCTTCCAGGAGGGGCATCGTGAGGATCACCTGCGGCTCCTGCCCGAAGTGCTTCTGCATCTCCCGGCCGACCAGCAGGTTGAATTTCTGGTCGGTGCCGCCGAGCTCCACGTCGGCTTTCATCGCCACCGAGTCGTAGCCCTGCATCAGCGGGTAGAGTAACTCGTGGATCGAGATTGGCCGCTGCTCGGCAAAGCGCTTGGCGAAATCGTCCCGCTCGAGCATCCGCGCCACCGTATACGTGCCGGCAAGCTTCACCACCCCGGCGGCGCCCAGCTGCGAGCACCAGGTCGAATTGAACAGGATCTCGGTCTTCTCCGGATGCAGGACCTTGAACACCTGCTGCTTGTAGGTCTCCGCGTTCTGCGCGATCTGCTCGGGCGTGAGGGGGGGCCGGGTGATGTTCCGGCCCGTGGGATCCCCGATCATCCCGGTAAAGTCGCCGATGAGAAACATCACGTGGTGCCCGAGGTCCTGGAACTGGCGCATCTTGTTGAGCAGGACCGTGTGACCGAGGTGCAGGTCGGGCGCCGTGGGGTCGAATCCCGCTTTGATCCGCAACGGCTTGTCGCGCCCCAGCTTGCGACGCAGGTCATCCTCAAGGATCAGCTCGTCCGCGCCCCTCTGAATCGACTCGAGGTGATCCAACTGAGTCATTGATTTGATTCCATTTTTTAGGTTTTGTGGCTATTACCTGATATGCTTTGTCGGAACCGACCGACAACGTTCGCATGCACGCCCAAAAAGCCGACATTCTATCGCAGCGTCCTTCCCGCCTCGGGCTGGTCCACCAGCTCGTTTTAGGCGGGTTGCTGCTCGTGGTCCCGGCACTCACCGTTCTGACCGCCTTCGGCATCGCCCCCGGGACGGCGGTCGGCGACCTCCAGCAAGCGCTCGTCCAGGAACCCCTCGACATTCCCGATTCGCAAGCTACGCCTGAACACGCCAGCCGGTTCGTGAGCCAGGAGCGGGTGATGCGAGGCGACACCGTAGCCGCACTCTTCGAACGGCTCGGCGTACGCGACCCGAATGCCCTCGAGTTCCTGCGCACCGACACCGCCGGACGCTCGATCTTCCGCCAACTCGTGCCCGGGCGGATGCTCCAGGCCGAAACCGGAAACAATGGGGAGCTCCTCGCGTTGCGCTACTTCCTGAGCGCCGCGTCGCTCCTCGAAGTCACGCGCGGGCTCCGGGGCCTCGAAGCTCGTCACCGCGAGGTCTCCGAGCAGCCGCGCCTATTCCATCGGACGGCCACCATCCGCTCCTCGCTGTTCGCGGCGACGGACGCGGCGGGAATTCCCGATGCGATCGCAATGCAGGTTGCGAGGGTCTTCGCGACCGACATCGACTTTCACGTGGACCTTCGCAAGGGCGACCGGATCTCGATCGTCTACGAGATGATCTATGCCTCCGGCGAGCTGGTCGCTCCGGGACGAATCCTCGCTGCCGAGTTCGTGAACGATGGGCGCGCCTACCAGGCGCTCCTGTTTCGTGACGCCGAGGGCGTGGAATCCTATTACTCGTTCGATGGCACCAACCGCGCGAAGGCGTTCCTGCGCTCGCCTGTCGAATTCTCGCGTGTGAGCTCCGGCTTCGGCGGCCGAGTGCATCCGATCTTCAGAAACTGGCGGGCTCACACGGGTGTGGATTTCGCCGCCCCCCATGGCACCCGCGTAATCGCCTCGGCCGACGGCAGAGTCGTGGCTGCCGGCAACCGCGGCGGCTACGGCAACGCGGTCGAGATCCGCCACGGTGGGAGCGTCACCACGTTGTATGCGCACCTCTCGGGATTCGCCAAGGGTATCCGCGCGGGCTCCCGCATTCGCCAGGGCGAGCCGGTAGGCTACGTAGGCGCCACCGGGTTCGCGACCGGACCCCATCTCCATTACGAATTCAAGATGTCGGGCATCCACCAGGATCCGTTGCGCGTTGCCTTGCCGAAGGCCGAGCCGGTTCCGGCGCAACGGAAGGCGCGGTTCCTCGAGCTGGCGTCGGAAGCGCGGGCAACGATCGGGCGCGTGAGCGCGACTTCCGCCGCGCGCTTCGAGTAGAGCCGCCGGTGGGTACGGTCGGTCCTTCCAGCCCCGGGCTGTTCATCGGGATCATGTCCGGCACCAGCCTTGACGGCGCCGATGCTGCCCTGGTCGACTTCTCCTCGGGCTTTCCGCGCACGCTCGCGTTCGCGACGGTGCCATTTTCCATGGAGTTGCGCGACCGAGTCATGGCGCTTTCAGAGCCCGGAAGCGACCCGCTCGACCTCGCCGGCACGGTCTCGATGGAGCTCGCCGACCTCTATGCACGCGCGGTCGACGGCGTCATCGCGGGCGGGGGAATTCCGCGTCAGACGATCCTGGCGATCGGCTGCCACGGACAGACGGTGCGGCACCGTCCCGACCGGGGCTTCACCATCCAGCTCAATGATCCTGCCCGGCTTGCCGAGCTGACCGGCATCGACGTCGTCGCAGATTTTCGCCGACGCGACATGGCGGCCGGCGGCCAGGGCGCACCCCTTGTTCCCGCGTTCCACGAGTCGGTTTTCCGCCATCCTTCCCGCTCACGCGCAGTAGTGAACATCGGCGGGATCAGTAACGTGACGTGGCTGCCCGCGGGCGGGAGAACGCTGGGGTTCGACTGCGGGCCGGGCAACGTGCTCCTCGACGGATGGGCTCGCAGGCACCTCGGAGCGCAGTTCGACGAGGATGGCCGCTGGGCGTCCGAGGGACGCACCGACGCACAGCTGCTGTCCCGGCTGATGGAGGAGCCCTTCCTCGAATCCCCTCCCCCCAAGAGCACCGGCCGCGAGCTGTTTCGCATCGCCTGGCTCGAGGACCGCCTGCCGCGCACGTACCTGCCGGCCGACGTGCAGTCGACGCTCACGGATTTCACCGCCAAGGCCATCGTGGGCGCGATCGACCGCTTCTGCCATGCGACCGACGAGATCTACTTGTCTGGGGGCGGAGCGCGAAACCCGGCGTTGGTAGCGCGGATCACCGCCTTGGCCGGAGCACGGCCCGTGGCGGCCACCGACGTGCTTGGGGTCCCCACTGCCCACGTCGAGTCCATGGCGTTCGCGTGGCTCGCGATGAAGTGCATCCGGCGCGAGCCCGTCGACCTCACCGCAGTGACCGGCGCGCGCGCGCCGCGGGTTCTGGGCGCCGTCTACGCAGCGTGAAAAGCGCGAGGGGAGCACAAGGCTCCCCCTGGTGACCGCAAACCGTCTTGCGTCAAACGCTGAACGATGAACCGCAGCCGCAGGTGGAACTGGCCTGCGGGTTCTTGATCACGAACTGGGCCCCCTCGAGGCCCTCGGTGTAATCGATCTCCGCACCCACCAGGTACTGGTAGCTCATCGGGTCGATCAACAGGCTCACGCCGTTCTTCTGCATGACGGTGTCGTCGTCGTTGACGGCCTCGTCGAAGGTGAACCCGTACTGCAATCCCGAGCACCCGCCGCCGGTCACGAACACCCGCAGCTTCAGCTCGTCGTTGCCCTCTTCCTCGATCAGGGCCTTCACCTTGTTGGCCGCGTTCTCGGTGAAAACGAGCGGATCGGGCATCGCGGTGGCCATGTCATTCATGTCGAATCTCCAGTTCAGATCAGTCAGAGTTGCCGGACGCGGGCTTGAGCTCGATTACCTTGTCGCTTTTCTGGGGCGGCTCGTACACCAGCTGCCCCATCACGATCGCGCCAACGTGGATCTCGATCGACTTGTACGCCACATTGCCTGTGACCCGGGCCTTGGGGAGGAGTTCGACGTACTCGGTCGCCCTCACGGGCCCCGCCACGGTGCCGTTCACCACCACATGGGCTACATGGATCTCGCCCTCGACTTTTGCAAGCTCCGAGATCACCAAAGTGCCCGGTTTGCCGCCGGTGGCGCTCACACTGCCCTTCACGTGCCCGTCGATGCGCAGGCCTCCCGTGAAGCTGATGTTGCCCTCGATCGTGGTGCCCCCGCCGATCAGGCTGTCGATCGGGCTCGGCTTGTTGGTCTTTCCGAACATGGAAACCCTCCCCTTACTGCAGATTGATCGTTCGTGACAGTTTAACCTGTCCCCCGGGCACTGCCAAAACCCGCACATCGACGCTTTTGAGCGCCGCGCCCTCGGGAATCGCGAACCGGCCTTCCACCTTGTGGTAGAACTTGAAGTCGAAGCTGCCGACGGTCTCGGGTTGGGCGGGGTCGGGAAAGGTCAGGGTATTGGTCGTCGTCCCCTGCGCCACCCGGGCGATGATCTGCACACGGCCCTTGAAGTCCTGCTTTCGTTGCCCGCCCTGCGTGAGAAGCATCCGGTAGCGGTATTCGCTCGTCCTGCCCTCCCGCTCGACCTTGAGGTCGGAAACACCGATGCCCTCGGGGGTCGCCCCCGACGACATCAAGCGGCGCAGGAATCCCAGGTCTTCCTTGAGCGATGCGTTCTCGTCCTGGAGCTGCACGACGCTGCGGGCGAGCTCGGATTGCGACGCTCTTTCGATCTGAAGCTGGCGGTCGCGCTCGACGAGCGACGCGCGGGCGGCGTCGAACTCGCGCTTCACGCGGCCGTTTTCCTCCCCGAGGGCCGAAATCTGCTGGCGCGCCTCCTCGACGCTGAAGCCCGTGATCCGGTAGCTGTTCTGCACGAGCCACCAGACGACCCCGGCGACGACGGCCATCATCAACAGGTTGAGGAGCCACCGCCAGTACCAGGCAAGCTGCGAGCGAATCGCCATGCGCGACGACCCGATCCCGAAGCTGCTGCGAATCCTGCGGCCGATGCCTCTCATCAGGGGACGAGGGCGAGCTGTTCGAGCCCCTGCGCCTCGGGAAATCCGAACATGAGATTCATGTTTTGCACCGCCTGGCCCGCGGCGCCCTTCACCAGGTTGTCCTCGACTGCGAGCACCACAAGTGTGTCCGCATCGAATGGCCGGTGCACGGCGATGCGGCATTGGTTCGTGCCGCGCACCCAGCGCGTCTCGGGCTGTGAGCCCGGCGGCAACACGTCCACGAACGGCTCATCGGCATAGCGCGTTTCGAAGAGCGCCTGGAAATCGGCTTCCTTCGTGATGCGCGCATAGACCGTCGCGAGGATGCCGCGCACCATCGGAACCAGGTGGGGAACGAAGGTGAGGCCAAGGCTTCGCCCCGAAACCCCTTCGAGGCCCGCCAGGCTCTCGAGGATTTCCGGATGGTGGCGGTGGCCCTTCACTGCATACGCCCTGAAGTTATCGGTCGCCTCCGAGAACAGGATATCCACCTCGGCCTTGCGGCCTGCCCCGCTGACCCCGGATTTCGCGTCGGCGATGAGGTGGCGGTGGTCGATCAGGTCGGTCTCGACGAGCGGCAGGAGCGCCAGTTGCACGGCGGTCGCATAACAACCCGGATTGGCCACCAAGCGGGCCTTGCGGATTCGCTCGCGATTGACCTCGGGGAGCCCGTAAACGGCTTCCTCGATGAGCTTTGGCGAGGCGTGCGCGACCTTGTACCACTTTTCCCACAGTGCCTTGTCCTTGATGCGGAAGTCGGCGGAGAAGTCGA
>JANMYH010000434.1:0-2519 GCA_031381925.1 Burkholderiales bacterium | reverse complement strand
CCTCCCGGCGGTGCAGCCCCGGCTCGGAATCGAGGGAATAACGCAGCCCGACTCGGTGCGGCATGGCGGTGAAATCCCATCAAAGCGGAAAAATGTACCGCGCCGGGCGACGCACGGCGCGCGGGAAGAGCGCCCCCGGAGAGGAATTTTCCGGGGCGCGTAGGGCCAGACAGGCAGACTCCGCATTGGTTGCCGTCCGTGCGACGAATAGACCGGGTCCCGGTGCTCAGCCGAGGAGAGGGGCGAGGCTGCCCTCGAGCGCGTCGACGTCGCCGTGAAGCACGTGCACGCTCGTGGGCCCGGCCACCGCGACCGCGCGCGCGCCATGCTCGATGAGAGCGCGCTCGTCGCCGCGCGCGGCATCCACGACGGTGACGATGAGGCGTCCCGCGCCGCGCTCGACCTTGCGGACGTTCGACTTGCCACCGAGCGCCGCCAGGACGTTGCCCCCGGCGGGCGCATCGGATACCTGCGGTGCAGCGTGCAGTTGTGCGCGGATCGACCCCGCGACCTGGTCGGCCACCGGTCCCACGACCACTTGCAATCCCTTCGCGCCCACGCGCACCGTACCCTTCGCCCCGAGGCGCCGCAGCGCCTCCACGTCCACGCGATTGCGATTTTCCAGTTCGAGCCGCAGGCGCGTGGTGCACGCCCCGACGTCCAGCAGGTTCTCGGCGCCGCCGAGCGCGCGGATGTAGGCGCCGGCGAGCTCCGTGTCATCCCCGCTCGCGCTCTCGGGGGCGGCCGCGACTTCCGCCGGCTCGCGCCCCGGCGTGCGCAAGTCGAAGCGCACGATGCAATAGCGGAAGAGAAAGTAGTAGAGGGCGAAATACACCGCACCCACGGGCAGCAGGTAGAGCGGATGTGTCGACTTGTTGTAGTTGAGCACGTAGTCGAAGAACCCCGCCGAGAAGCTGAAGCCGAGTCGCGCCTGCAACAGGTCCATCGTCACCATCGCGGCACCCGTGAGGACGGCGTGCAGCGCGTACAGGCCCGGCGCGAGGAACATGAAGGTGAATTCGATCGGCTCGGTGACGCCGGTGAGGAACGAGGTGAGTGCCATCGAAAGCAGCAGGCCACCGGCCGCGCGCCGCCGTTCCGGCTTCGCGGTGTGGTACATCGCGAGGCACGCCGCCGGCAGCCCGAACATCATCACCGGGAAGAACCCCGCCATGAACACGCCGGCCGCCGGATCGCCGGCGAAGAAGCGCTTGAGGTCGCCGGTGACCCCGTTGTAGTCGCCGACGAGGAACCAGGCGACGTTGTTGAGGATGTGGTGCAGGCCGGTCACGATGAGCACGCGGTTCAGCACGCCGTAGACGAAGAGCCCTAACTCGCCCGACGCGATCACCCCGCGCGAGAGCACGTCCATGGCGCTCGACAGCGCCGGCCAGCCGAGCCCGAATACGAAGGCCACCACGATGCCCGCCCCGCCCGCGGCGATCGGCACGAAGCGCCGCCCGCCGAAGAAGGCGAGGTAGTCGGGCAGTTTGATGTTGCTGTAGCGGTTGTAGAGGGCGCCCGCGATGATGCCGGAGATGATGCCGATCGGAACCGACAGCTTCGCGAGCTGCCGCGTGGCCTCCGCCGCGGGCAATCCCAGCAGGACTTCGGCGCCCTTGGTCGCCACGAAGAACCCCACGGCGCCCGCGAGGCCCGCCGCGCCGTGGTTCTCCCTCGCGAGGCCCACCGCGACGCCGATCGCGAAGAGCAGCCCCAGGTTCGAGAAGATCGCATCGCCCGCGGCCGCCACCGGCGCGATGTCGAGGAGGTCGGGCTGCCCGAGCCGCAGCAGCAGGCCGGCCACCGGCAGCACCGCGATCGGCAGCATCAGCGCTGCGCCGAGCTTTTGCGTGAGCGCGAGAAATCGCTTCATGGATCAGCCTCCAGTGACGGGCTCTCCGGACGAGGCCCGGGCGCGCGATCGCGTAAAGAGCGCGAGCTCCCGTACCTCGGCGGCGGTTGACAGGTCGAGCGCCCGCTGCGCGAGCTCGGCGCATTGCCTCGCGTCGAGCAGCCGCACGGTGCGCTTGAGCCGGGGGATCATCGCGGTCGTCGCCGAGATCTCGTGGATGCCGAGCCCGATCAGGATCGGCAGTGCGTCCACGTCCGAGCCGAGAGCGCCGCATACCGACACCTTCTTGCCGTGGGCGCGCCCGGCTTCCGCGACGAGCGCCACGAGGCGCAGCACCGCGGGATGCAGCGCGTCCAGACGCTTCGCGAGCTCCGGATGGCCGCGGTCGATCGCGAGCGTGTACTGCGCGAGGTCGTTGGTGCCGATCGAAAGGAAGTCGGCGTGTGCCGCGATCTTGCCGGCGAGCAGCGCCGCCGATGGCGTCTCGACCATCGCCCCGACCTGCGGGGCGGGCTTACGGGCGTACGCCACGCACGCATCGATGATGGCGCGCGCCGCCCTCAGGTCCTCGACGTCGGTGACCATCGGCAGCAGCACGCGGCATTGCCCCTGCGGCTCGACCCGCAGGATCGCACGCAGTTGCGTGCGCAGCAGCTCCGGCTCC
>JANMYH010000398.1:0-1702 GCA_031381925.1 Burkholderiales bacterium | reverse complement strand
GAGCTGCCGGCGTCGACGCGGATGGAGCCGGAATTGCCCCGCGACCCCGGCTCGCTCACGCTGAAGAGTCCCGTCGAACCCGGGGAGCCGGTGCCGTCGAGCGTGAGCGTTCCCGCGTAGACCTCGATGTTTCCCGCATCGGTCGCGCCCGAGGACCGGGTGGTGATATTGCCGCCGTCGGCTACGGTGATCGCGCCGGAGGCGTCGACAACGGTTCCCGACACCGGCACCTCGCGAGCCTGGGCGCCGAGTGCCACGACGCGAATATCGCCGGCACCGCCCGAGATCGCGCCGCGGCTGAGCGAGACGTCGCCCGCCACGAGCTGGAGCGGGGAATTGGTGCGCAGCAGCGCGCCGTCATCGATCCCGATGCGGGCCCGCGTGTTGCCGAGAAAGCCGAAGGCTTCGGGCGAAAGCGTCGAGAACGTGCTCGTCTTCGCGGGGTCGGCGTGGAACTCGCCGTCGGCGAACTTGAGGTAATTGGCGGTGGAGACGTGGAATGCGCCGGGGACGCTGATCGAGGCGCCGGCCCCAAAGACGACTCCCGCCGGATTCAGGAACCAGAAGGCCGGCGTGCCGGGAGAAGCGAGCCGGATCGAGCCCTGGATTCGCGAGGTCTCCCCGCCGGTCACGCGGCTGATGACGTTTGCCAGGTCGGAAGAAGTCGTCGTGAACTGCGCGACCTCGCCGTAGCCGAGGTTGAACGTCGAGAAACTGTGGAACAGGTTGCGCCCCGCCAGGCGCCCCATGTCCTGGGCAATGAGGTAGGTGGGCCCGGCGAGCGACGCGGCAGGGCGTCCGAGGCTCGCATCAGTGCGGATCTGGGCCGCGGCGCACAGCGGCAACACGAGCAGCAGCGCACCGGCCGCAACCTTCATTGGCTCTCCGTTCCCTGGATCAGCAGCTGCACGAACAGCTGGACTGCCGCGCGCTGCTCGGGGCTCATCGAGGAAAATTCGATCCCCACGCGCGTGCAGCCCTCCTTCGGGACCACCTTCACGATCTTGCCGTACAGATCGGCGATCTTCTGGCCCACCAGCGGCAGGTCGAATTCGAGCGTGATCTCGGTGAACTGCGCGGCCGGAACCGCGATCTCGGCGAGCACTCCGTGGTAGCCGATGTCGAGGATCGAGCCCATCATCGCCTCGGGCATCACGATCTCGTTGGACACCACGCGGTAGTTGAACGGCAGCTTCACCTGCACGCGCGGGCTGCGGCGGATCTCCTGGCGCGGCACCGCCCGCCCCGAGCCCGGGATCGCGAGCACCTCGCGCAGCACCACCAGCTTGCTGCGGCCCTTCACGAAGACCTCCATCGGCTCGCCGGCGGTGACGAGGTCCGCGCAGCGTTCGTAGGTACTCTCGCTCACCAGCACCTGCCCGCGAAGGCTGAAGGATTCGATCCGCGATGCGAGGTTCACCTCGTCGCCGATCACGGTGTACTCGGAATAGAGGTCGGAGCCGAGGAGGGCGGACATCACGCGGCCGGTGTTGATGCCGATGCCGAAGTACATCTCCGGCAGGCCATTGCCCTTGTGCTCCGCGTTGAGCGCCTCCATCGCGCATTGCATGTCCACCGCGCACGACACCGCGTTCATCACGCCGCCGTTGGCGCCGCGCGGGCTCTCGAAGAGCACCAGGATCGAGTCGCCCATGAACTTGTCGATGGTGCCGTGGTGCCGGAAGATGATCTCGCTCATGCC
>JANMYH010000379.1:0-1609 GCA_031381925.1 Burkholderiales bacterium | reverse complement strand
CGATCCGAAGGAGCCCACCATGCCCAGCACCATCCGCCTGCACCGCGTTTTCAAGACCACCCCGGAGCGCCTCTACAAGGCGTTCCTCGATCCCGAAGCGATGGTGAAATGGCTGCCGCCGAACGGCTTCACCGCCAAGGTCCACTCGATGGACGCGCGCGTGGGCGGCCGCTACAAGATGTCGTTCACCAACTTCAGCACCGGCTCGAGCCATTCGTTCGGCGGGGAGTACCTCGAGCTCGTCCCCGGCAAGCGGATTCGACATACCGATGTCTTCGACGCCGGCCCGCCCGGCACGATGACGGTGACGGTGGAGATCAAGAAGGTGATGGTCGGTTCGGAGCTGAATATCACCCAGGAGGGGGTGCCGGACGCGATTCCCGCGGAGGCTTGCTACCTCGGGTGGAGTGAGTCGCTCGACCTGCTCAAGATGCTGGTGGAGCCGGAGATTCCGGACCAGGGCTGAGGCTTGGACTCCCTCCTCACCGCGGCTGCGCGCGCGCTGGCCGCCGGTGACCCGCTCGGCGCACTGAAGCGCGTCGCCCTGCGTGAAGATCCGCCGGCGCTCGCCCTGCGCGGCATCGCGATGGCCCAGCTCGGCGAATACGATCGAGCGCGCAAGCTCTTGCGGCGTGCCGTCCGCGGCTTCGGCGTTCGAGAGCGACTCGCCCGGCTGCGCTGCCAGGTCGCCGAGGCAGAAGTGGCGCTCGCGGCACGCGACCTCAGCTGGCCCACGCAGGCGCTCGCCTCCGCAGCGCGCGCGCTCGACGCGCTCGGCGATCGCGCCAACGCGCTTCACGCCCGCGTGGTGGTGGCGCGGCGCCAGATCCTCGTAGGCGATCTCGATGGCGCCAGGAAAACGCTGGCCGCGGTCGATGTGGCTCACACGCCAGCGCCGCCGCCGCTCGTGGCCCGCACCGAGCTCACCCACGCCGAGCTCGCGTTACGCAACGTCCGCGCTGCCGACGCGGCCGCCGCGCTCGACCGCGCGCACCGCGCCGCCGTCGCCGCGGGCATCGCGTCCCTCATCGCCGAGGTGGGCCGGGCGCGGCATGCCTTGTCGGCACCATCGGCGCGTCTCATTCGCGCCGGCATCGCGCGGCCGATCCGCCTCGAGGAAGTGGAAGCCCTGTTCGCGTCCGGTGACCTCGTCGTCGACGCGTGCAGGCGAGTGGTCCGCGGCCCGAAGCGCTCGGTGTCGCTCGCCGGGCGTCCCATCCTGTTCTCGCTCGTCGGCACATTGGCCAACGCATGGCCAGACGATGTTCCTCGCGATCGCCTCATCGAGGAGACATTCCGCGCGCGCACGCCCAACGAGACTCATCGTGCACGGCTGCGTGTCGAGCTGAGCCGCCTGCGCGCAGCGCTGCGTCCGATCGCCCGCATCGAGGCGACGCCGCGCGGCTTCGTCCTCGCCCCCATCGATGCCGCCGCGGTGGTGGTCCTGGCGCCGCCCATCGACGGCGAAGCGGGCGCCATCCTCGCGCTCCTCGAGGGCGGCGAGTCGTGGTCCACATCGGCCCTCGCCGCCGCGCTCGGCTCGAGCCAGCGAACGGTGCAGCGCTCGCTGCGGCAGCTCGAGGAGGCGGCGGCGGTTCGCGCGATCGGA
>JANMYH010000378.1:0-9761 GCA_031381925.1 Burkholderiales bacterium | reverse complement strand
CGGGCGATGCAGTCGCATCGCTGGCCCGGGGCCCAATTTCCTTCCCCAACGCCTTCAACCGGTCCTGCAGCAGGAAGACGCGGATCAGGTTCTTCGTGGTCGGGCTGAAGAAGAGGCTCGCCGTCGATGCGGGATGCTCACGCGGCACGTTGCGCACGTCGCCGCCGAAGTCCTTCCACAGGTCGATGATCGCGTAGGGCGCCGGGTAGTGGTCGCGACGCGCCTTCTCGGCCACCTGTTTTTCGGCCTTCCTGGCGACGATGTTGCGTATGCCCGGCCAGTTGGTCACGGCGGCGGCGAGCCCGGGCTTGCGGACTGGCGGCGGATCGAGAAGGATGCGGCGCGCGGCGTTCTCGAAGTGGCGCTTGGGCGTGACCGCATCGACGAGGCCCAGGCCCTTCGCACGGCGGGCGTCCACCGCCCGGCCGGTGAGCATCAGGTCGAGGGCGGCTGCGGCGCCGATCAGCGCGGGCATGCGCTTGGCCCCGCCCCATCCGGGCACGATGCCGAGCAACACCTCCGGCAATCCCATGCGCGACTTCGGCCCGTCGTCCATCACGCGATAACGGCAGGCAAGTGCGAGCTCGGTGCCGCCCCCCATGCAGAAGCCGTGCACCATCGCGACCGTGGGGAAGGGAAGCTGCTCGACCCCGTCGAACACCTCATTGCCGAGCACCGTGAAGGCGATCGCCTCGTCCGCGTCGCGCAGCGTCGTGAATTCCTGGATGTCCGCCCCGGCCGCGAAACCGTTGTCCTTGTTGGAGAGGATCGCGAGGCCGCGCGGCGGCATCGCCCTCAGGTGGTCGACCGCCTGCCCCAATTCGCGCAGCGCCTCGCTCGAGAATGTGTTGGTCGCGCTCCCCTGGCGGTCGAACCACAGCCATGCGAGGTTGTCGGCGTCGGTTTCCAGCTTCCAGTGCTTGAGATCCATCTAGTTTTTCTTTCTTCGGATGTGCAGCGTCTTCTCGACGTTCGCGACCACCACCCCCGCCGCATCGACCACATCCGCGCTGAAGACGGGCTCGTGCTTGGCGCCGCCTTCGGTGGCCGCGCGCGCGAACTCGATGCTCTCGGCGGCCAGCGTCAGGCGCGCCGTCACCGTTCCCTTTGCGGGCTTCAGGAATCGAACCGTTCCCTCCTTGTCCCAGACCACGTAATCCTTGCCGAGGTTCTGCATCATCATGATCATGAAAAACGGATCGGTCATCGCAAACAGGGAACCCCCGAAATGCGTCCCCACGAAGTTGCGGTTCAGCGTCCTCATGCGCAGCTCGACCGTGACCGCGCGAAAATCCGGCGCAATCTCCTTCACGCGGATGCCTGCGCCCCGGAAGGGTGGCCACAGGTTCAGCAATCGGCGCATTGCGCCCGCGCTGAATTCGAAGCGCGAGAGAAATCCCTGTGCGCTCACGTCCTTTCGACCAGCATCGCCCCGCCCTGCCCGCCTCCGATGCACAGCGACGCGACGCCGCGGCGCCCGCCGGTGCGCTCGAGCACCTTGAGCACATGCAGCACCACGCGGGCGCCCGACGCGCCGATCGGGTGGCCGAGGGCGATCGCACCGCCGTCGACGTTGAGCTTGGCGCGATCGAGCTTGCCGAGCGGCTTGTCGAGGCCGAAGTGCTCCTTCATGTAGCCGGGGTCCTCCCACGCGGCGAGGCAGCCCAACACCTGCGCGGCGAACGCCTCGTTCACCTCCGCGGCGTCGATATCGTCCCAGGTGAGCCCGTTGCGCTGCATGAGCGGCGTGATCGCGTGCACGGGTCCGAGGCCCATCTCGGCGGGGTCGAGCGCGCCCCAGTGCGTGTCGACAATGCGCCCGAGCGGCGTGAGGCCGTACTCGCGCACCACGTCCCCGGAAGCAAGGATCAGCATCGCCGCGCCATCGGTCACCTGGGAGCTGTTGCCGGCAGTCACGTTGCCGTAGGTCCGGTCGAAGACCGGCTTCAGCTTGGCGAGCCTCTCGACCGAGGAGTCGCGCCGCACGCCGTCATCGAGGGCGTAGACCGTGCCGTCGGGCCCGAACATCGGCTCGACCTCCGGGAGCCGACCGTTGTCCTGGGCGAACGCCACGCGGCGGTGCGATTCGACCGCGTACTCGTCCATCATCTGGCGCGTGATGCCGAACCGCTCGGCCACGATCTCGGCGGTCGATCCCATCGAGAGCTTCACGATCGGGTCCGTCAGGCCGTTCAGGATCGCGATCACGGGTGCGAGGTACCTGAGCTTGAACTGGGCCGCCACGGCCGCCTTCCTGCCGCCGCCTTTCGCCGCGTTCATCGCCATGAACCAGTTGGCCATGGCGGGCCCGTAGAGGAGCGGCGCATGGCTCATCGCGTCGGTGCCGCCGGCGAGCACCAGGCGCGAGCGGCCCGCGACGATGTTCACGAAGGCCGAGTCGAGCGCCTGCAGGCCAGAGGCGCAGTTGCGCATCACCGTCCACGCGGGCACCTTGTCGCCGCAGCCCAGGCGCAGCGACACGACGCGCGCGATGTTGGCCTCCTCCGACGAGGGCATCGCGGCGCCGAGGATCACCTCGTCGAATGCGTTCGGCTCGAACGGCTGCCGCATAAGAAGGGGCCGCCCGGCGTTCACCGCGAGGTCCGAGCCGGTGAACGGCCCCAGCTTGTTCTGCGCCCTCAGGAACGGGGTTCGCGCCCCGTCGACTACATAGACGTGGCGAGCGCTTTTTTCTTCGATTCGGTGTGCTGCCATGCTTCCTCCCCCTGGGGCCGGCCGAGGTCGTGCGGGAAATCGTCCACCTTGATCACATCGCGCCGCAGGCGGTCGGTGTAGACGAGGTGGTCATGCTCCTCCTGGGTGATGGTGCCCATCCCCAGGGCGGCGGTGCGCCGCTCGGCCAACGTGCGCTGCGTGAGCTTGCCTTCCTTCTGGGCGCGGCGGATCTTGGCCTCGATCGGATCGGCCTTGATGACCGCCTCCATCGCGAACTCGAGGCGCCCGATCACGTCGTCCACATCGCGGGGCACGTAGGCGCCGGCAGTGAGCCGGTCGCGCGCGGCACCGGGCGTCATCAGGATATCGGCCACGCGCGAGCCCAGCTTGTCGTGCGTCGCGTCGAGCGTGAGGCCCTTGGGAAACACCAGCAGGCGTAGCCACGCGCCGATGAACCGGTTGGGGAAGTTGGCGATCACGCCGTCCATCGCCACCTGCAGCTTGAAGAAGCTGTCGTGCAGCGCCCAGGTGAGGAGCGGCAGGTCCTCCTTCTGGCGGCCCTCGTCGTGGTAGCGCTTGACCGTGGCCGACGCCATGTAGAGCAACGACAGGATGTCGCCCAGGCGCGCGGAGATCTTCTCCTTGCGCTTGAGGCTGCCGCCGATCACGAACATCGAGATGTCCGAGAGCAGCGCGAAGGCCGACGAGAAGCGCGTCATCATCTGCAGGTAGCGGCGCGTCTCCGGGGTGCCGGGAACCGACACGCCCTCGCCGCCGGTGATGCCGAGCCACAGCGAGCGCGCGGCGTTCGACACGGTGAAGCTCATGTGGCCCCAGAGCGCCGCGTCGAACGCGGCGAGGTCGTTCGCGCCCGCGGCGGCGATCTCCTTCAGCACGAACGGGTGGCAGCGGATCGCGCCCTGGCCGAAGATGATCATCGAACGGGTGAGGATGTTGGCGCCCTCCACCGTGATCGCGATCGGGATGTTGCCGTACGCGTGGCCGAGGTAGTTGTTCGGCCCCATCATGATTCCCTTGCCGCCGTGGATGTCCATGGCGTCGTTGATGATCGAGCGCATCCGCTCGGTCATGTGGTACTTGCAGATGGCCGAGATCACCGACGGTTTCTCGCCGGAGTCGAGCGCGACCATCGTCATGCGCCGGGTGGCGTCCATGAGATAGGTGCTGCCGCCGATGCGCGCGAGCGGCTCTTCCACGCCCTCGAACTTGCCGATCGGCGTGCGGAACTGGGTGCGCACGCGCGCGTAAGCGCCGGTCGCGCGGCTGCAGAGCTTGCCCGCGGCCATCGACATCGACGGCAGCGATATCGAGCGTCCCGCGGCGAGGCACTCGACCAGCATCCGCCAGCCCTTGCCCACCTGCGGCTGCCCGCCGATGATCCACTCCATCGGGATGAACACGTCTTTCCCGGAGTTGGGCCCGTTCATGAACGCGGCCGAGAGCGGAATGTGGCGCCGGCCGATGTTCACGCCCTTGTGCGAAGTCGGGATGAGCGCGAGCGTGATGCCGATGTCCTCCTCGCTTCCGATGAGCTTGTCCGGATCGAAGAGCTTGAAGGCCACGCCGAGAATGGTCGCGACGGGGCCGAGCGTGATGTAGCGCTTCTCCCACGTCATGCGAACGCCGAGCACTTCACGGCCTTCGTGCAGGCCCTTGCAGACGATGCCGAAGTCGGGAATGGCGCCGGCATCCGAACCGGCCTCGGGATTGGTGAGCGCGAAACACGGGATCTCGAGGCCGCGGGCGAGCCGCGGCAGGTAATGGTTCTTCTGCTCCTCGGTGCCGTAGTGGATCAGCAGCTCCGCGGGCCCGAGCGAGTTGGGCACCATCACGGTGACCGCCGCCGTGCCGCTGCGGGTCGAGATCTTGGTCACGATCTCGGTGTGCGCGAACGCCGAGAACCCGAGGCCGCCGTACGACTTGGGAATGATGATCCCGAGGAAGCCCTTGTCGCGGATGAACTTCCACGCCTCGGGCGGCAGGTCCATCCGGTTATGGGTGATGTCCCACTCGTCGAGCATGCCGCAAAGCTCTTCCACGGGGCCGTCGAGGAACGCCTTCTCCTCGCCCGAGAGCTTCGCCTCCGGATAGGCGAGCATTTTCTTCCAGTCGGGCTTGCCGGAGAACAGATCCGCGTCCCACCAGATGCTGCCGGCGTCGAGGGCCTCCTGCTCGGTTTGCGAGATCTGCGGCAGGATCTTCTTGTAGATGCCGAAGACCGGGCCGCTCACGACGGCGCGGCGCAGCGGTTTCACGATCGCGAAGGCGGCGAAAATCGCGGTGGCGATCCAGAAGGCGGTGTAGGCAGCCACCGGCGCGCCGGTGGCGAAGGTGACCGCGGCGGCGAGTGCCGCGATTCCCAGGGACCACGCGAGCCCGTTGGCCCGGTGATACGCGAGGATCCAGCCGCCGGCCAGGGCCGCGAGAACGATGCTTACGGTGCTCATCATGGTCTTCCTCCCATCAGTCGCCCGAGACCAGCTCGAGCTTGCGCGTGTCGCCGAGCGCCGGCGCCTTCAAGCCGGCCACCAGGAACGGGGCCAGCCGCTGCAGGAGCAGCTCGTCGTTGTCCTTGTCGGTCGCCGCCACCTGCGCGAAGAGCTTCAACGCGTCGGTGCCGGCGAGCGTGTATGAAAGCGCGCCCATCACGAAATGCAGGCGCCACGTGAGCTCCTGGCGCGACAGGTGCGGGAGCGCCTTGAGGAAGGCCTCCTTGTAGCGCCCGATCATCCCGACGTACTGCTCCGAGAGGAAATGGCGGATGAACGGCGCGGGGTCCGCATAGGCGCGGCCGAGAAGTCTCAGGAAGTTCTTGCCTCCGCGCCGCTCGTCGCGCGCCAGGCGCAACGCCGGGATCAGCATCGCGAAGAGGATCTTCTCCACGCTGAGGGGGCGGCCCGCGCCCTCGCGCTCGAGCCTTTCCAGGATCTCGATGCGCTCCAGGTTCATGGGATCGAGGCGGCGCGTGAGGACCGCCTGGAAGAGCACTTCCTTGGAGCCGAAATGGTAGTTCACCGCCGCGAGGTTCACGCCGGCCGCCGAAGTGAGGCTGCGCAGGCTCGTCGCCTCGAAGCCGTGTTCCATGAAGAGCTGCTCCGCGGCATCGAGGATTCGGGTCTTGGTGTCCGCCGAGAGCGCGTCGATGGCGACGCTCTTTCGTGCGGGACGGGCAGCGGCCATGAGTCAAACGTCCGATTCAAACGCTCGTTTGAATTCTACTCGGATAAACTCGGCCGGTGCAACTCGCCCGCCCCTGCTTCCTCGCGGCCGTCCTCTTCGCAGCGCTTCCTGCCGCCGCGCTCCTCATCCGCGCCGATCGCGACGACGCCGAATACCTCGAGCTTGCTTCCCGCTACACCTCTTCCGTCGCGCTCAACGCGCCCCATGGCGAGGGCGTCCTCATCGCGCCGCGCTGGCTGCTGACTGCGGCCCACCGCGCGCGCGCGTTGCAGGATGCGAAGCCGCGGCCGCGCATCGCCATCGGCGGACATGGCCATGCGATCGCGGGCGTCTACCTCCATCCCGACTGGAAGGGCGGCGCCGCGGCCGACATCGCACTCGTCCACCTCGACAAGGACGTTCGCGGCACCGACCCCACGCCACCGTATCGGGGCAACGCCGAGGAGGGAAAGACGGTGGCGATCGCGGGCCATGGCGGCGGGAAGAAGCGCGCGTCGATCAATACCGTCGACCGCGTCGAGCCGCGCACCCTAGGCCTGCGCATCAAGCCGCTCGACGAGGCGTCCGACCTGCAGGGACAGGCCACCCCGGAGGAAACGGGCGCCCCGGCCTACTTGCAGGTGTCGGGTGAGCTCTTCGTTGCCGGGATCCTTCACGGCATCGCCGGCGGCTGGGAAACCCAGGCCCGCGTCTCCGCGTTCACCGGCTGGATCGACGCCACGGTGCTCGAGGCCGCCGCGGCAGAAGCCGCGGCGCTCCTCGGCGCCCAATGACGTCACGCCATCTCGTCGGCGGCGCGGCGCGGCAGCAGGTGGCTCAGCAAATGGAACGCGCCCACGAAGAGCAGCACGTGGGCGGCGACGAGGGCGTAGCGGCCGTACTGGGCGTAGGCGGGGAAGTGGGTGGCGAAGGCGCCGGCGATGAAGATCAGGAGGCCCATCGTGAGCCAGCTCCGGGAGGGGTTGAGCTGCAGCGAGCGATGGCGGATGCCACTCGCGGTGATGAAGATCGCCACCACGATCGCCGCGGCGGCCAGGTTCGCGAGCCCGGGCAGGCGCTCGACCATCGGGTGCGTCACGCCCACGGCCGCGAGGCTCCCCACGATCGAGTGCGACTGCCACAGCAGCGCGGAGAACGTGAGGAAGGTGATGAAGCCGGGCACGGGGCCGCTCTGGTAGAGGTAGCCGACGCGCGGCTTCAGTCGCAGCATCACCAGCACCACCACGATCACCAGCAGCGGCTCGGCCGCCAGGTTCACGTACTGGTACGCAACGAACGGCGCACCGGCCACGGCGATCGCGAGCGCCCCGAGGACCCCGTACCACGCCGGATTCTCCGGCAGCCGTGGGGGCACCTGCGTGTGGAACATGAGTCCCGCGACCATGAGAGCGGCGGCCAGGTACAGCAGCCGCGGGTCGATCCACGGCGAGACCATCGCGGCGGCGTCCTCGAAGGTCACCACCATCAGCACCACGAGCGCAACGAAGAAGATTCCAGCGCGGATCATCATGCCTTTGCCAGCGCCTGCCCGAGGTCCCACAGGATGTCGTCGAGGCTCTCCAGGCCGATCGACAGGCGCACCATGTCCGGCGGCACGCCCGCCTTCTGCAGTTCCTCCTCGCTCAGCTGCCGGTGGGTGGTCGATGCCGGGTGGATCACGAGCGACTTCGCGTCGCCGATGTTGGCGAGGTGGCTCACGAACGTGAGCGCCTCGATGAACTTCACCCCCGCCGCGAAACCACCCTTGATTCCGAAGGCGAGGAGCGATCCCGCGCCCTTCGGCAGGTAGCGCTTCGCGAGCGCGTGATACTTGTCGTCCGCGAGCCCCGGATAGTTGACCCACGCGACCTTCGGATGGTCGCGAAGGAAGGTGGCCACGCCCATCGCATTGGCGACGTGGCGGTCCATCCGCACGGGGAGCGTTTCGAGGCCCTGGAGCAGCAGCCACGAGTTGAACGGCGCGATCGTCGGCCCGAAGACGCGCATCACCTCCATGCGCGCCTTCATCGTGAAGCCGAAGTCACCGAAGGTCTCGTAGAACCGCACGCCGTGGTAGCCCGCCGAGGGCTCGGTCATCGACGCAAACTTGCCGTTGTCCCACGGAAACTTTCCGCCCTCGATGACGACGCCCCCCATCGAGGTACCGTGACCGCCGATGAACTTGGTGGCCGAATGCACCACGATGTCGGCGCCATGGGCGAGCGGCTGGCAGAGGTAGGGGGAAGCCGCCGTGTTGTCGACGATGAACGGCACGCCCGCCTCGCGCGCGATCGCCCCGATCGCGGCGATGTCGATCACGTTGATCGCGGGATTGCCGAGCGTCTCCGAGAAGACCGCCTTGGTGTTGGGCCTGAGCGCGCGCCGGAAATTTTCGGGCTCGTCGGTATCGACGAAGGTCGCCTCGATGCCGAGCTTGCGGAAATTCACGCCGAGCATCGTGTAGGTGCCGCCATAGAGCTTCGAGGACGACACCACGTGGTCGCCGCTCTCGAGGATGTTGAGGAGCGCCACCATCTCGGCCGCCTGGCCCGAAGCGGTCGCCACCGCGGCGCGGCCCGCCTCGATCGCCGCCATCCGCTCCTCGAAGACCGCGGTCGTCGGGTTCGACAGGCGCGTGTACACGTTGCCGAACGTCTGCAGGTTGAAAAGGCTCGCCGCGTGCTCGGCGCTTTCGAAGACGTAGGAGGTCGTCTGGTACAGCGGGACCGCGCGCGAGCCGGTCTGCGCGTCGGGGATCTGGCCGGCGTGCAGGCACAGGGTTTCGAAGCCGAATTCGCGGTCCGCCACTGACCCTCTCCCGCCCATTGACCTTTATTTCGAAGCTTCGCCCACTTTGGCGCGATCCAGCACCGTCATGGCGCTCGCGACCAGGCCCGCCATGTCCCCCATGTTGCTGGGAATGATGAGCGTGTTGTTGGTGCGGGCGAGGTTGTCGAAGGCCTCGATGTACTTTTCCGCGACCTTGAGGTTCGCGGCACTCATGCCGCCGGGCGCGCCGATCGCCGCGGCCACCGCGCGCACCGCGTTCGCGTTGGCGTTCGCCACCAGCTCGATCGCCTGCGCCTCGCCTGCCGCCTTGTTGATCTGCGCCTGCTTCTGGCCCTCGGACTCGAGGATCGCCGCCTGGCGCTGGCCGTCGGCCACGTTGATCTCCTGCTGGCGCTTGCCTTCGGAGGTCGCGATCACCGCGCGCTTCTCGCGCTCGGCGGTGATCTGCGCCTGCATCGAGCGCAGGATCGATTCGGGCGGCGTGAGGCTCTTGATCTCGTAGCGCAGCACCTTGATGCCCCAGGTGCGTCCCGCCTCGTCGAGCACCTGCACGACGGTGTGGTTGATTTCGTCGCGGCTCTCGAAGGTCTTGTCGAGCTCCATCTTGCCGACCACCGAGCGCAGCGCCGTCTGCGCGAGCTGCGTGACCGCCTGGATGTAGTCCGACGACCCGTAGGAAGCCAGGCGCGGGTCGGTCACCTGGAAGTAGATGATCCCGTCGACGGTGAGCTGGGTGTTGTCGCGCGTGATGCAGATCTGCTCGGGAACATCGAGCGGGACCTCCTTCAGCGAGTGCTTGTAGGCCACGCGATCGAAGAACGGCACGATCAGGTTCAGGCCCGGCTCGAGCACGCGCGAGAACTTGCCGAGGCGCTCGACTACCCACGCGTTCTGCTGCGGCACGATGCGCACGCCCTCGAAGATGAAGACGACGATCATCGCGATGAAGAACACGGCGATGGTCACGGTCGTGCTCTTCGACAGGAGCGCGGCGGCGACCGTGAGGATCACGGCAATGGCGGTTTTCCAGAACATTTGGGGCCTCCCTTTTCTTCGTTGTAATTGGGCCCCCGCCTACGCGGGGGGACAGCACCGATTGTCATTCCCTACGGCGC
>JANMYH010000311.1:0-18757 GCA_031381925.1 Burkholderiales bacterium | reverse complement strand
GGGGCGCATCGTCGCCTGCGACGTGAGCGAGGAGTGGACCGCGATCGCGCAACGCTACTGGAAGAAGGCCGGCGTCGAAGGCAAGATCGACCTGCGGCTCGCAAGCGCGACCCGCACGCTCGACCAACTGATCGCCGAAGGCGGCGAAGGGCGCTACGACTTCGCCTTCATCGACGCCGACAAGGGCAACTACCTCGCCTACTTCGAGCGCTGCTTGCGGCTGCTGCGCGTGGGGGGGCTCATCGCCGTGGACAACACGCTGTGGTCGGGAGACGTGGCCGAACCCACCAACACCCAGCCCGATACCGTCGCGCTGCGCGCCTTCAACGACGCGCTGCACGCCGACGAGCGCGTGGACATCGCGCTGCTGCCCGTGGGCGACGGGCTCACGCTCGCGCGCAAGCGCTAGGTCACGCCGCGCGCGTCCGCGGCTGCCGACTCCTCTGGCGGCCTCACCTTGCGGAAGGTCGCGAGCAGCATCAGGTCGTACGCGATCTTCAACGCTCCTGCCGCCACCAGCGGCCACCCGAACCCCGACGTTGTCAACAGGTACCCGGCGATGAGGGGGCCGGCGGACGAGGCGAGGCTGCGCGGCACCGTGGTGATGCTGGCCGCCGCCGGTCTTTCTTCGGGCAGCACAATTGCCATCACGTAGGAGCTCCGGGTTGGCACGTCCATCTGCGACAGCAAGCCGCGCACCAGCAACAGCACGACCACCAGCGAAAGGCTGTCGACGAACGGGATCGCGATCAGGCAGAGGTTGGCCGGAATGTGCGTGAATACCATCGTGTTCACGAGGCCCACGCGATTGGCGATCCGCACCGCGAGCAGGAAGGAGATCGCCGAGAGGACGCTGGTGAGGAAGAAGATCACGCCCGCCTCCGACAGCGCGACATCGTGGCGCTGGTAGAGCCACAGCGCGACCATCGACTGCACGATGAGCCCGCCGGCGAACGCGTCGAGGCTGAAGAGCGCCGCGAGCCCATAGACGCGGCGCTTCGAGCGCGTGAGCGGCGCGGGCGCGCGCCGGGTCTCGCCCTCGATCTCGCGCGGCAACCCGCGATAGACGAGCGCCGCGGCCACGGCCAGCGCCGCGTAGGCGACGAACATCGCCTGCATCGCGGCGCGATCCCCGAGTCCCCACTCACGCGCGGCCCAGGCGGGCAGCGCCACGGCGAGCGCACCCACGGCGGCGGCGAGCGATCCCACGAGGCTGTAGTGCGCGAACACCGCGGTGCGCTCGCGGTCCGGAACCACGCGTGCGAGGACCGCGTGCTCGAGCGGCAGGAAGACGCTCACGTCGCCGCTCGACGGGTTGAGGGTGCCGACGAGCGCGATCAGCAGCAGCGGCCAGAACGCGGTGACTACCGCGAAGCCGAGCCCGGTCGCAATCATCATCGCGGCCGCAGCCAGCAGCAGCGTGCGGAAGCGGAAGCGGTAGGCGTAAAGGCCGACCCCCAGCGTCATCACGCCCGAGCCCACCAGCGTGACCGTCGCGATCACCCCGACCTCCAGCGGCGAATAGCCCAGCTGCAGGAGGTAGGCGGGCAACAGCAGGCTCACGTAGCCATCGCCGAAGGCGCGCAGGCCTTTGGCGACAAGCACCCGGTTGACCGCGGTCACGCTCACGGCACCGTGCCCCATGTGAAGTCGTCGAATGCGGTCACGCTGTCCGCCTTGGTCCAGACGCCGAGCGCCCCCGCGCCTTCGATATGCGCGTCGTTCATCTCGATACGCGCCACGCCGCCGAAGATCACCCGGATGCGGCGCCCGGAGAACTCGACTCGCAAGGTATGCCATTGGTCGCGCGCCACGGGAGCCTCGACGTACTTGAGCGTCTTCCGGACGCCACCCTCCGTGTAGTAAAGGGAGACGTTGTCTTCGAGGGCGTTGGCGCGCGCGACGTAATAGCGGTTTGCGTCCTTCCAGCGCCAGACCACGTCCCCCGCCTGGTCTTCGCGACCGGCGATCGGTTTCATCTTCACCTCGACGAAACCGTCGGCGACTGAGAGGTCGCCCGCAACGCACCATGGAAACGTGCCGCGGCCGGATTGCCGCAGCACGTGCGGCGCGCTCGGCGCCGAGGCATCAGCCTCCACGGTCCATCGGGGATTGCCGGTGCCGGTGACGCCGCAGGTCCAGCCTTCGGGCGGCGCGCCCGCTGTCATTCGATCGAAGTCGATGGGGGACGTCGTAGCGGTGTCCATGGAGCCTCCAGTCCGTGATTGGGCCGTCGGCAGATGTTGGACGGGACACCGTCTTGGGAACGCACCGGGACCCTGCCATCCCGATGGATTTGCCTGCCGATGCTAGCAGACAAAGAAAAAGGCCGCCCGAGGGCGGCCTTGGAGTGAAACCTGTCGCGTTACTTCTTGACGGCCTGGTTGGTCGAAGGCGTGCCGGTGACGGCTTCCTTCGTCTTGCCAGCGACTTCCTTCACCTTGTCGACCGGCTTCTCCAGGGCGGCGCGAACCGCGCCTTCCTTCTCCTGGCCCAGGACCTTGCCATTGCCGGCGTCGATGAAGACTTCCGTCTGGCCCTTGTCGCCCTTGGCGCTGCTCTTCACGTGATACGAGTAGACGAGGCAGCCGTCTTCGGTCTCGATCCCGCCCTTGACGATCGTGTTGCCGCCCGCAGCCTCCTTGGCGATCTTCTTGGCCTCTTCCGGCTTGACCTTGGCCATCGCCATCAGGTCGGCTTTCTTCGCCGTCTTCGAAGCCTTCATGCTGCAGGTATCCTTGAACGTGCCCGTGGCCGCGGAAACTGCAAACGGCGCCGACACCAGCACTGCCAAAAGCAAACTTTTCATAGGTGTTCTCCTAGTGAGTGGGGTGTAGCTGCCGCTTGGAACCTACGGCGGAGACAAAGTTTATCCATTCTGACGCCACTTACTGTAGGAGAAGTCCTACAGATAGCGCCGCCAGTACCAGCGCGATGGCGAGCAGGACTCGCGTCTGGCGCTCCTGGGCGGCGGCCAGGCGGCTGAGCTCGGCCTCGATGCGGCGCGCCGGGGCGTCGTTCAGCAGGCGGTGGACGAGCCGGGGTAGCTGCGGCAAGGTGCGCGCCCAGAAGGGCGCCTCCTCGCGCAGCGACCGGAGAAGCCCGCGGATCCCCAGCTGCTCGCCCGCCCACCGCTCGAGGATCGGCTGGGCGTTCGCGCGCAGGTCGAGGTCCGGATCGAGTTGCCGGCCGAGGCCCTCGACCTGGAGGAGGGTCTTCTGCAGCAGCACGAGCTGCGGCTGCACCTCCATGCGGAAGCGCCGCGAGACCTCGAAGAGCCGCACCAGCAGCCGCCCGAAGTAGATCTCCTTGAGCGGCTTGTCGAAGATCGGCTCGCAGACCGAGCGGATCGCCCCTTCGAACTCGTCCACGCGGGTGTCCGCGGGCACCCAGCCCGCTTCGACGTGCGCCACCGCCACGCGGTGGTAATCGCGGTGGAAGAACGCGAGGAAGTTGGTGGCGAGATAACCCTTGTCGGCATCGGATAGCGTTCCCATGATCCCGAAATCGACGCCGCAATAGCGCCCGTCGCGCGCGACGAAGATATTCCCGGGATGCATGTCGGCGTGGAAGAAGCCGTCGCGAAACACCTGCGTGAAGAAGATTTCGACACCGTCGCGCGCGAGCTTCGGGATGTCGATGCCCGCCTCGCGCAGGCGCCCGAGCGCGTTCACCGGGATGCCATCGAGGCGCTCCATCACCATGACTTCGCGGTTGCACCAGTCCCAGTACACCTCGGGAACGATCAGCAACCGCGCGTCGGCGAAGTTGCGCCGCAGCTGGCTCGCGTTCGCGGCCTCGCGCAACAGGTCGAGCTCGTCGCCGATGGTCCTTTCGAACTCGTGGACGACCTCGTGCGGGCGCAGGCGCCGGCCCTCGGCAAAGCGCCCGACCAGCCCCGCAATCGCATAGAGCACCCCCACGTCCTGGGCGATGGTCGCCCGTATGCCCGGCCGCAGCACCTTGACCGCGGCCTCGCGCCCGTCGAGCAACACGGCGAAGTGCACCTGCGCGACCGAAGCGCTCGCCACCGGGACCGGATCGATCGTGCGGAACACCTCGGCGGCGGGCCGCCCGTAGGCGCGCACGAGCGTGGCCTGCGCCTCGTCCCAGGAGAAGGCGGCGACGTTGTCCTGCAGCTTCGCAAGCTCCGTCGCCACGTCCTCGGGGATGAGATCCGGGCGAACCGACAGGAGCTGGCCGAACTTCACGAACACCGGGCCCAGGGACTCGAGGGCGAGGCGCAGGCGCACGCCGCGCGGCCGCGCGCGGGACGCCCACGCGTAACCGGCCCCGAAGACGAGCCGCGGCAGGACAGCGCCGGCCGGAAGGAACTCGTCCAGCCGGTAGCGGCCCGCGGTGTGGAGGATGCGTAGGAAGCGCAGGGCTTTCATGGGGATGCGGAATTCTACAGTTGCAATTTGACCGCTCCGGTGGCGGTGCTAATCTGGCCCCAGGATGACCTACCAAGCCGACCGGCCTTTCACCCTCTACTTCGTTCGCCACGGCGTGACCGAGCCCAACTTCCGCGGCTTTCGCTGCGGCGGGGATCTCGACCTGCCCCTCATGGACATCGGATGCGACCAGGCCTACCTCCTCGCCAAGCAGATCGAGAAGATGAGCCTGCGCGTGGGCGTGATCATCACCGGCTCGCTCATCCGCACGCGCCAGACCGCATCGATCATCAGCGGTGTCCTCGGCAACGTCCCGGTCGAGATCGACCCCCTCCTGAACGAGCGCCGCCTCGGGCAATGGAACAACCGGCCGATCGCCGAAACCGAGGAAATGCTGGCCGCCGGGGTGACACCGCCCGGGGGCGAGTCCGAGGCCGACTTCACGCGCCGCGTGGACATGGCTCTCGAGAACCTTCGCCCCCTCCTCGAGCGCCGGCCCCTGCTGGTCAGCAGCAAGGGCGTGGGCCGCATCCTCCACGGGATCCTGGGCGGGCAGGGCCGCATGCAGGTCGGCAACGGGGAAATCGTCGAGTTCGCCGTCGCGCGCGACCACGGCACGAATGTCCTGAAGGTCGCCCGGCCCAACCAGGCCTGAGCTAGGCGCTCACCGCCTCCCGGGCGGGCTTCTTCGCATCCACCACGTCGTCGCGCAGGCGCGCATGCAGCACGCTCCACTCGCGCGCGTCGCAGCGATCGCTCAGCCATTCGTGGATGAACCAGTTCTGGTTGCGATCCGAGAGCACCGGCGTGTGGCCCGTGTCGGGGACGTGCATCACCGTCACGTTGGAGTCGATCTTCATCCGCTTGATGGTGGGCGCGAGCAGCGCGTCGGAGAGCATCCCGTGGATCAACAGCACCGGGCAATGCACTTTCTTCCACAGCGCCCACTGGTCGAGCGCTTCCTCGGCATCGACGCGATATTCCTGCAGCGCGCGCACGTCGTGGCGGTAGACGCGTCCGCTCTCCTCGTCGGACCAGCGGGTCTGGTGGAAGGTCACGTTGAAGCGGATGTCGTCGCTCACCGGGCCGTCGTTCTTCTGCGAGGCGCCGATCTTGCGCAGCAGGTCCGCGGGGTCGCGGAACACGTAGTGGCGGGCGAGCGTCTGCGCGCGGCGCTGGCGGCGCTTCTTCGGGATGTACGGCCCGATGTCGTTCAGGATCAGGCGGCTCACCATCCTGGGATGCCGCGCCGCGAGCTCGATCGCCGCGCTGCCGCCGAGCGACGATCCCAGCAGGATCACCGGCCCCCCGCCCAGGTGGTCGATCATCTGGCGCAGCTGCTCCACGTAGGTCGCGAGCGAGTAGTCGCGCTGGTCGGCCATCCAGCCCGAGCGGCCGCGGCCGACCCAGTCCATGCACACCACGCGGAAGTGCGGCTCGAGGTCGGAGGCGAGGTAGTTGAACCGCATCGCGGTGTTCGCCACGCCGCCGCAGCACAGCACGGTCGGGTTCGCGATGTCACCCCAGTCGGTGTAGGCCACCTTCACCGGGTAGGGCTTGCGGAAACGCGGCCCGCACTTCTGCAGTCGCACCGGGTGGTGGTAGTCGAAATGCTGCAGGTCGAATTTCTGGTCGAAGCGCTCGACGATGCGCTTGGCGAGCGCCATGTACTCGTCCCAGTTCTTGAGGACGCGCCGGCGCCCCGGGATCGGCGGCTCCCAGTCGGGGTCGTGGCGTCGGCGGCGCTCCGCCGCCCCCCTACTCCCCGGGCGCGCCACTCTGGTCGCCCTTCTCGTATCCCAGCTGCACGGCACGGCGGCGTTCGCGCTCGCGCTCGCGCTGGCGCAGCACGTCGATCATCACGTTGAAGGTGCGCGCGAGCTGGCCCACCTCGTCGTTGGAGCGCACGGCGATGTTTGCACGGTCGTAGTCGCCGCCCTTCAGCGCGTGTGCCGCGGCAGTCAGCTGCTGGATGGGCCGCACGATGCTGCGCGCGAAGATCATCGCGAGCAGCAGGAAGATCGCGCCCGCGAGGGCCACGCTCACCAGGGTGTTCTCGAACAGCCGCTCGAGGGGGGCGGCAAAGTAATCGCGCGACTCCGACATGCCCACCACCCAGTCGTGGCCCGGAACGGGCGCGTAGCCCGCGATCTCGTCGCGCCGCGTGACGTTGGAGAAGTACGCGACGTTGCCCGGCTGCCTGGCGCCGACCATCGCCTTGGCGAGCCACGGCTGGTTGAGCGACTCGATCGCCGGGCGGCGGAAGCGCTGGTCAGCGACGATCTCGTCCATCGCCTCCCTGGAAAGCGGCGTGAGGCTCTTGAACATCATCTTCTCGTCGGGATGCCAGACGACGACGCCGTCGCTGTCGACGAGGAACGGGATGCGGTCGTTCCCGACCCGGGTGTTCGCGAGGATGCGGCCGATGGGATCGGCCTTGATCCGCATCACCACGGCGCCGATCACCTCGCCTCCGGGCCCGACCACGGGGCGCGAGTAGAACACGCCCGCCGCGCCCGCGACGGCGCCCACGATGATGCCGGTCATGAAGGGCCGGCCCTCCATCGCGGTCTTGAAGTACTCGCGGAACTTGAAGTTCTTGCCCATCACGTTCGGGTCGGTGGCGACGATCGCGTTGCCGGCGGGATCCATCACCATCGTGAACTGGATGTCGGGGTTGGCGGCGACCAGCCCGCGCAGCTTGGCGAGCGTCGCCTCCACGCCCGCCTTGGTGGGCTTTTGCAGGAAGGAGACGAAGTCGTCGTCGGTGCCGACGTAGTCGGCGAGATTGCGGCTGTCCCCCAGCAGCTGGGCGATGCGCCCCGCAGTGCTCTGCGCGAGCTGCTCGAGGTTGCGCAGCTCCACCGCCGCCATGTGCTCCTGGGTCTTCTCCAGGTTGTAGTAGGCGGTGATCATCATCGGCAGGAGCGCCGTGGCCACCATCGCGAGCGTCATCTTCACGGCGATCGGCCACGAGCCCGGGCGCCGCACCGCGCGCCAGAGGCTCCCCACCCGGCCCTTCAGCAGGCGCGGGTTCTTGAGAGCAGCCGCCCAGCTGACATCGTCGAACTCCTCGTCACCCTTGCGCAGCGCTTCCTGCAGCCCGAGGGCCCCGGCATGCGACGAGAACAGCGCCGACTGGAAGCTCGCCACGTCCTGGGGCCGGTCGCTCGGATGCATCTTGAGCGCCCAATCGATCGCGCAGAGGAACTCGGGGCTGTAGCGGCCGCGTCCCAGCAGCTCGGCGCTCGGCAGGGGGTCGGGGTCTTCCAGGCGTCCCGGCGCCTCGATCGGTTTCTTGCCGGTGATGAGCCAGAAGAACGTGGCGCCCAGCGCGTAGAGGTCGGTCCACGGGCCCTGGCGCCCCCCGCCGGCGTATTGCTCGATCGGGCCGTAGCCCGGGGTGACGACGGTGCCGATCTCGGCTTTCTCGGTCGCGGTCTGGCGCGCCGCGCCGAAGTCGAGGAGCACGAGGCTGCCGTCGACGTCGCGCACGTAGATGTTGTCCGGCTTGATGTCGCGGTGCAGGTAGCCCGAGGCGTGCACGACCGCGAGGCCGTCCAGGAGCGGGGCGAAGAGCGAGACCAGCGTCGCCTCGGGGATGCTCTCGTGCTTCTTGCGGTACGCCTTGAGCGACTGGCCGCGCTCGTACTCGAGGACCATGTAGGCGGTCTTGTTGGCCTCGAAGAAACGCGCCACGCGCACGATGTTGGGATGGCGGAAGGTGGCGAGGGTGCGCGCCTCCACGAGGAACGCGTCCAGCCCGGCCTGGTAGAACTCCTGGTCCTCGTCGGCGCGCGCGGACACGGTGTTGTCGGTCGCGCGATAGGCGAAGTCCTCCGGCAGGTACTCCTTGATCACCACCTTGGCGTTGAGGTTCACGTCGGTGGCGGCATAGGCGATGCCGAAGCCGCCCTGGCCGAGGATGCCGTCGACGCGGTATTCGAAGAGGCGAAAGCCGAGAGGCAGGCTGATCGAGCTGGCCGCGGGCTTGGAGGGAATCGCCCGGTGCGGCTCGTTGGCCGCGGCCGAGGCCGCGCCCGGGTCGCCCACGGTGGGATCGACGACAATATTGTCCGCAGCGTAGCGATGCGTCGCCACGTTCGGGTCGAAAATAGTGCGGTCCCCCTCGTTTTTGGGCTTTTCGCTCAAACACACTCCCTGAAGGCCCTTTTCCCCGTCCCGGGCCACCGTTGAAGTTACCATAAACCGGTTTCTGGGAACACTCAAAAAACCCCAAGAGACAACAACTTACGGTTGAATTTTTAGGCTTTACTCAAGGGTATCGTGATACCATCCGGCGAAGAAATCCAAGAGGCTTCGAGGGCGGGGATGGGGACGATTCGGGTTCGTTTCATTCTGGTGGCGCTGGTGGTGAGCTTCTTCGCCGTCGGGATGGCCGCGTTCCTGAATTACTTCAAGTACAAGAGCACGATCGGCAACATCGTTAAATCGCGCGTGCTGGTCGTGGGCCGCGGCATCGAGAACAGCGTCCAGGCCTCGCTCCAGCTCGGCATGCAATTTTCCGAGCTCTCGCAGCTCCCGCAGCTGATGCAGCGCGAGAAGTCGAGCGACCGCCTGGTGCGCGGCATCGACGTATTCGACTACAGCGGCCAGGTGATCTACAGCACCGACCGCGCGCGCGTCGGCCAGAAGGTTCCCGCGACCTGGACCCTCGCGGCGGAGCGCTCCAAGACGACCGAGTGGGCGACCGAGGCGACCGACGAGTACGTGGCCGGCATCTCGGTGAAGAACGCCTTCGACCTCACCGTGGGCTTCCTCGCGCTGCGCTACTCGCGTGACGAGGTCGAGCAGGCCGCCGCCGCCGCCGGGCGCAAGATCCTGCTCGCCGCGCTCGCATCGTTCATCGGCATCGCGATCGTGGCGCCGCTGGCGCTGATCGTGGTGATCCGGCGCTTCGAGCGCGACCTGAGAACGCTGGAAGCGGCCGCGAGCCACCTGGAGGACCGCGCCCAGCCCCCGCCGTCGACGGGCAGCGCGTTCGACACCGCCATCGGGCACCTGCGCGAATCGCTGCGCGATGCCAACAAGTCCCTCGACGACCTGAGGGCGAAGCTGGACACAGCGGGCTGATGTGGGCTCACCCGCCGAGCCGAAGGCACTCATGCTAGAGAAGAATTATCTCTGGCGAATCTACTGGCGCCTCGCCGGCGTGATCATGGTGTGCGTGGTCGTCGCACTCGCGGTGGTGTCGTATTTCTCCCATCGCGTGTTCGAGCGCGAGCTGGTCCCCGAAACCGAGCAGAAGGCGGCGACCGTGGCCGCCTCGGTGCGCGCGCTCATGCTGAAGGCAACCGGCTACGGCGTGCCGTTCGACAAGCTCTACGGCGTCGAGCAGACCTTCGGCGAGGTGTTCGAGGAGAACCCCGAGTTCAGCTACGCGGCGGTCACCGACCTCGACGGGCAGCTGCTGTTCGCCCGCGGCAAGGAGCCCGACGGCGTGCGCGAATACTTCCGCCGCCCGGCGGTGGTCGCCGTGGGCCTCGATCCCACCGCTACCTGGACCGCGACACGGGTCGGCGCGCAATACTTCATCACCATGCCGATCGCCTCCGACAAGCCGCTCGGGATGCTGCACATCGGCATCGACGGCAAGTTCGTCGACAACGTGCTCCTCGAGGTGATGCTCGACGTGGTCGTGGTGCTGGTGGTATCCCTCTTCTTCACGCTCGAGCTGCTGAACTTCATGGCGGGCGCGCGGCTCGCGTCGGGACTCGGGGAATTCGCGCAGCAGGTCGAGCGCATGCGTTCGGGCGATTTCACCGCCACCGCGCGCATCCGCGCCAACGACGAGATCGGGCGGCTGCTGCGGCGCATCGACGCGGCAATCGACCACTTGAACGTGCGCTACGAGTTCCTGGTGGGGGAGCTCGAGGACAAGATGCGCGCGGCCGCCGGCCCGCGGCGCGAGGCGCTCAAGCCCGCCATGGGCGCGCTCGAGGTGATGCGCAGCCGGCTGCGCTTCGGCTCCGCCCCCAAGGATGCCGAGGGCGACGAGATGAACCTGAACCGCATCCGCGCGCCCCTCTTCGCCTTCATCCTCGCCGAGGAGATGACGCGCTCGTACCTGCCCACCTACGTGAACCAGCTGCTGGTGGCGATTCCCGGCTTCTCGCCGCAGATCGTGATCGGCCTGCCGATCATGCTGTTCATGCTGATCGTCGCCCTCGGCCAGCCGTACCTGGGCAGCTGGAGCGAGCGCGTCGGGCGGCGGCGCGCGATGCTGATCGGCGCCTCGATCGCCACGGTGGGCTTCGCGGCGACGGCGCTCGCGATCAACCTCTACGACCTGCTGCTGTGGCGCTCGCTCTGCGCGCTCGGCTACGCGATGGTGTTCGTGGCTGCCCAGGGCTACGTGCTCGACCGCACCGGCCACGACAACCGCGCGCAGGGATTCGCCCTCTTCATCGGCGCGATCATGGTGGCGACGGTGTGCGGGCCTTCGATCGGCGGCATCCTCGCGGACAACATCGGCTTCCGCCTCTCGTTCGCGGTCTCCGCGGTGATGGCGCTGGCATCGCTGCTGGCAATCGCGCGCCTGCCGAAGGTGGAAGTGCGCACCACGACCAGCCCGCGCCCCTCGAGGGGGCCGCGCATGCGCGAGATCATGGCGCTGATGGTCAACAAGCGCTTCATGACGCTCACGGGCCTCGCTGCGGTGCCCGCCAAGGTGATCCTCACCGGAGTCTGCTTCTACCTGGTTCCCCTCTACATCGTGTCGATCGGCAACACCTCGGCGATGGCCGGACGCATGCTGATGGTCTACGCGGTGATGATGGTGCTGATCGTGCCGCTGTCGGCGAGCCTGTCGGATGCGAGCATGCGCCGCGACCGCTATGTGTCGGTGGGCCTGATCATTTCGGGGCTCTCGGGCCTGCTGCTGCTCATCTCCGACAGCTTCCTCGTGCTCTTCGGCGTGGTCTTCCTGCTGGGCCTGGGCCAGGCGCTGTCGATCGCCGCGCAGAGCGCGCTCGTGGCCGAGCATTGCCAGGAGGAGATCCGCATTTACGGCCATGACGCGGTGTACGGGGTGTACCGCCTGTTCGAGCGCCTCGGCAATGCCTTGGGCCCCCTCATCGCGAGCGTCCTCGTGATTTTCTGGGGTTACCAGGGCGCCTTCATCGCCATCAGCGCCCTGGTGCTGGTATGCGGCATCGCCTTCACCATCGCCACGCGCGGCCTCGACTGGCAACCCCAACCCGTGACCCAATGAACACCCTGCGCGCCCTCCTCGCCCTGGCCTGCCTCGCGCTCATGCTCGTTGCCGATGGCGACGCGCGCGCGCAGACCCAGGTGCGTCCGTACCGCATCTACGCGATCACGTTCCGCGGCATGACCGACGTCGAGCGCGGCTTCCAGGAATACTTCGCCGCGCGGCGCATCCCCGTGCAGATCATCTTCAGGGACTTGAACCGGGACGCCTCGCGCATGCCCGGGTTCCTCGACGAGATCCGCGCCACCAAGCCGGACCTGGTCTACACCTGGGGCACCTCGGTCACCCTCGGGGTGGTGGGCACCTACGACAGCTACGATCCCTCCAAGCATATTACCGACATCCCCGTGGTCTTTACCCTGGTCGCGGCACCCGTGCTCGCGAAGATCGTGCCGGACCTCAAGGCCTCGCGGCGCAACGTGACCGGGGTATTCCACGTGGCCCCCACGGAAGCGCAGATCCGTGCGATGGCCTCGTACCGGCCGTTCAAGTCGATCGGCATCCTGTACACGCCGACCGAGCAGAACTCGGTGGTGGTGGTCGACGAGGTGCGCGAGGTCTCCAAGCGCCTGGGATTCGCGGTGATCGCCAAGCCGCTGAAGCTCGACTCGGCCAAGCGCGTGACCGCCGAAGGCGCGCCCGAGATGATCCGCGAGCTGAAGGAACAAAAGGTGGACTGGCTCTACCTGCCGCCCGACTCCTACCTCGGCACGCAGGCGAAGAACGTGATCATCCCGGCGGCGATGGAGCATCGCCTGCCCACCTTCGCCTCGACCGAGCAGCTGATGGAAACCGGCGCGCTCACGGGGTTGGTGAGCCGCTACCACTCGATCGGGCAATTCACGGCCTACAAGGCGGAGCAGATCCTGGTGCACAAGGTTGCGCCGTCGAAGATCCCGGTCGAGACCCTGACGCGCTTTTCCCTCCAGGTGCGCATGGACGTGGCCGAGGCGCTGAAGCTGCCGCCGCCGCTGCCGATGTTCAACTACGCCGAGCTCATCACCAAGCCTCAGGTCGGCGCGGCGCAGTAACCCCTACGACAGCTCCGGCTTGGTGAGCGCGGCGAGCAGCTCGCCCACGATCTCGGCAGTGTCATCGGAGCGCGTCTTGAACTTCAGCAGGGTGCTGCCCATCGTTTTCTGCAGCCGCAATCCCTCGTTGTAGAGGAAGAACGGCACGTCGCCGCCGAAGCGCACCGCGGCGGTCCGGCCGTCGCCCATCTTGAGGATCACGCGCTTGCTGGTGATGATGATGTTGCCGTCGCCCAGGGGCTTCGCGCCCTCCTCGGGCAGGAAATGCGCGCGCGTCCCCCCCTCCGTATAGGTGAACGGTCCCAGGACTTTCATGCCGTCCGAGCCGCCGAGGCGCGGCTGGTCCAGGAGCTCGACCGCGAGGCTGTAGTGCGGCACCTCGCCCGCTTCCATCTGCAGCCCGCGCAGCGCCCCGTGGGTGGGCGGGACCAGCGGCAGGTTGCCGCGGCGGATCTCGGTCAGCGTGCGCAGGCGGTTTACCTCGATCTTGGTCTTCTCGATCTGGTCGTCGCGGAGCGCCAGGAATTTCTGGATCTTGGCGAGGTCCTGGACGCCCGTCTGGGTGAGCTGGCCCTTCGAGCGCGCCGCGTCCACCGCCTCGTTGTACAGGTCGCGGCGCAGCGACGTCTTGTCGTCGGAGGCGTCGGTGACGTCGAGCTCCTGTTGCAGCTTCGCCAGGTCGCTCAAATCGGTGCTCGAGAGCTTCCCGTCGCCCACCGCTTCCTTCACCTTGTCGCGGTAAGCCTGCTTCTTCTTGTCCCCGCCGAACCAGTCCTTGATGCCCATCGCAATCTCCTTCAACGCATGAGTACGGAAAGCAGCTCGCCCACGATCTCGGCGGTGCCGTCGGATTTCGATTTGAACCTGAGGAGGGTGTTGCCCACGGTGCGCTCGATGCGCAGCCCATCGGAATAGAGGAACAGGTTCGCCTGCGGAGAATACTCCACGGCGGCGGACTTGCCGGCGCGCAGGAAGAGGCGCTTGTCGGTGAGGATCAGGTGCCCCTCGCCCAGGTCCTTGCCTCCTTCCGGCGACGCCAGGCTGTGGCCACGCGCCGAGTTGATCGCGTAGGGCGACTCCCATTTGACGCGCTGGCCGAGGTGGCCGCTCGAGCTCGGTCGGTCTTCCACTCCTACCGGGATCACGTAGTGGGCGACCTCGCCGGGGAGAAACCGCATGCCGCGTAGCTGCGCATGGGTGGGCGCGACCACCGGAAGGTGGCCCTGCCGGATTTCCGTCACGGTGCGCAGCCGCGTGAGGTCCCACTTGGTCTTCTCGACCTGGTCGTCGCGGAGCGCCAGGAATTTCTGGATCTTGGCGAGCTCCTGCGCCTCGCCCGAGGTGAGCTTGCCGCGTCCCTTCGCCGCCCCCGCCGCCTGGTTGTAGATCGAGCGGCGCAACGCGGTCTTGTCGTCGGCGGGCTCCTGGCCGTGCTCGCGCGCCACCGCGGCGAGCTCCTCCGCCCTGCCGGGCGCGAGCTTGCCCTTGGCCACTTCCTTGGCCTTCTCCTTGAAGGCTTCCTTTTTCTTGTCCTTGAACAGGTCCCTCAGCCCCATTTCAGCCTCCGGTCATTCGCAGAAGAATTCCACCGGCTCGGTCGCGGAGCTCTGCGATTGCCCGAGCGCGATGACGCCGTGGTGGCGCAGCATCGCCTCCTCGCGCCGCAGGACGATCTCGCGATCGCCGTCGATGGTGAGGTAGGTCCCGTTCGCGCTGCGGTCGGTGAGCATGAACTTGTCCTGGCGCCGCTCGATCTCGCAGTGGGTGCGCGAGGCCATGCGTTCCGGAACCACCAGGTCGGCGGTGGCCTCGCGTCCCAGCACCAGCGAGCGGCGCGAGTCGTCGAGCACGATCACGCGGCTTCGATACACCAGGCGCAGCTGCGTGCCCGAATCGGTCGTCGCGCGTTGGGCGACGAGCTGCGTCGCGTCGTCGGTATCGGTCCAGAGCACCTCGCAGATGCCCACCTCGCGCTCCTTGCCCTTCACCTCGATCGCGTAGAGGCTGCGGCAGTCCATCTTCTGGAGCGGATCGAGGAGGTCCACGGTCTCGAGCGAGGTGATGATCTGGCCGCTCGAGGCCATCTCGGTCAGCCGCGCGGCGAGGTTCACCGTGTCGCCGAACACGTCGCCGTCGCGCTCGACCACGGCGCCGTGGTGCATGCCGATCCGCACACCCAGCCGCACCTTGTCCACCGGGGCCATCTCGTGCATCGACAGCTGGATGTCGACCGCCGCGCGGCCCGCTTCGGGCGGGCGCGGGAAGATCGCCATCACCTCGTCGCCGATGGTCTTCACCACCCGCCCGCCGTGCTGCTCGGCGAGCGCGGCGAATAGCCGCATGCACAGGTCGATCGCCTCGAGGGCGGCGGCGTCACCGATCGTTTCGTACAGCTTCGTGCTGCCGCTCACGTGGGCGAAAAGCACGCATCCTGTGTTCTGCCCGGGCATCGACCGAGTCTACTAGCGCTTGAGCCTTTCGACAAAGTGCTTGCGGAACTTCGCCACCTTGGGCTCGATCACGTAGCTGCAATACGGGTTGCCCCCGCCCACGCGCTGGAAATATTCCTGGTGCTCGCCCTCGGCCATGTGGAACTGCGAGGCGGGCGCGACCTCGGTGACGATCGGCGCATTGAAGAGGCGCTGCGCGGTGAGCTTCGCGATCACTTCGCCCGCCACGCGCTCCTGCTCGGGGGAGTGGAAGAAGATGGCCGAGCGGTACTGCGTGCCCACGTCGTTGCCCTGGCGGTTCAGGGTCGTCGGATCGTGGATCGTGAAGAACACCGACAACAGGTCGGCATAGTCGAGGCTGCCGGGATCGAAGGCGACCTGGACCACCTCGGCATGGCCGCTCGCCCCCGAGCACACCTGCGCATAGTTGGGATTCGGAGTCTTGCCCCCCATGTATCCGGATTCGACCGATTCGACCCCCTTGAGCTGGTCGAAAACGGCTTCCAGGCACCAGAAGCATCCGCCTGCGAGGGTTGCGACTTCACGGGTCATGCGTTCTCCACGAATGGCGCGGCCGAGGGAAATGGCTCAAACTTACCCTCTTGGTCGCAGTCGAATACGGGACCTTTCATCATGGCACAAACCGCCCAGCCGCCGCGACGGCCCACCACCCGCGATCCCCTGCCGGAGCAGGCGATTTCGCGCGATGTGCTGCTCGAGAAATACGCCAAGGGGGGTGAGGCGAGCGCGGACGAAGTGCGTGCCCGCGTGGCGCGCGCGCTGGCCGTGGCCGAGCCCGAAGCGAAACGCGCCCATTGGGAAGCGCGCTTCCTCGAGGCCCAGGCGAGCGGCTTCATCCCCGCGGGGCGCATCAACTCGGCTGCCGGCACCTCGCTCACCGCCACGCTGATCAATTGCTTCGTGCAGCCGGTGGGCGACTCGATCACCGAGACCGTCGACGGCAAGCCCGGGATCTACACCGCGCTCGCGGAGGCGGCCGAGACCATGCGCCGCGGCGGCGGCGTGGGCTACGATTTTTCGTCGATCCGTCCGGAGGGCGCGCTGGTGCGCGGCACGCATTCGCGCGCGAGCGGGCCGGTGTCGTACATGCGCGTCTTCGACCAGTCGTGCGAGACGGTCGAGTCCGCGGGCAGCCGCCGCGGAGCGCAGATGGGCGTGCTGCGCTGCGACCATCCCGACATCGAGCGTTTCGTCCACGCCAAGGACGAAGGCAAGCTCACCAACTTCAACATCTCCGTGGGCGTGACCGACGCCTTCATGCGGGCCGTGGGCGAGGACCGCGAGTTCGAGCTGGTGCACAAGGCGGAGCCCGCGGCCGACGTGGTGCAGGCGGGCGCGTTCCAGCGGGGCGACGGGAAGTGGGTCTACCGGAAGGCGCGCGCGCGCGAGCTCTGGGAGCAGGTGATGCGCTCGACCTACGACCATGCGGAGCCCGGCGTCCTCTTCCTCGATCGCGTGAACCGCGACAACAACCTCCACTATTGCGAGACGCTCGAGGCTTGCAACCCGTGCCAGGAGGAGCCCCTGCCCGCGTACGGTTGCTGCGACCTGGGGTCGATCAACTTGGTCGAGATGGTGCGCGCCCCGTTCGCCGCCAACGCACGCTTCGACTTCGAGGCCTTCGGACAGGTTGTCGACGTCGCGATCCGCATGCTCGACAACGTGCTCGACGTGACGCCGTGGCCGCTCAAGCAGCAGGACGAGGAATCGAAGGCGAAGCGCCGCGTCGGCCTCGGCTTCACCGGGCTCGGCGACGCGCTCGCCATGCTGCGGCTGCGCTACGATACTGCCGAGGCGCGCGCGATGGCCGCGAAGATCTCGGAGTTCATGCGCGACCGCGCCTACGCGGCGTCGGTCGAGCTCGCGCGGGAGCGCGGCGCGTTCCCGATGTTCAATGCCGACCTCTACCTGTCGGGCGGCAACTTCGCCTCGCGGCTGCCGCAGGCGCTGAAGGACTCGATCCGCAAGCACGGCATCCGCAATTCCCACCTGCTGTCGATCGCGCCCACCGGCACCATCAGCCTCGCTTTCGCGGACAACGCCTCCAACGGGATCGAGCCGCCGTTCTCGTGGACCTACACCCGCAAGAAGCGCATGGGTGACGGCACCCACAAGGAGTTCCGCGTGGAGGACCACGCGTGGCGCCTCTACCGGCACACTTTCGGCAAGGACGCGAAGCTGCCCGATTACTTCGTGACCGCGCTCGAGATCTCGGCGGACGCGCACCAGGAGATGGTCGCGGCGGTGGCACCCTTCATCGACACCAGCATCTCCAAGACGGTGAACGTGGCCGAGGACTATCCGTACGCGGACTTCGAGGGCCTCTACATGAAGGCCTGGAAGGCGGGCCTGAAGGGCCTTGCGACCTATCGCCCGAATAGCGTCCTGGGGGCGGTGCTCACGCCGGACGCGCCGCCGCCCGAAGTGCCGGACTCGGCCGGCATCGGCGCCAACCGGCGCTTCTCGATCAAGGCCCTTCCCGAACCGGTGCTCACCAGCCTGCGCTGGCCGGGTCGCCCCGAGATGCCGGAGGGCAACCTCGCGTGGACGTACATGGTCGATTCGCCCTTCGGCCGCTTCGCGCTCTTCGTGGGACAGGTCGAGGAAGCCGGGCGCGCGTTCCCGTTCGAAGTGTGGGTCAACGGCGCCGAGCAGCCGCGCGGCCTGGGAGCGGTCGCGAAGACGCTCTCGATGGACATGCGCGCGAACGACCGCGCGTGGCTCAAGATGAAGCTCGATGCGCTCGCAAGCACCGTGGGCGACGACGCGTTCGAGATGCGCTTCCCGCCCCATGGCGAGAAGCGCAAGGTCCCCGGCGTGGTGGCCGCGATGGCGCAGGTCGTGCGGTGGCGCTGCGAGCAGCTGCGCGCGCTCGAGGGCCAGGGCGCCTCGCCCGTGCTCGACCACATGTTCAGCGTGGAGGAGCCGCGCACCGGCACCGACGGCACGCTCGCGTGGACCGTCGACATCACCCATCCGACTTCAGGCGACGAGTTCGTGCTCGGGCTGAAGGAGATCCAGCTGCCGGACGGCTCCACCCGCCCCTACTCGATCTGGCTGTCGGGGCACTACCCGCGCGCGCTCGACGGGCTCACGCGCATCCTCTCCCTCGACATGCGGGTGATCGATCCGGCATGGATCGGCATGAAGCTGAGGAAGCTCCTCGACTACTCGGAGCCTTTGGGCGATTTCAAGGCGTTCAACCCGGGCGAGCGCCGCCAGCAGAACTGGCCCTCCACCGTGGCCTACCTCGCGCGCCTCGTGATCCATCGCTACGCGATGCTCGGCGTGCTCGACGAGCGCGGCTTTCCGACGCGCGAGATGGGAATCCTCGAGTCCCCGCGGGCCGACGACGAGCCCGCGCTCATGAAGGGCGCGCGCTGCCGCGAGTGCGGGAACTACACCGTCATCCGCAAGGACGGCTGCGACTTCTGCAGCGCCTGCGGGTGGGTGGGGCTCTGTGGGTGAGACTGGGCCCCCGCCTGCGCGGGGGCGACGAGCACCGAACGGCGGGAACCGTTCTCAGTTCGTCGGCTTCACCAGCGGGACGTAGAGGTGGTAGAGCGGCCCGGTAAAGGCCATGCCGAGCGAGGCGCCCAGCCATCCACCGAGCAACAGCGCGGACCA
>JANMYH010000283.1:0-10471 GCA_031381925.1 Burkholderiales bacterium | reverse complement strand
GCGCCCTGCGCGGTATGGAGCAGCGCCTGCGCCAGGCGGCTGCGGACGCCTGAATCCGCTGCCAGCAGCCGTGCCCCCGTAGCCGGGGTGAAGGGCACTGCGGCGACGAGCTTGGGGTAGTAGGCAAGGCCGTGCGTCTCGTAGGCCTCGGCCCACGCCCAGTCGAAAACATACTCGCCGTAGGAATGGGTCTTCACGTAGAGGGGGACGGCGCCGACGAGTCGCGCACCGTCCCACGCGGTGAGGTACTGCGGCGCCCAACCCGATTTTCCCGAGGCGCAGCCGCTCGCATGGAGGCTGTCGAGGAACGCGTGGGCGATCGTCGGATTGCCGCCGGCGAGCGCATCCCATTCGGCGGCATCGACGGCCTCGAGGGAGTCGAGGATGCGGAAGGTCTCGGGCAACGTGGGATAATTGCGGGGCAGGTCCAACCCGATTCTACCTTCCCTCCCATGAAAATCGCCGTCGCCCAGATCAACACGACCGTGGGCGATTTCGCCGGCAATGCCGATCGCATCCGCCGGGCGGTCGACGCCGCCCGCGAGGCCGGCGCGCGCCTGGTTGTCGCGCCCGAGATGGCGCTGTCGGGTTATCCCGCCGAGGACCTGTGGCTGCGCGACGACTTCTGCGACCAGTGCACGGCCGAGCTGGTGAAGCTCGCGCCCCATTGCACCGACATTGCCGTCGTGGTGGGTTACCCGCACCGCGAGGGGCGCACGCGCTACAACGCGGCAGCGGTGCTGCGCGGCGGGCGCATCGAGCACGTCTACTTCAAGCAGAAGCTGCCCAACTACGGCGTGTTCGACGAGAAGCGCTATTTCGAATCCGGCAACCGCCCGTGCGTCTTCGAGGTCGAGGGCCGCAAGTTCGGCCTCACGATCTGCGAGGACCTGTGGTTCCCCGAGGCCGCCGTGCAGGCGAAGAAGGCGGGCGCCGAGATCCTGGTGTCGATCAACGCCTCCCCCTTCAACCGCGCGCAGCAGGCCGAGCGCTACAAGCGAATGGGCGATCGCGTGAAGGAGGTGAAGCTGCCGCTGCTCTACGTGCACGGCACCGGCGGGCAGGACGAGCTGGTGTTCGACGGCGCGTCCTTCGCGCTCGATGCGGCGGGAATGGTGAGCTACCAGGCGGAGACCTTCCGCGAGGCGATCGACATCGTGATGCTCGAGAAGGAGAGCCTGCGCGGCCCGATGGCCAAGCCGCTCACGGAGGAGGAGCTGATCTATCGCGCCCTCGTGACGGGCGTCGGCGACTACGTCAACAAGAATCGCTTCCCCGGCGTCCTGCTGGGGCTCTCGGGCGGCATCGACTCGGCCCTGGTCCTGGCGATCTGCGTGGACGCGCTCGGGCCGGAGCGCGTGCATGCCGTGATGATGCCCTCCGACTACACCGCCGCGATCAGCGTCGAGGATGCGCGCGAGATGGCCAAGGTCCACGGGGTCAAGTACACCGAGATCGCGATCAAGCCGATCTTCGCGGTGTTTCGCGCGCAGCTGGCCCCCTCGTTCGCGGGGCAGGCCGAGGATACGACCGAGGAGAACCTGCAGTCGCGCATCCGGGGCACGCTGCTGATGGCGCTGTCGAACAAATCCGGCGCGATCGTGGTGACCACCGGCAACAAGAGCGAGCTCGCCACCGGCTACTGCACGCTCTATGGCGACATGGCGGGCGGTTACGCGGTCATCAAGGACATCGTGAAGACGCTGGTCTACCGGCTGGCGAACTGGCGCAACACCCTGGGGCGCGTGATCCCGGCGCGGGTGATCGAAAGGCCTCCCTCGGCGGAGCTGCGACCCGACCAGACCGACCAGGAAAGCCTGCCGCCCTACGAGGTGCTCGACGCCGTGGTCGAGCGCCACATGGAGCGCGACCTGTCGCCCGAGCAGATCGGCGGCACGGGCTACGACATGGGGGCGGTGCGCCAGGTGGTTCGCCTCATCCAGCTGAACGAGTACAAGCGCCGCCAGGCGCCACCCGGGGTGCGCATCACACCCAGGGCATTTGGCAAGGACTGGCGTTATCCCATAACATCCGGCTTCCGGCCCAAGAGCTGACCCCATGAAAAAAATCGAAGCGATCGTCAAACCATTCAAGCTCGACGAGGTGCGCGAGGCGCTCTCGGAGATCGGCGTCACCGGCCTCACGGTGACCGAGGTGAAGGGGTTCGGCCGCCAGAAGGGCCACACGGAGCTTTATCGCGGTGCCGAGTACGTGGTGGATTTCCTCCCGAAGGTGAAGGTGGAGGTGGTGGTCGCCGACGCGTTGCTCGACAAGGCGATGGAGGCGATCGTGAAGGCGGCGCGCACCGGCAAGATCGGCGACGGCAAGATCTTCGTGGTGGACGTGGGGCAGGTGGTTCGCATTCGCACCGGTGAGACCGGCGAGGACGCGGTCTAGGCCGGGAGGCTGGCTTTCCGGTATCCTTGCGGCACCATTTTGGGGACGAAAGAAAAGAATGTTGCTGGCTGCCTTCTATGTATTCGCGATCGTCGCGATCATCCTGCACTACACCGGGCACCTGAAGCGCTGGAACTGCGAGTGGATCCTCATCGTGCTGGCCATCGCGGTCTTCCCGGCGGTCCTCTTCCTGTAAGGGTCGCCGCACGCCGGCGGCGTGGCTGAAGTCCTACGCTGCGCCCGGCCATTGTCCGATAACCTCCGCGCCTCCTAACGTTTAAGGTTGGGGAATGTCGCTCGATTCCCGGCGACGTTTGATTGCGGAGAATTCCATGAACCATACCGTTTGGGCCGCCGCCGGTGCGCGGGTCGTTGCCCTCATGTTCGTGATCGCGGGCCTGACGGCCTGCGGCGAACGCCTGTCGAATACCACGGCACGGACACCCAAGCCCGCCGATGCCAGTCCTTCGGCCATCGTGGTCGGCACTGCCCCGGGCCAGCCCGTAGCCGAGCCTGCCGGGACGACCCCGGTCAGCAGCGAGACCACCGAAGTGACCAAGCCGGTCGAAACCGTGGTCATGCCGCAGCCGGGCCAGGCCAACGACCATTCCAACGAAGCCGCCAAGCCCTCGCAGAAGGCCGAAGAGATCGCCAAGACTCCGGAAGAGGGCAAGAGGGCCAACGACGGCAAACCTGAAAGGACCCCGTGATGAATCCCACCCCGAAGGACGAACCGCAACTCGGACAGGACAAGAAGCAGCCCTCGCAACAGCAGATGCAGGGCGGTGAGGGCAAGGAGTACGGCGAGGGCAACTACAAGGCTGCCCGCCAGTACAACGAAGGCCTGAAGGAGCACGTCGAGAATCACGACATCGAGAAGGATGCGCGCGATGCCGCGCCGCGCAACACTTCCGAAGAGAAGGAAATGGAAGAGGCCGAGCGCATTGGTCGCAGCAAGTCGCGCGGCGAGGGTTCATCGCCGGACGCAGGCGCCGCCGACGACAAGAAACAGTAGCAAACCGACTGGGGTCAGGCGCTCAATCTCTGCCGAGGCCGGGCTCTGGCCCCATTCTCTCGAGCGGGTCCTGGCGGTAGAAGAGGCGCAGCTGGTCGTAGACGGCCGGATAGGCGGGGGCGAGCCGTTCAGGCGTCTCGAAGAATGCCTCCGACCCCACCGCAAAGAACTCGACCGCGCTTTCCGCGGCGTAGGGGTCGATGGGCAGCGCGTCCAGCGCCGCGTTCATGCGCCGCTCGGAGAGGCGCTCCGCGGCATCCACCCGCCCGCAGAAATCCTCGTACGCCGCGGCAAACGCTTCCTTCCAGTCGCGCGCGCTCATCCCCGGGTGCAGCGGCGGAAAGCCGTTGGGATCGCCGTTGCGCATGTCGAGCTTGTGGGCGAACTCGTGGATCACGACGTTGTAGCCCGCGACCCGCTGCTCCTCGTCCGCGGCGATTGCGACATCCTCGTAGGACAGGACCACGGGACCGCCGAGCCATGCTTCGCCCGACATCGGGTCGTTGGTGAGGTGTACCACGCCCGCCTCGTCGACCTCCTCGCGTTCGGGTGCGAACTGGCTCGGGTAGACGATGATCTCCGACCACCCCTCGAACCATTCGATGCCGAGCTCGAGCACCAGGATGCACGCCTGCGCGGCGATCGAGACCTGCATCGGGGTCGTCACTTCGAGCCCGTGAATGCCCGAGAAATGCTTCCCGGCGAGGAAGCGCTCGGCGAGCGACTTTAGCCGCGCGTTGTCGTCTTCGCCCAGGCCGCGCATGAAGAGCCACTTGCCGGTCGCCTCGCGCCAGAGCACCGGATCGATGGGTCGCGACTTCGGCCGCGCGCGGGATCGGAACCAGCCGGGCATCGGGGCTACTCGGATTCGTCCGCGGCCGCGATGCCGAGGTCGCGACGGATCGCCATCGCCACCTCGAGCGCGCGCTCGGGCGCCGCCTCGCAAACGGTTACGTGTCCCATTTTTCGCCCTGCCCGCTTCTCCCGCTTGCCGTAGAGGTGCAGATGGGCCCCGGGATGCCGCAGCACGGCGGCCCAGTCGGGCTCGCCCCTTGCGGTCCACAGCTCGCCCAGCAGGTTCACCATGACCGCGGGGGTGTGCTGCGAAGGATCGCCCAGCGGCAGGCCGCAGAGCACGCGCACCTGCTGCTCGAACTGCGAAGTGCGGCACGCGTCGATGGTGTAGTGGCCGCTGTTGTGGGGCCGGGGCGCGATCTCGTTCAGCAGCAGGCGCCCGCCCACGATGAACATCTCGACCGCAAGCACCCCCACGTAGTCGAGGGCGGCCGCGAGGCGCGAGGCGAGCTCGCCCGCTTCCCGCGCCAACGACTCGGAAATTCGCGCCGGCGCGATGGTCACGTCGAGGATGCCTCCCGCATGGCGATTCTCGGAGACGGGGAACACAGCCACCTCCCCGGACTCGGAGCGCGCGAGGATCACCGAGATCTCGCGCTCGAGGACCAGCAACTCCTCGAGCACGCACGGCACGGCATTCCATGATGCGAAGGTCGTAGCGAGGTCCCCGGGCTGGGTGATGCGGGCCTGCCCCTTGCCGTCATAGCCCAGGCGCGCGGTCTTCAGCAGCGCCGGGAGCTTGACCCGCGCGAGGGCGGGTTCGAAATCGGCGGGCGACTCGATCGCGGCCCACGCGCCCAGCGGGAAGCCGGCTTCGGCAAAGAAGCGCTTCTCGCGGCGTCGATCCTGGGCCACGGCCACCGACGAGCCCCGCGGGCGCACCACGGTGCGCGCGGCGATCGCGTCGAGCGCGTCGGCGGGCGCATTCTCGAATTCGGTGGTCACCGCGGCACAGGTGCGCGCGAGCTGCTCGAGCGAGGCCGGATCGGAATAGGCGGTGTTCAGGTGGCCGGTGGCGAACTCGGCCGCGGGCGAGTGCGGATCGGGATCGAGGACGGTCACGCGGTAGCCGAGCGTGCGTGCGGCGACCACGAACATGCGCCCGAGCTGCCCGCCGCCGAGCAGGCCGAGCGTAGCCCCCGGGAGGATCACAGCTCTTCGCGTCGCCGCCGCGCCGGTCGACGCGACATCACAGGACATCCGGCAATTGCATCGCCGCGACCTGCTCGCGCAGCTTCTCGCGGTATTCCGCCAGCTTTTCCACCAGGGTCTCGTCGCCCGCGGCGAGCAGGCTCACCGCGAAGAGCCCGGCGTTGGCCGCCCCCGCCTCGCCGATGGCGAAGGTGGCCACCGGAATTCCCTTGGGCATCTGCACGATCGAATAGAGCGAGTCCTGCCCGGCGAGGTGGCGCGACGGCACCGGCACCCCCAGCACCGGAAGCGTGGTCTTGGAGGCGATCATGCCCGGCAGGTGGGCGGCACCCCCGGCGCCGGCGATGATGCACGCAAGACCGCGATCCCGCGCCGTCTCGGCGTACTCGAACATGCTGTCGGGTGTCCGGTGCGCCGAGACCACGCGTTTCTCGTGGGGCACCCCGAAGTCCTGCAGCACCCGCACGGCATGCTGCATCACATCCCAGTCGCTCTGGGAACCCATGATCACGCCAACCCGGGGTTTATCGTCCATGGGGGGATTCTAGCTCGCGAGGGCGCGGGCGTCGTCGAGCTGGCCGCGGTAGGCGTCGAAGATGTGCCGCAAGGCCGTGGCCATGTCCACCCTGGGCTTCCAGCCCAGGTCCTTCATCGTGTTGTCGATCTTCGGGACGCGTTTCTGCACGTCCTGGTAGCCCTTGCCGTAGTACTTCGAGGCGCTGGTCTCGACCAGCTTCACCTTGGCGGCGTTCTTGCGGTACTCGGGGTAGGTCCTGGCGAGCTCCAGCATCATCTCCGCCAGCTCGCGCACCGAGAAGTTGTTTTTCGGGTTGCCGATGTTGTAGATGCGCCCGCTCGCCACGCCGTCGCGGTTCTCGATGATCTTCATCAGCGCGGAGATGCCATCGTCGATGTAGGTGAAGGCGCGCTTCTGCCGGCCGCCGTCGACCAGCTGGATCGGCTCGCCGCGCACGATGTGCCCGAGGAACTGCGTGATCACGCGCGAGCTGCCCTCTTTCGCGGTGTGGATCGAGTCGAGGCCCGCGCCGATCCAGTTGAACGGGCGGAAGAGGGTGAAGTCGAGCTGGTTCATCGATCCATAGGCAAAGATGACGCGGTCCATGAGCTGCTTCGAGCACGAGTAGATCCAGCGCTGCTTGTCGATCGGCCCCAGCACCAGGTTCGATGCGTAGGGATCGAACTCCGCGTCCTCGCTCATGCCGTAGACCTCGGAAGTCGAGGGGAAGAGGACCCGCTTGCCATACTTCACGCAGCTGCGCACGATCGGCAGGTTGGCCTCGAAATCGAGCTCGAAGACCCTGAGCGGCTCCTGCACGTAGGTCGCGGGCGTGGCGATCGCCACCAGCGGCAGGACCACGTCGCACTTGCGGATGTGATATTCGATCCACTCCTTGTTGATCGTGATGTCGCCTTCGAAGAAGTGGAAGCGCTTGTTGGCCATGAGGTCGCCGATCCGGTCGCTTCCCATGTCCATGCCGTACACGTCCCAGTCCGTATCGGCGAGGATGCGGTTCGACAGATGGTGGCCGATGAAGCCGTTCACGCCGAGGATGCAGATTTTTTTCAAGAGGTTTCTCCGAGCGGGACGGGATCGCGCCCGAGCCGCTCACGCAGGTTATCCGCCCGGAGCGGCAGGCCATCCAGGTCGCATTCGATGAGGTGCAGGGTTTGCCCGTCGGCGCAGCGCGCGACGAGCCGGCCCGCCGAGTCCACCGCGAGGCTCGCCTTCCCCGGCGCGAGCCGCTCGCCAAGGCGGTGCGTGCGAAGCAGGCGCAACCGCTTCGCGCCCAGGTCGGCGAAGGCGCCGGGGTAGGGAGGAGCCACGGCGCGCACCAGGTCGTGGATCTCCCGGGCGGGCCGGGTCCAGTCGATGCGCCCATCCTCGGGCCGGCGAGCCCCGCAATAGTTGCCCGCCGCCAGGTCCTGGGGCGTGAGCGCCGCCGTGCCGTCGATGAGCCGCGGCAGCGATCGGTCGAGGATCACCTCGGCCGCGACGGTGACCTTGCGGAAGACGTCGAGCGCGGTATCGTCGGGCAGGATCGGCACCGCCATCTGGTCCACGATGCGGCCGGCGTCGGGCTTGGCGACCATCTCGTGCAGCGTGGCCCCCGTCTCGCGCTCGCCGCGGAGCACTGCCCAGTTCACCGGCACGCGCCCGCGATACTTCGGCAGCAGCGAGCCGTGGACGTTGTAGGCGCCGCGGCGCGCCGCGCCGAGGAGCTGCGCCGGGAGCATGTGGCGGTAGTAGAAGGAAAAGATGAAATCGGGCGCGAGGCGCGAGACGCGGGAGAGCAGATCCCCCGAGGCGGGATCCTCGGGCGTGGCGACCTCGATGCCATGGGCATCGGCGAGGCCCGCCACGCTGCCGAACCAGATGTTCTCGCGCGGGTCGTCCCGGTGGGTGACCACGAGGGCCACATCGATTCCATGTGCCAGCAGCACCGAGAGGCAGCGTACGCCCACGTCGTGATAAGCGAACACCACGGCGCGCGCGGCCATCAGTCGCGCCTCTCCAGGATCGCCTCGATCAGGTAGCGCGGGCGCTCGCGCACCTGCTGGTAGATGCGGCCCACGTATTCGCCGATGAGGCCCAGGCCGAAGAGCACCACGCCGATCAGGAAGAACTCGAGGATGTCGCGATCCCAGATCACCCAGAAGCCGCCGCCACCGGCGAGGATGCGCAGCACGATCACCACCACGTACACGCCCCCGCTCACCAGCGCCACGAAGATGCCGAAGAGCGAGACGAGCTGCAGCGGCAGGACCGAGAAGCCGGTCACGAGGTCGAAGTTGAGGCGGATCAGCTGGTAGAGCGAGTATTTCGATTCGCCGGCGTGCCGTTCCTCGTGCTCGACCTCGATCTCCGCGGGATTGCGGGCGAACGAGTAGGCGAGCGCCGGGATGAAGGTGCTCACCTCGTTCGAGGCGCGGATCGCCTGCACGATCGCGCGGTCGTAGGCGCGCAGCATGCAGCCCTGGTCGGTCATGCGGATGCGGGTGATGCGCTCGCGCAATCGATTCATGGCGCGCGAAGCGACGCGGCGCCATGCAGCATCCTGGCGCAGCCGCCGGATCGATCCCACGTAGTCGTGGCCCCGGTCCATCATCGCCAGCAGCTTGCCGATCTCCTCGGGCGGGTTCTGCAGGTCGGCATCGAGCGTCACGACGCGCTCGCCGCGGCAATGCTCGAAGCCCGCCATGATCGCCATGTGCTGGCCGAAGTTGCCGTTGAAGAGGATCACGCGCGTGACCTCGGGGCGCTTCTGGAACTGCTCGCGCAGGAGTGCTACCGAGCGGTCGCGGCTGCCGTCGTTCACGAACACGATCTCGTAGGAGGTGCCGAGCGCGTCGAGCGCCGGGTAGAGCCGCGCGAAGAGCGCCGGCAGCACTTCCTCCTCGTTGTACACCGGGATTACGACGGACAGGCGCGGCGCGTCCATCAGGCGGCCTTGCGCCGCAGCACGCGCCCGAGCGCGGCACATACGCGCTCGACGTCCGGCTCGGACATTTCCGGGAAGAGGGGCAGCGTCGCGGTCTCGCGCGCGATGCGCTCCGAGTTGGGGAAACGACCCTCCTTCATCCCCTTGCCGCGGAAGTACGACGTCAAGTGGATCGCCTCGTAGGAGATGCCGATGCCGATTCCCTCGCGGTGCATCGCCTCGACGAACTGCTTGCGCGTGACACCGGCGGCCTCCAGCGGGAGCAGCACGGTGAACATGTTCCAGCTGTGTCCCGGGTTGTCGCGCGGCGGCAGCCGCTCGGCGGTGAGGAGGTCGTCGCCGTCGAGGCAGGCGAAATAATGGCGCGCGAGGCGCTCGCGGGCCCGGCACCACGCGTCCAGGTGCGGCAGCTGTGCGTTGCCCAGCCGTGCCGCGACGTCGGACAGGTTGAATTTTCCGCCCGGCGCCGCGATATCGCGCGTGCCGTCGTCGAGACGCTCGATGCCGTGGAAGCGCAGACGCTCGACCGCGGCGGCTTCATTCGCGTCGTTCACGGCGAGCGCACCGCCCTCGATGGTGGTGAGGTTCTTGTTCGGGTGGAAGCTGAAGGAGACCAGGTCGCCGGCGGTGCCCACGGGCGCACCGCCCGTGCGCGAGCCGATCGCGAGCGCCGCATCCTCGACGATGCGAACACCGTGGCGCTCGCGGAATTTCGCGAGCGCCGCGGCATCGAGCGGCGCGTTGTAATGGGTGGGCAGCAGGACGCGCGTGCGCGGCGTGACGGCCGCGTGCGCCTCATCCATGTCGAGGTTGCGGGTGGCGAGGTCCACGTCGACGAAGACGGTGGTGGCCCCGGTGCGCTCGATCACGTTCGCGGTGGCGAAGAAGCTCTGCGCGGGCGTGATCACCTCGTCGCCGGGCCCCACGCCGAGGAGCTCGAGCGCGACCTGCATGGCGGCGGTCGCGGAAGTGAGGGTGCGTACCGGGCGCCCGCCGAGATACTGCGACAGCGCCTTCTCGAAGGCCGCCACTTGCGGGCCGCTCGCGATCCAGCGGCTGCGCAGCGTCTCGCCGACCGCCGCGATCATCGCCTCGTCGATGGTCGGGCGCGCGAAGGGAAGGTACGCCCCCGGTTTCATCAGGACCTCGCCACCAGGTAGACGCCGACCACGATGAAGCCGATTCCCACGAGCTTCTGGGCGCCGAGCGATTCGCCGAATAGCATCCACGCCGCGAAGGCGTTGACGATGTAGCCCACCGAGAGCATCGGATAGGCCACGCTCACCGGCACGCGCGACAGCGCCAGGATCCAGACCACCACGCTCACGCCGTAGAGGCGAGGCCGGCGAGGATCGGCGGGCTCGAGGCGATCTTGGCCCCAACCGGCGCGAGGTTGTCGAGCGAGAACGCGAATTCCCCGATCCGGTTGGTGCCGGCCTTGAGCAGCAGCTGCGCCGCGGCGTTGAGCAGGACGCCGAGCATGAGGAGGGAGAAGGTGAGGGGAGTCACGGCTTGCGGACCAGGATGCGGCGCGGATCTTCGTGCACCAGCTGCATGGGCAGCTCCTGGGACCGGAGCTTCTGGTAGGTGT
>JANMYH010000253.1:0-3335 GCA_031381925.1 Burkholderiales bacterium | reverse complement strand
TTGCGCCACGTTCGTCACGGGTCCCTTGATGCGCCTCGGCCGCGCCGCGCTGGACTGGGAGAGGATCGCACCGTCGGACGAGCAATGGCAGCGCGCGGCCGAAACGCTGCGCGATCGCGCGAGCGCGTCGCGATCGCCGGTCGCGCTCTCGATCTACCCCTGGGACATTGTTACCGAGCTGCGCGCGCGCCTCCAAAGCCCGCAGGCAATGCTGCTCGTCGTGCCCAACGGCAAGGTAAAGCTGCTGAACGCCTTGCCCTTCGCGCCCGCCGACCTGCGGCGCGATTCCCTCGACCAAGCCTGGAACGCCTACCGCGCGGCCTGGCGCAGCCGGGAGGTGCGCGATTTCATCGCACGCTGCGTCGCGGATCCGGGCCTGCTGCGGCACGCCAACGAGACGTGGGTGACGAACAACGATTGACCGGCAGAAATTACCTGTGTTGGACAGCGTACAGACTGTGGGTGCTGCGAGCGGGTAGCTTGCATCTTCAATTGCAACAATAAAAAACACGATGATCGCCACCGCCCTTGCCAGCCGGCCGGGCCTGCTCGCCGAGCCGGTAGCCGCCCGCACGAGGCTCGTCACGAGTCTCGACACCGAACCCCTTGGCACGCGTTGCAGATCGCAGAAGGCGTGCGTGCCGGACCGCTTCGACGGCGAACACCTGCTCGAGCTGGACGCGGTCTTCGGCACCCACGTCAAAGTGAAAAGGCGCGAAGTCCTGTACCGCGCCAATGCGCCGTTCATGGCGCTCTACGCCGTCCGGATCGGGACCTTCAAGACCCTGGTACTGGCCGAGGACGGGCGCGAGCAGATCGTCGGCTACCACATGGGGGGCGACATCCTCGGGCTCGACGGCATCGGCAGCGAACAGCATGAGTGCGAGGCCATAGCGCTCGAGGACAGCGAGGTCTGCGCGCTGCCGTTCGCCAAGTTGGACGAGCTCGCGCATCGCGAGCCGGAGTTGCGCCGCACCCTCTTTCGCCTCATGTCGCGCAACCTGCACCGTGCGCGGGGCATGATGATGCTCCTCGGCACCCTGAGCGCCGAGGAGCGCCTCGCGGTCTTCCTGCTCGATCTGGCGGAATGCTTCCAGCGCAGCGGCTATTCGGGAAGCGAGTTCATGCTGCGAATGACGCGCGGGGAGATCGCGAGCTTCCTCGGGCTCAAGCTCGAGACGGTGAGCCGGACCTTCTCGCGCCTTCATGGCAACGGCGTCATCCAGGTCCAGGGGCGGGCGGTGAAGCTGCTCGACTCGCCCGCGCTCAATCGCCTTGCCGGTTACGGCCCGCCGAAGCGCTCCCGGATTGATTTGAATCAACCGGCGGCCCGCGCGTCGCCTTAGGGTTGGGCATCGCAAGAGCGCTCGGGAAAAGCCCCCATGCCCACGGATCCCCGCGACACCCCCGCGCCGCGTAGCGGCCGGCTCGCCCACGCTTGGCGGCGCCTGTCCTCGCCGAGCGCCCGCTGGTCGGTGCTCGTCCTCGTGGGCCTGGGCATCGCGCTCGGCGCGGCCGCCACCATCGGAACCCAGGTGATGGTCGCGGTGACCGGCACCGACGCCTTCTGCGGCGGCGCTTGCCATTCGATGCAGTGGGTCGCGAAGGAGCACCGGGCAGGTGTGCACCAAGTGAACCACGCGGGCGTTAAGGCAGGATGCCACGACTGCCACATCCCGAATGCCTATCCGGAGCTGCTCTGGTACAAGGCGAAAGCCGGCATCAAGGACGTGGTCCAGGAAGCGCGGGGCGTCATCTCCACCGAGGAGAAGTTCAAGAAGGAACGCCTGCGCATGGCGAAGCTGGTCTGGGAGGAATTCAAGGCCAACGACTCGCGCGCATGCCGCAATTGCCACGCCTTCACGCCCGCAGTGGTCGCCAAGCAGAAGGATTTCGTGAGGCCGATGCATCAACAGGTCCTGGAAGGCAAGGCGACCTGCATCGACTGCCACAAGGGCATCGCGCACACCGCGCCGGACGAGTGATTTTCAAAGCCTTCCCAAGGAGAATCCCATGAAACGCACCGCAATCCTCGTGGCCACCGCCCTCGGCCTCGCCGCAAGCCAATCGGCGCTCGCCTCGGAAGCGCTCGCCAAGACCAGCGGCTGTCTCGGCTGCCACAACGTGGCGGGCGCCAAGAAGATGGGGCCGTCGTTCAAGGACCTCGCGGCGAAGTACAAGGGCCAGGCCGACGCCGATGCCACGCTCTGCGCCAAGCTTTCGGCCGGCAAGGCGCACCCCGGCGTGAAGGCGAGCGAAGACGACGTGAAAACGCTGGTGAAATGGGTGCTGTCGCTGGCGTGAGCGTGGCGAGGTGGAGGTCCGCAAGTCGGCGCTGATCGGGCGCCCGGCCGCCGAGGTGTTCGACCTGATCGAGGCGGCCGAGCACTATCCCGAATTCATGCCGTGGTGCGCCGGGGCGACCGTGCTGGCCCGGGACGAAAACGAGGTCGTGGCGCGCATCGAGGTGGACTACCGCGGCGCGAGCTTCGCGTTCACGACCCGCAACCCCAAGCGCCGGCCCGAATGGATGGCGATCGGGCTGGAGGAAGGGCCCTTCGAGCGCTTCGAGGGCGAATGGCGCGTGCGTGAGCTCGCGCCCCAGGGCTGCAGGATCGATTTCGAGCTTCGCTACGTTTTCGGCGGGGCGTTTCTGGACCGGCTCACGGCGCCCGTATTCGACGCCATCGCCGACACCATGGTCGACGCGTTCGCGCGCCGCGCCGAGCAGGCTCAAGCCCTATCCCGGGAGTGAAGTCATGAGCGATCCCGCCGTCATCGCCGCAATGAAAGCCTCGAAGCTTGCTGCCGAGTTGACCGCCAGCCAGCTGGACACGCTGTCGGGGCTCGTCGCCCTGCGCACTCTCGTGGCGGGCGAGGTCCTGGTTCCCGAAGGAACCTCCGACAACCACCTCTACGTGCTGGTGCACGGCACCCTGGCGGTCGTCCGGGGCGCGGGCACGACCGAGCCGGTGACCCTGTTCACGGTGGCCCAGGGGGACTTCGTGGGGGAGCTGAGCTTCATCGACGCGACCCCGCACTACGCTTCGGTCGTGGCCATGAGCTCCGCGGAGGTCTTCGGCCTGGAGCGCGAGAAGCTGGAAGCGCTCCTGCCCCTGCATCCGGAGATCGTGTATCGGGTAATGCGCGCCATCGTGCGCACGGTGCACCAGATCCAGCGCCGCCTGTCGATGCAATCGACCGAGCTCACCAACTACATCTACAAGCAGCACGGGCGCTACTAGCCCCGAGGCCGTTCACCCGCTAGCTGAGCGGGCTCAGAAGCGGTAGGTCGCGAGCCCGTAGATGATGTTCGCCTTGTATTGCGGGTTCGC
>JANMYH010000218.1:0-1509 GCA_031381925.1 Burkholderiales bacterium | reverse complement strand
AGGATCGAGTCCTCGAAGTTGTAGCCGTTCCACGGCATGAACGCCACCAGCAGGTTCTGGCCGAGTGCCAGCTCGCCCATGTCCGTGGACGCGCCGTCCGCGATCACGTCGCCGCCCGAGATGATCTCGCCGACCTTCACCAGCGGGCGCTGGTTGATGTTGGTGTTCTGGTTGGAGCGGGTGTACTTGGTGAGGTTGTAGATGTCCACGCCGGCTTCGCCGGGGCGCGTCTCGTTGTCGTTCACGCGTACCACGATGCGGCCCGCGTCCACGTAGTCGATCCGGCCGCCCCGGCGGGCCTGAACCGCGGTACCGGAATCGATCGCGACCGTGCGCTCGATGCCGGTGCCGACAAGCGGCTTCTCGGCCCGCAGGCACGGCACCGCCTGGCGCTGCATGTTCGAACCCATCAGGGCGCGGTTCGCGTCATCGTGCTCGAGGAACGGGATGAGGGAAGCGGCCACCGACACGATCTGCGAGGGCGCTACGTCGATGTACTCGATCTTGTCCGGCGACGAGAGGGTGAATTCGTTGCGGTGGCGGCACGACACCAGGTCGTCGGCGAACTTGCCGTTCTTGTCGAGGTCCGCGTTCGCCTGCGCGATCACGTACTTGCCTTCCTCGATCGCCGACAGGTACTCGATGTCCTTGGTGACCTTGGCATCCTTCACGCGCCGGTACGGCGTCTCGATGAAACCGTAGTCGTTGGTGCGCGCGTAGAGCGCGAGCGAGTTGATGAGGCCGATGTTCGGGCCTTCCGGCGTCTCGATCGGGCAGACGCGGCCGTAGTGGGTCGGATGCACGTCGCGCACCTCGAACCCGGCGCGCTCGCGCGTGAGTCCTCCGGGCCCGAGCGCCGAGATGCGCCGCTTGTGCGTGATCTCGGAGAGCGGGTTGGTCTGGTCCATGAACTGCGACAGCTGCGACGAGCCGAAGAACTCCTTGATCGCCGCGGAGACCGGCTTCGCGTTGATCAGGTCGTGCGGCATCAGGTTCTCGCTCTCGGCCTGCGAAAGGCGCTCGCGCACCGCGCGCTCCACCCGCACCAGGCCCGAGCGGAACTGGTTCTCCGCCAGCTCGCCCACCGAGCGCACGCGGCGGTTGCCGAGGTGGTCGATGTCGTCGATCTCGCCGCGCCCGTTGCGCAGCTCGACCAGGATCTTGATCACCGCGACGATGTCCTCGTTGGACAGCGTCATCGGGCCGGTGAGCCCATCGCGGCCGACGCGGCGGTTGAACTTCATGCGGCCCACGTCCGACAGGTCGTAGCGCTCGGGACTGAAGAAGAGGCCGTTGAAGAGCGTCTTCACCGCGTCTTCGGTGGGCGGCTCGCCGGGGCGCATCATGCGATAGATCGCGACCTGCGCATTGAGCGCGTCGGTGCTCTCGTCGACGCGCAGCGTCTGCGAGATGTAGGGGCCCTGGTCGAGGTCGTTGGTGTAGAGGGCCTTGACCTCTTCGATGCCGGCATCGAGGATCTTCTTGAGCGTGACCTCGGTGATCTCCTCG
>JANMYH010000195.1:0-4742 GCA_031381925.1 Burkholderiales bacterium | reverse complement strand
CTCAAGCTGCGCATGGCCGAGCACTGGCACACCTACTGGAAGAATCCGGGCGATTCGGGCTTGCCCACGCGCATCCACTGGGTCCTCCCCGAAGGCTGGAAAGCCGGCGAGATCCAGTGGCCCTATCCGAAGAACCTGCCGGTGGGGCCGTTGATGAACTACGGCTACGAGGACGAGGTAGTGCTGCTGGTGCAGCTCACGCCGCCCGCCGACGCCAAGCCCGGCACCTACGCGGTGAAGGCGAAAGCCGAGTGGCTGGTCTGCAAGGACGTGTGCATTCCGGAGAAGGGCGAGCTCGATCTCGTGATGCCGGTCGCGCCCGGCGATGCCGCGCCCAATCCGCGCGTCCAGGCGCACATCGAGCGCGCGCGCAACATGCTGCCGGTCGCACCGACCGGGTGGAAATTCGATTCCGCGATCCGCGGCGGCACGCTCGTGGTGCACATGGTTCCGCCGGCGGGCGCCTCGGTGCCCGCGCGCTTCACGTTCTTCCCGGATCGCGAGCAGCTGATCGAGCCCGCCGCCCCGCAGAAGGTGACGCGCGAGGGCAACGGCGTGCGCGTCGAGATGAAGCTCGCCGATCCTCCGCCCGCCTCCCTGCTGGCGGTGACCGGCGTCGCGGTCTCCGACGAGGGCTGGCCGGGCCTGGCGAAAAAGGCGATCGAGGTGAACGCCCCGGTCGCGGCCACGCTCGGCGCTCTCGCGGGGTCGAGCCGGCCGTCGCCTCCGCAGTCCGGGGAGGGCGCGACCGCCAGCGTGCTCGCCGCACTCGCGTTCGCGCTCATCGGAGGCCTGCTGCTGAACCTCATGCCGTGCGTCTTCCCGGTGCTCGGCATCAAGGTGATGGGCTTCGTCGAGCACGCCCACGGAGACGCGCGCGCGATGCGCATCCAGGCAGTGCTGTTCGCCGCGGGCGTCGTGCTGTCGTTCCTCGCGCTCGCCGCGATCATGCTCGCGCTGCGCGCCGGGGGCACGCAGCTCGGCTGGGGGTTCCAGCTGCAGTCGCCCGTGGTCGTGACGCTGCTCGCCATGCTCTTCTTCGTGCTGGCGCTCACCCTGTCCGGCGTCTTCGAGTGGGGCGCATTCGCCCAGTCGATGACCTCGAACGTGAGCGCGCGCGGGCGCCACGCCGATGCGTTCCTCGCGGGCGTGCTCGCCTCGGTCGTGGCCACGCCGTGCACGGCGCCCTTCATGGGGGCCGCCGTCGGCTTCACCCTCACGCAATCGGCGGCGGCGGCGCTTGCCGTATTCGCGATGCTGGGCGTGGGCATGGCGCTGCCGGTCCTGCTGCTCGCACTTTTCCCGCGCCTCTTGAAGCGCCTGCCGCGTCCGGGCGCGTGGATGGAAACCTTCAAGCAGGTTCTCGCATTCCCGCTCTATGCAACGGCGGCATGGCTCGCGTGGGTGCTCGGCGCGCAGGCGGGCAACGACGCGGTCCTGGCGCTTCTCGCGGGCCTGGTGCTGATCGCGATGGCCGCTTGGATGTACGGCCGCTGGGAGCATTCACCGGGATTGTGGCGTGCCGCAGTGGCGGGAATCCTCGCCGTGGCCGGTGTCGCCGTCGCATGGCCCGGGTCGGGAGGCGCGCCCTCGCCGGCAGCGGGGCCCACCGCGGCACGAGCGGGCGAGTTGCCGTGGCAGGAATGGTCGCCCGAGAAAGTCGCGGCGCTGACAGCCGAGGGCCGCACCGTGTTCGTCGACTTCACCGCCGCGTGGTGCGTCACCTGCCAGGTGAACAAGCGTCTCGCGCTCCACAACTCCGCAGTGGTGCGCGAATTCGCCGCGCGCGACGTGGTGGCGCTGCGCGCCGACTGGACGCGAATGGATCCGCGCATCACCGAGGCGCTCGCCGCGCTCGGCCGCAACGCCGTTCCGGTCTACGCGCTCTACCTCCCCGGGGAGACGGCGCCGCGCCTGCTCCCCGAAGTCCTCACACCGTCGCTCGTGCTGGCCGAACTTTCCCGCCTGCCCCCGGCCCAAAAGGGCGCGACCTCTCTCACACAACGCTCGATCGTCAAGGAGGCCCCATGAAGGCTCTCGCCGTCGCCCTCGCCTGCACCCTCGCCACGGCCGCCGCCGCCAATGCCCCGGCGGGCAAGCCCGCGCCCGGCTTCACCGTCAACGACCTGGCGGGCAAGCCGGTGAACCTCGCCGACTACAAGGGCAAGACCGTGGTGCTCGAGTGGCACAACTTCGGCTGCCCGTTCGTTCAGAAGCACTACCGCAGCGGGAACATGCAGGCGCTGCAGAAGAAATACGCCGACGATGTGGTCTGGCTCGCCGTGAATTCCACCCACAAGGGCGCCTCCGACTACACCGAGCCCGCGAAGCTCGCCGCGCAGCTCAAGGATTTCGGCGCGACGCCGGCGCGATACCTGATGGACGAACCGGGGACCGTGGGTACCGCCTACGGCGCGAAGACGACGCCCCACATGTACATCATCGATCCCAACGGAAAGGTGGTCTACAACGGCGCCATCGATGACAAGCGTTCCACCAATGTCGAGGACGTGAAGGGCGCGAAGAACTACGTGGTCGCCGCCCTCGAGGAGCTGAAGGCCGGCAAGCCGGTCTCGACCTCCTCCACGTCGCCCTACGGCTGCACGGTCAAGTATCGATAGACCCATGGCGCGCGCCGAGGACGCGGGGAAGCTCCTCCTGCGTCTTGCCGTGGGCACCCTCATCCTGCTCCACGGGGTCGCCAAGCTGCGCCACGGCCTGGGTGACGTCGCGACCTCGCTCGAACGCTTCCACATTCCGGCTGCGGTGGGCTACCTCGTATACCTGGGCGAGATCCTCGCCCCGGTGTTGATGATCGTCGGCCTGTGGACGCGCCTCGCGGCGCTGCTGGTCGCGGCCACGATGGCGGTAGCGCTCGTGCTGGGCCACACCCACGAGATATTCGCGATGACGAATCACGGCGGCCTGCTGCTCGAGGTCCAGTGGATGTTCCTGCTCGGAGCCATCGCCGTAGCGCTTCTCGGTGCCGGCCGCCTGGGCATCGGCGGACAGAAGGGGTGGTGGAACTGATTCGGCCGCGCATCCACCGCTGCGCCCATGCCGTATCTGCACTGCACCCCCATCGTTCCCTTATCCCACGGAGACCCTCCATGAATACCAGAATCTCAGTCCTCGGCCTGGGCATTTCCGCCGCCGTGCTCGCCGCCTGCGGCACCATTGCGCCGATGGCTCCCGACGTCCCCGTCGCGATCGCCGTGCCCGCGGGCCACCAGGTGGCCATGCGCCAGGTCGGCGCCGGCGACCTCACCTACGAGTGCCGCGTGAAGGCGAACATTCCGGGCAGCCACGAGTGGGTGTTCGCAGGACCCAACGCCGTCCTCTACGACGCCAACCGCGCGCCGGTCGGAAAGTATTACGGCGGGCCGACGTGGGAATCCAGCGACGGCAGCAAGGTCACGGGCAAGCAGCTCGCCGTGGCGCCGGGCGCGGCGGGTGCGATACCGCTGCAACTGGTGCAGGCCAACCCCGCGACCGGCACGGGCTCGATGAGCGGCGTCACCTACATCCAGCGCCTCGACACGCGGGGCGGCATCGCCCCCGCCGAGCCCTGCGATGCCAGCCTCCTCGGCACGAAGCGGACCGTGACGTACCAGGCCGACTACGTGTTCTACAAGGCGCGCTAGACGGCGGCGCGGCCGCCCTCAGGAGGTCAGGCGCTTGCGGAACATCGCAAGCGCCACCAGGAACCCGGCGACCCCATAGGCGGCGAGGACCGCGATGTGGACCGCCGGCGACTCGGGCCAGCGCCCGAGCAGCAGCGGCCGCCCCAACGCGATTGCGTGGGTGAGCGGCAGCGCGTTGGCGATGGCCTGGAGCCATCCCGGCATGTTGGCGAGCGGATAGAACACACCGCAGAGCAGCATCATCGGCGTGAGTGCCAGCGTGAACCAGTACATGAAGAAGTCGTATGACTTCGCCATCGCGGTCATGATGAGCCCCATGCCGGCGAAGGTGAGGCCGATCAGGAACGCGAGCGGCAGGATCAGGAGCATCGTCCACGACTGGCCCAGGCCGAGCGCGGCGGCCACGATGAGCACCGCGGTGCCCGACAGGAAGCTCTTCGAGGCAGCCCACACCCATTCGGCGAAGACCACGTCCTCCAGGCTCACCGGCGCGTTGAGGATGCCCTCCCAGGTCCGCTGGACGTGCATGCGCGCGAACCCCGAATACAGCGCCTCGAACGACGCCGCGAGCATGGTCGAGTAGCAGATCGTGCCGCCTGCGAGGAACGCGATGTACTTGACGCCCTCGACCTCGGGCACCATCGCGCCGAACCCCATGCCGAAGCCCACCAGGTAGAAGAGTGGCTCGATGATGTTGCCGAGCACGCTCTCGGCGGCGAGCTTCTTCCAGACGAGATAGTTGCGCCGCCACACCGCGACCCACGCCCTCGAGATGCCCATCACTCGCGCATCTCCCTGCCGGTGAGCTTGAGGAACAGGTCCTCGAGGTTCGCGCGGCGGTGGAGGAAGCGCAGCGTCTTCGACTCGCGCAGGTTCTCGATGGCCGCGGTGGCATCGCGGAGATAGCAGAACGCCGTCTCGCCGTGCAGCTCGGCGCGGTCGCTCATCGCCTTCCCGTGGCTCGCGAACCACGCTTCGACGCCCTCCCCGTACACCTCGACCACCTCGGGCTCGATGTGCCCGGCGATGAGCGCGCGCGGCTCGCCCTCGGCGAGCGTGCGCCCGTGGTCGATGATCTTCAGCCGGTCGCAGAGGCGC
>JANMYH010000178.1:0-5366 GCA_031381925.1 Burkholderiales bacterium | reverse complement strand
AAGCTCCAGGGCGCGCTTGGCCAGTCGTTCGTGGTGGAGAATCGCCCCGGCGGGGGTGCGATCGTCGGCACCGACGCCGTCGCCAAGAGCGCGCCCGACGGCTACACGCTCCTCATGATGTCGAACACCCATACCGTGAACGAGTCGCTGTTTCGCGAGAAGCCCTACCAGCTGCTGCGCGACCTGGTCCCCGTGGCACCCATCAACTCTTCGGACCTGCTGATGGTGGTGCATCCCTCGGTGCCCGCCTCCAACCTGGCGGAATTCATCGCGCTCGCCAGGTCGAAGCCGGGCAGCCTCAATTACGCGTCGTCGGGGCCGGGCACGCCGTACCACATGGCCGGGGAGCTCTTCAAGGCGATGGCGGGCGTCGACCTGGTGCACGTGCCCTACAAGGGCAGCTCGGGCGCGCGCACCGACATCCTCGGTGGACAGGTGCACATGATGTTCGACGCGATCACCACGATGGCGCCGAACGTGCGCGCCGGCAAGCTCAGGGCGCTCGGGTCTTCCGGCCAGCGGCGCTCCACGGTACTGCCCGAGGTGCCCACCGTTTCGGAGGCGGGCGTCCCCGGCTACGAGGCCGTCATCTGGCTCGGCATCATGGCTCCGGCCGGCACCCCGAAGCCGATCGTCGACCGGCTCAACGCCGAGATCACGAAGGCCACCGCCGCCGCGGACCTGCGCGAGGCGTGGGCGAAGCAGGGCGCGGTGGCGATGGCCATGAATCCCGAGGAATTCGGGCGCTTCATGCGCGATGACATCGAGAAGTGGGAACGCATCGTGAGGATTTCCGGCGCGAAGCCCGACCAGTGACGCTCGCGCTGCTGAGCGCAGGCGCCGCCCAGGCGCTGGTGCGCACCGTGGCACACGCGGCTGCGGTCGAGGTGACCGGCAGCTTCGGCGCCGTCGGCGCGATGCTCGAGAAATTCGACGCGGGAGAGCCCTGCGACGTCCTGATCCTGACCCGCAAACAGGTCGACGCGCTCGCAAGGGACGGCCGCGTGGTGGCCGGCTCGGTCGCCGACGTGGGGCGCGTGGCCACTGCGATCGGCGTGCTCGCGGGCCACAGCGCGCCCGACGTTTCCGGCGAGGCGGTCCTGCGCCAGGCACTCCTCGCCGCCGACGCGATCTATTTTCCCGATCCCGCCCGCGCGACGGCGGGCATCCATTTCATCAAGGTCCTCGACACGCTGGGCGTACGCGGCGTGCTCGAGCCGCGGCTGCGTACCTTTCCCAACGGCGCCACGGCCATGCGCGAGATGGCGTCGGCCGGCGGCCATCCGATCGGATGCACCCAGGCCTCCGAGATTCTCGCCACGCCCGGATTGCAACTGGTCGCGGCCCTGCCGCGCGGCTTCGATCTCGAGACGACCTACTCCGCGGCGGTGAGCGCGAAGGCGGCGGACCCCAAGGCGGCGGCCGCGTTCGTCGCGCGGTTGACCGGGCCGCTGGCGCAAGCGGAGCGAAGCGCGGCGGGATTCAAGTAGACCCTCTCCCCGGCCGCCACCCCACCCCAACCCTCTCCCACGCCACGTTCCACTCCCTGGGCGCCCGAGGGAGAGGGAGAACAGGGAGAGGGTGACATTACGCGGCCTCGCCGGCGGCGTGGCCCGAGGCCCAGGCCCACTGGAAGTTGAAACCGCCGAGGTGGCCGGTCACGTCGACCCCCTCGCCGATGAAGTAGAGGCCCGGCACATCGGCCGCCTCCATCGTCTTCGACGACAGGCCGCGCGTGTCGACGCCACCGAGCGTGACCTCGGCCTTGTTGTAGCCGAGCGTTCCGGAGGGCTGCACGTCCCACGCCGTGAGAGCGTGGACCGCCTCTTCGAGGCTGCGATCCGAGAGTTGCGCGAGCGCGACGTCCAGGCCGAGTCGCTCGGTCCATTGCTGCACGAAGCGCTTCGGGAGCCGCTCGGTGAGCAGCGTGGCAAGCGTCGACTTCGAGCGTCGCTCGGCGGTGAACCACGCGCGCGCATCCGTCCCCGGCAGGAGATTGATGCGAATCGGCTCGGCAGCCCCGGCCTGCTGCCAGTACGACGACACCTGCAGGATCGCGGGGCCTGAGATTCCGCGGTGCGTGAAGAGGAGGCTTTCGCGGAATCGCCCAGTGCCGCACGCAGCCTCGCAGTCGAGCGAGACGCCGGCGAGCTCGCCGTAGATCGACAGCAGATCGGGGGCGAGGCTCAGCGGCACAAGCGCGGGCCTGGGCGGGACCACCGCGAGCCCAAACTGCTCCGCGACCTTGTACGCGAACGGCGTGGCACCGATCTTCGGGACCGTCAGGCCTCCCGTGGCGACCACCACCGCACGGGTCTCGACCGCGCCCATGGCGGTATCCACCGCGAAGGATTCGCCTCGCCGGGCAATTCCGCGCACTTCGCACGGTTGGCGCCAGGCGACTTGTCCCGCGGCGCATTCCGCCATCAACAAGTCGATGATCTGGCGCGAGCTCCCGTCGCAGAAGAGCTGGCCCAGGGTCTTCTCGTGGTATGCGATGCCGTGATTCTCGACGAGCGCCACGAAGTGGCGTGGCGCGTAGCGCGCCAGCGCCGAGCGGCAGAAGTCGGGGTTGCGCGAGAGGAAATCGCGGTGCGTCGCGTGGATGTTGGTGAAGTTGCAGCGCCCGCCCCCGGAGATGCGGATCTTCTCGCCGATCTCCTTGTAATGGTCGATGAGGAGCACGCGGCGCCCACGCTGGCCCGCGGTGGCGGCGCACATCATGCCGGCCGCCCCGGCGCCGATCACGGTGACGTCGAAGGTTTGCGGAGCGTTCAAGCGCGGCGCTTCGCGGTGCGGCAGGCGGTTGCCGTGCGCGCGCGCAGGATGTCGGCGAGCCGCGCCACGTCGCGCCCGGGGAACTCGGGATCGGAGAACGCGAGGAAGAGCTGCGCGGAAGCCCTGCCGCCGGCGAGCGGAAGCGGCTTGAGCGTGCCGTCGCGGAGCTCCGCGAGGATGGTCTCCTCGGGCAGCCACGCGAAGCCGAGGCCGAGGGTCACCGCACGGATCGACGTTGCCTTGTGGCTCACGGTCCAGCGCAGCTCGGCGCCCGCGACCTCGCGCTTGCGCGACGCGCCGCTCTCGCGAATCAGGATGCGCCGGTGGCGGCGCAGGTCGCGCTCGGTGAGCTTGCGGCCGAGCTTGTGCAGCGCATGGTCGGGGTGCGCGACCGCGACGAAGCTCACACGCATCAACGGCTCGCCGACGACGCCCGCATGCTCGGAGCCGATGGCGAAGTCGACCTTCCCGTCGGTGAGCAGCTCCCCGGTGCCTGCGAGCACGGTCTCGTAGACCTCGATGCGTGTCTCGGGCCGCTCGCCGGCGAACTCCGCGAGGCTCTCGAGCAGCAACCAAGTGGGAAACAGGATCTCGACGGCGATGCGGATCTCCGGTTGCCAGTCGCGCGCCATTTCCGAGGCCCCGCGCTCGAGCGCTCCCGCCTCCTCGAGGAGCGTGCGCGCGCGTCGGTAGAGAACCTGGCCCGCGTCGGTGAGGACGGCCTTGCGCCCGCGCAGCTCGAACACCTCGACGCCCAGCTGCTTCTGGATCTTCTGCACCGCGTAAGTGACGGTCGACTGGCTCTTGTGCAGGTGCAGCGCGGCCTGCGCGTAGCCGCCCGCCTCCACCACAGCCAGGAGGGCGCGCCATTGCTCGAGGGTAATCCGGGGGGCCACCGACATGATCGATTTATTGGATAGGTTTAGGCTAAATTATGCGCTTTTTAATCGAATCACGAAGGGGTCAAATGGGTCTATCCAATGCCGAAAAGAGGCCCCGAATGAAGACGCTCCTGCACCTCAAGTCCAGCCTTTTCTCCGACGGCGGCCAGTCGAGCCAGCTCGCCGCGCGCTACGTCGCGCAATGGCGCCGGGACAATCCCGACGGTCGCGTGATCGAACGCGACCTCGCTCGGGATCCGGTCCCCCACCTCACCGCGGAACGCTTCCAGGCATTCCTCGCCAAGCCCGGGGAGCGCACTGCCGAGCAACACGCGGTCGCGGGGTACTCCGATACCCTGATCGAGGAGCTGCGCTCGGCCGACACGCTGGTACTGGGCCTGCCGATGTACAACTTCGGGATTCCCTCGACGCTCAAGGCGTATTTCGACCACATCGCCCGGGCGGGCGTGACGTTCCGCTATACCGAGACGGGCCCCGTGGGATTGCTCCTCGGCAAGCGCGCGCTGGTATTCGCGACGCGCGGCGGCCTCTACGCCGGCACCGCGCGCGACACGCAAACCGGATACGTGCGCGACTTCCTCGCGTTCCTCGGGATCACCGAGGTGGACTTCGTCTACGCCGAGGGCCTTGCGATGGGCGACGCTCCCAAGGCGCAATCCCTCGCCCAGGCCCACCGCGCGATCGAGGCGCGCGCGGGGGAAGCGATCCGGCGGGCCGCGTAACCCGCGCGGGCGGGTAGACTTTCGATGTGCGCTATCTCCTGCTCGCAGCCGGGCTACTGACGGCGGGCGCCGCCACCGCGCAACAACCCGCCGCGGCGCCCGAAGCCCCCGAAATCCAGCAGCTGCCGCTCTCCACGACCGCGGAGCGCGTGTACGACCACGCCAAGCCGCGCATCGTGCAGATCCGCACGCTGCTGCACGCCGCCGGGCGCCAGACCAGCATCGGCTCGGGGTTCTTGGTGAGCGCCGACGGATTCGCGATCACCAACTATCACGTGGTGTCGCGCTTCGCGCTCGATCCGAAGACCTACCGCCTCGAGTACCTCGCGCCCGATGGCGCCAAGGGGCCGCTCAAGCTCCTGGCGATCGACGTGGCCCACGACCTGGCGGTGGTGAAGATCGACCGCGCCGACCTGCCGTACTTCACCTTCGACACGCGCGCGCTCGGCGGGCGCCTGCCCAAGGGCGAGCGCATCTACGCCATGGGCAACCCGCTCGACCTGGGCTTCACCATCGTCGAGGGCACCTACAACGGGCTGGTCGACAAGAGCTACGACGAGCGCATCCATTTCTCGGGAGCGATCAACCCGGGCATGAGCGGCGGTCCGGTGACGGCCGGCGACGGGCGCGTGGCCGGGGTGAACGTCGCGAAGCGCCTCGACGGCGAGCAGGTGGGCTTCCTCGTGCCCGCGCGGTATGCCGCAGCGCTCCTCGAGCGCGCGCGCAAGGGGCCCGCGCTCGCGCCCGACAAGGGGCGCGAGGAAGTCGGCCGCCAGCTCGATGCATGGCAGGCGGCGTTCTACGAGGCATTGAAGGCGGGCGGTTTTCGCAGCGCCGCGATCGGGCCCTACCGCGGCCTCGAGAGCGCCGCGCCGTGGGTCACCTGCTGGGCGTCGACCAACGCCGACCAGGTGCCGCGGGCGCGCACCGCGGTCAATACCACCCGCTGCACCAGCGCCACCGG
>JANMYH010000171.1:0-34158 GCA_031381925.1 Burkholderiales bacterium | reverse complement strand
GCCGAGAGCCGCTCCTCGGGCCTGACCACCGCCATCAGGTACGACTGGCGCGTCGGCACGTCCATCTCGTTCAAGGCCTCGCGCAGCAGGAAGAAGAAGGCGGCGAGCTCGAAGCGATCGGCGGCCACGATCGTGAACAGCAACAGGCACGAGGGCACGTGGGTGTACACCATGGTGTTCACCAGGCCGATGCGCTTCGCGAGCCACGCGGCGGCGAGGTGGGAGAACGCCGAGAGCACCCGGCCCGCGGCGAACAGCACCGCGATTGCCGCGGCCGACGCGTGGAACTGCTCGGCGAAGTAATACGCGAAGAGCGCCGACCCGATGAAGCCGCCGCCGAACGAATCCAGGAAGAATAGGAGCGAGAGCTTGGCGACGATCGGCTTGGACTCGGGCGAGAGGCTGCGCAGGCCCACGGGCACAGCGCCCGGGAGGCTCGCGGGCAGCCGCGAGTAGAGCACCGCGGCCGCTGCATACAGGACGCAGAAGAGGGACAGTGCGAGGCGCATCGCCTCGACGGTCGCCAGGCCCATCGACGCCTCGAGGATCGTGGGAAGCGCGGCGAGCAAACCCCCGATGGCGTAGCCCGCGTCGAGGAGCACGTTGTACCAGGCGAAGACACGCGTGCGCCGCTCATCGGTGGTGGTGGCCGGAAGGAGCGCCTGCTCGAGGATCGGGATCGCGCCACGGTCGCGCCCGTGCACGTTGAACATTCCCACGAAGGCGGCCGCAGCGAGTATCGGGAACGCCTCGGTGGACAACAGGATCACCGCGCCCAGCACCGGCAGGCCCGACATCGATACCAGAAGCGCGCGCTGCGAAAGCCTGGGCCCGAGGAGGATCGTCACGAGGGCGGCGAGCGCCGCGCCCCACAGCGCTGCTGAGAGCACTACGCCGATTTGCGCCGCGTTGAATCCGAGCCGGGCCGCGTAGAGACCGATCAGGACCGCCATCAAGCCGATGGCGAGGGCTCGCAGGAAGGCGGCGGTGTAAAGGATGCGGCGCAGCCGCTGCGGGCTCATGCCCGCATGATATGAGAGTCGCTAGATGCCGGGTTTTCTGCGCATGAACTCGTGGCGGTCGATGGAGCGTACCGTCACATCCCTCAGCGTCGGGCCGTGCAGCACGGTGAGGACGACATCCACACCCGCCGGCCCACGGGTCCAGACCTTCTCGTAGAAGCGCTCGAGCGATTCCACGGCTTCGCCGTTGACCGACAGGATGATGTCGCCGGCGACGATGCCCGCGCGGTCGGCGGGGCTCTCCTGGTTCACCTGCATCACCTTGACCCGGCCATCCTCCTCGAGGGAGTTCACGCCGAGCCACGGACGGCGCGCGGCCTTCTGCCCGCCGGTGCGAACCATTTCGTCGAGGATCGGCTTCAGAAGGTCGACCGGCACGAACATGTTGCCGGGCAGGCGCTCGCCGGGCGTCAGCGCGTCGAGCACGAAGAGGGCGCCGATGCCGACCAGCTCGCCCTCCTTGTTGATGAGCGCGGCGCCGCTGTGGTCGAGGCGCGGCGGCGACGTGAAGATCGCGTCGTCGATCAGGTATTCCCAGTAGCCCGCGAACTGGCGTTTCGACACCACCGTCGCGATCGAGATGGTCTGCTCCTCGCCGCCGGTCACGATCATGAGCCGGTCGAGCTGCGAGACGGGCATCGCGGTCCCGAGGCGGATCGCCTTGGGCGCGAGACGGGTGATCGGCTTGACCAGCCCGAAGCCGGTCGCGTGGTCGTAGGCGACGACGGCGGCCGGCACCTTCTGGCCGTGGGAATCGACCACCTCGACCTGGTCGGCCTCGAGGATCAGGTATCCGATGGTGAGCACCAGGCCGTCCTTGCCGATCAGCACGCCCGAGCCGGTGCGCTCCTGGCCGAGGGTGTCGTTGCTGCGGGCGTTGGGCAGCGCCTTCACGTTCACGCCGACCACCGCGTTCGCGGCCTCCACCAACCGCTGGTAAGAGGCGTCCTCCCTCACCGGGACGGTGTCGGCGACCGAGCGCGCGACGGCGGCCTCGAGCGCGGGTGCCGCGAGCGCGACGAGCGCGATCGCGATCTGGAACAGGATCCGGAGACGCGTCTTCGTGGCCATCGGTCACCTCTATCCGGACGAGGGTCCGGGTCACGATTCCTAGGCTAGGCGCCCAACTGGGCCCGCTTCGTGACCGGCGCGACGCCCGACCCGGTCCGAACGGATCACGAAGTTCGATGTTCGACGTCGCAATCCGCCGCCGGGACCGCTCGCGCTACCATGGCGAACCCATGAATTCACCGATCGTGCAGGGCGACCTGAGCGTCGTCCGCAGGCTTTTGCCTTATCTCTGGGAGTTCCGCGGGCGCGTGCTGCTGGCACTCGTCTTCCTGGTGAGCGCCAAGCTCGCCAACATCACCGTGCCGTTCGTCATGAAGCGGATCGTCGATGGGCTCACCGGCCCGGCCGCCATCGTGGCGGTGCCGGTCGCGCTCCTCGCGGCCTATGGCGTGCTGCGGGTCTCGAGCACCGTCTTCAACGAGCTGCGCGACGTGGTCTTCGTCAAGGTGGCGCAGCGCGCGATGCGCCGCATCGCCCTCGAAGTGTTCCACCACCTGCACGCGTTGTCGCTTCGCTTCCACCTCGAGCGCCAGACCGGCGGCCTCACGCGCGACATCGAGCGCGGCACGCGCGGCATCTCGACGCTGCTCTCCTTCATGGTCTTCAGCGTGTTGCCGACACTGCTCGAGATCGCGCTGGTGACGGGGCTGCTCATCTACCAGTTCGACGTGTGGTTCGGCGTGATCAGCGTGGCGGCGCTGGTGCTGTATGTCGCGCTCACCTTCACGATCTCGGAATGGCGCACCCACCACCGCCGCCAGATGAACGAGATGGACTCGAAGGCGAACACCCGCGCGGTGGATTCGCTCCTCAACTACGAGACCGTCAAGTATTTCGGCAACGAGGGCTTCGAGGCGAAGCGCTACGACGAGAACCTGCAGCGCTACGAGCGCGCGGTGGTCACGAGCGAGACCTCGCTGGGCCTGCTGAACGGCGTGCAGGCCGCCGTCATCGCGCTCGCGGTCTCGCTCCTCATGTGGCGCGCGGCCGAGGGGATCGTGTCCGGCAAGCTCACCCTCGGGGACCTGGTGATGGTGAACGCGCTCCTGATCCAGCTCTACATCCCGCTCAACTTCCTCGGCGTGATGTATCGCGAGATCAAGCAGGCGATGGTGGACATGGAGAAGATGTTCCGGCTCCTCTCCGAGAACCGCGAGGTCGAGGACCGGCCCGGGGCGAAGCCGCTGGCGGTTGCCGGGGGCGGCATGCGCTTCGAGAACGTGCACTTCAGCTACGACGGCGTGCGTCCGATCCTCGAGGACGTGAGCTTCGAGGTGCCGGCCGGCAAGAAGGTCGCGGTGGTCGGGACCAGCGGCTCGGGGAAGTCGACGCTCGCGCGGCTGCTGTTCCGCTTCTACGACGTGGGCCGCGGCCGCATCACCGTCGACGGCCAGGACATCCGCGAGGTGACCCAGGCGAGCGTGCGCGCGGCCATCGGCGTGGTGCCCCAGGACACCGTGCTCTTCAACGACACCATCTACTACAACATCGCCTACGGCCGGCCCGAGGCGACCCGTCCCGAGATCGAGAACGCCGCCCGCGTGGCACACATCGCGGAATTCATCGACCGCCTGCCCGCGAAGTGGGAGACCACCGTGGGCGAGCGTGGCCTGAAGCTTTCGGGCGGGGAGAAGCAGCGGGTGTCGATCGCGCGCACGCTCCTCAAGCAGCCGCCGATCCTGGTGTTCGACGAGGCCACCTCGGCCCTCGACTCGCGCACCGAGAAGGCCATACAGGCGGAACTCTCCGAGATCGCGCGCAACCACACCACGCTCGTGATCGCGCACCGGCTGTCCACCATCGTCGACGCCGACGAGATCCTGGTCCTCGAGCAGGGGCGCATCGTCGAGCGCGGCACCTTCCGCGAGCTCCTCGCCGCCAACGGCAAGTTCGCCGAGATGTGGCTACTTCAGCAACAGCAGCAAGAGGAGGCGGTGGGGAGTGACGCGGCCCAAAACCTTCAGGGTGTTCCGGCCCGCCAGCCAGCAATTACCCAAGGAATTCCTTGAGGGCCTGAAGGAGTTCGCGCGGGGCTTCGGACATCATCGAGTGTCCCGCGTCGAGCGTGACCAGCTTCGCGCCGGGGATCTCGGCGGCCAACGCACGGCCGGCCTTGAGTGAGGTCATCTGGTCGCGCTTCCCGGCCACGACCAGCGTCGGGACCTTGAGAGCGCGGATCGCGTCCATCGGCGGCCGCCAGGCGTGGCACGCCGCGAGGTCCGTGTGCAGGACGCCGGCGTGGGCGCGGGCGTTGAGGGCGCGGCTCGCGCCGTGCAATGACGTGCCCGGCACCGGGCTTTGCGCGAGCAGCACGCCACGGGCATGCCCCCACGCCACCTCCATGTCGAGCCCCGCGGGCGAGTCGTCGCGGGCGGCGGCGATGAAGGCATCGCCTACCGGCATCGGCGCGGCGGCACCGATCACGGCGACCTTCCACACCCGCTGCGGATGTCGTACCGCGGTCTCGAGCGCGACCGGCGAGCCCATGCTGTGCCCCACGATCGCCGCGCGCTCGAGGCCCGCCGCCTCGATGAGGGCCGCAACCCAGTCGGCGATCGCCGTGATCGAGTCTCGCAGGGGTCCGGGGCTGCGGCCGTGGCCCGGCAGGTCGACCGCGAGCACCGTATAGCCGTGGTGCGCGAAATAGCGCGATTGCCATTGCCACACGCCGTGGTCGAAAGCCGCGCCATGGACGAAGACGATCGCGGGCTCGCGCGGCTCATGGGGCTTGCCGCCGGTATAGGCATAGGCCGGATAGCCCTGGACGATGAACTGCGTCATGCCTTCTGCGATGCGTAGATTGCACGGCCAAGGTCCTCGATCAGGTCACCCGGATGCTCGAGGCCCACGGACAGGCGAAGCGTCCCGCCGCCGATTCCCGCCGCCGCGAGGGCTTGATCATCCATGCGGAAATGAGTCGTGCTCGCGGGGTGGATCACGAGGGACTTGGCATCGCCGATGTTGGCGAGGTGCGAGAAGAGGGTGAGCGACTCGATGAAGCGGCGCCCCGCGTCGCGTCCGCCCTTCAACTCGAAGGACAGGATCGCGCTGCAGCCGCGCGGATAGAGGCGCGCAGCCAGCGCGTGATCGGGATGGGTGGCGAGGTGCGGGTGGTGGACGCGTTCCACCGCCTCGTGGGTAGCCAGGTACTCGGCAATCTTTGCGGTGGAGTCGACATGGCGGGACATGCGCAGCGGCAGGGTTTCGATCCCCTGCAGGATCTGGAAGGCGGTCATCGGTGCCATGCAGGCCCCGAAGTCGCGCAGCCCCTCGCGCCGTGCGCGCAGCAGGAAAGCCGAAGCGGTGGACTCCTCGGCGAAAACCATTCCGTGAAAACCCGCGTATGGCTCTGTGAGGGTCGGGAATTTGCCAGCCGCCGACCAGTCGAACCGCCCGCCATCCACCAGGACACCCCCGATCACCACCCCATGACCCGACAGGAACTTGGTCGCCGAATGCACCACCAGGTGGGCCCCCTGTTCGAGGGGACGCCCCAGGACCGGCGTGGTCACGGTGGCGTCGATCAGCAGCGGAAGCTGGCGCTCACTTGCGAGCTGGCCCAAGGCGGGGATGTCCAGCACGTCGACCGAGGGGTTGCCGACGGACTCGCCGAAAAGCAGCCGCGTCTCGGGGCGGATCGCCCGGCGCCAGCCATCGAGGTCGCGCGACGGCACGAAGGTGGTCGTGATGCCGAAGCGGGGCAGGGTATAGGCGAGAAGGTTGTGCGAGCCCCCGTAGAGGCTGGCCGAGGAAACCACATGCCCGCCCTGGCCCATGAGGGTCACCAGCGCAAGGTGGAGCGCCGCCTGCCCGCTTGCCGTGGCGATGGCGCCGGCTCCCCCTTCGAGCGCTGCCATGCGCTCCTCGAAGACCGCGACCGTCGGGTTCGAAAGCCGCGAGTAGACGTGGCCCGGTACCTCCATGTTGAAGAGGGCGGCGGCGGTGTCCGCGTCGGGCAGGACAAAGGACGCAGTTTGGTAGATCGGAACCGCCCGCGCGCCCGTCGCCGGATCCGGGGACTGCCCGGCGTGCAACGCCAGGGTGTCCGGATGGGGCAATTTCGGGGGTTTGTGGCCGCCGGTGTGATCCATTGGAATCAGTTAGGAATCAGATGTTTGAGTTGTAATTTTCGAATCCGGATCAGATGTTGCCGCAAACCCCTTATATTTGCTATGGTGTCGGTTGCCCTCAGAGGATTCTGACCCTGTGACCCGCCTCGTAGCTACATTTCTCGTCGCCGCCCTTTCCCTGGGCGCGGTCGCGGCCGACAAGCCGACCGCCAAGGTGCGCGCTACCAAGGTCTCCCACGTTGTCGAGCTCAACAACGAGGACGGCTCCCCGGTCCTCAAGTCGACTGGCGTGCTGGTGCTGGATCCTGCGACCGGCCATACCCTTTATTCGAAGAACGCGGATCACTCGACCCCGATCGCGTCGATCACGAAGCTCATGACCGCAATGGTGGTGGTCGACGCCAAGCTCTCGCTCGACGAGGCGCTCCAGATCAACGACGACGACATCGACCTGGTGAAGAACAGCCGCTCGCGGCTGCCGGTCGGCCAGCATTTCCGCCGCGACGACCTGCTGCGGCTCGCGCTGATGGCGAGCGACAACCGCGCCGCCTCCGCGCTCGGCCGCAACTATCCGGGCGGGCTGCCGGCGTTCGTGGCCGCGATGAACGCGAAAGCGCGCCTGATCGGCATGAACGCCACCCATTTCGTCGACTCCTCGGGCCTGGCTCCGGGCAACGTCTCGAACCCGGCGGATCTCGGCAAGCTCGTGGCGGAAGCTTCGAAGTACAACCTGATCCGCGAGTATTCGACCACCGGCGCCGTCGACGTGACGCTGCCCGACTCGAAGCGCAAGCTCTCGTTCGTGAACACCAACGCGCTGGTACGCGGCTCCGACTGGCAGATCGGCCTGTCGAAGACCGGCTACATCAGCGAGTCCGGGAAATGCCTGGTGATGCAGGCGATGATCGCCAACCAGCCGATCGTGATCGTGCTGCTCGACTCGTGGGGAAAGCTCACCCGCGTGGCCGATGCGCAGCGCATCAAGAAGTGGCTCGAGAAGAACCCCAGCAAGCTGGTCACCAGCCCGCTTCGCAGCGGCTGACAGACAACCGCCGCCCGGCGGTTGCCTTTCTTAGAGTCTGGCCCTCCGGCCATGACCGCACCCATTCAGGGCGCGCCGTTTTTCTTTGCACCGTCTTCGCGCATCGCACCTTCGGTGACGCGCTACATCGTTTCCTTTTCCGCAATCGGATCAGTGCCCTATCGGGTGTAGCCCGCTTCTGGCACAGACATCGCTAAGGATCTTCCCGAGAACATTTTTTTCACCCCCGGGGAAGAGGAAACCAATGAAACGTCGCTCATTTTTCAAGGCGCTGGCGCTGACCGCCGCGCTGTTCCACGCAGGCTTCGCGTCGCTCGATGTGGCCGCCCAGGCCAAGACCGTCAAGGTGGGAGTGCTGCATTCGCTCTCCGGCACCATGGCCATCAGCGAAACCGTCCTCAAGGACGTCGCCCTCATGGCGATCGAGGAGATCAACGCCAGTGGCGGCGTGATGGGCAGCAAGATCGAGGCGGTGGTCGTCGATCCCGCGTCGAACTGGCCCCTCTTCGCCGAGAAGGCGCGCCAGCTGATCACCCAGGACAAGGTCGCGGTGGTCTTCGGCTGCTGGACGTCGGTGTCGCGCAAGTCGGTGCTGCCGGTATTCGAGGAACTGAACGGCCTGCTGTTCTACCCGGTTCAGTACGAGGGCGAAGAGCTGTCGAAGAACGTCTTCTACACGGGCGCCGCGCCCAACCAGCAGGCGATCCCCGCGGTCGAGTACCTGATGAGCAAGGACGGCGGCGGCGCCAAGCGCTGGGTCCTCCTCGGAACCGACTATGTGTACCCGCGCACCACCAACAAGATCCTGCGCGCGTTCCTCAAGTCGAAAGGTGTCGCGGACAAGGACATCGACGAGAAGTACACGCCGTTCGGCCACAGCGACTACCAGACCATCGTCGCCGACGTGAAGAAATTCTCGGCGGGCGGCAAGACCGCGGTGGTCTCGACCATCAACGGGGACTCGAACGTTCCGTTCTACAAGGAGCTCGGCAACCAGGGCCTGAAGGCGACCGACGTGCCGGTCGTGGCGTTCTCGGTCGGCGAAGAAGAGCTGCGCGGCGTGGATACCAAGCCGCTGGTGGGGCACCTCGCGGCATGGAACTACTTCATGTCGGTGAAGAACCCGACCAACGACGCGTTCACGAAGAAGTGGGCCGCCTACGCCAAGGCCAAGAGCCTCCCGGGCCACAAGGACAAGCCGCTCACCAACGACCCGATGGAAGCGACTTACATCGGCGTCTACATGTGGAAGCAGGCGGTCGAGAAGGCGAAGAGCTTCGATACCGACAAGGTGGTGGTCGCGATGGGCGGTCAGACCTTCAAGGCGCCCTCGGGCTTTACCGCCACGATGGATGCGAAGAACCACCACCTGCACAAGCCGGTGTTCATCGGCGAGGTGACGGCCGACGGGCAGTTCAACGTCGTCTGGAAGACGCCCGGCCCGGTGAAGGCGCAGCCGTGGAGCCCGTTCATCGCCGGCAACGACAAGAAGAAGGACGAGCCGGACGTGGGCGCCAAGCCCAAGCTGGCCAAGCAGTGAACCTGGCGTAAGCCAACCCGACGGCGGCGCGTGAAGCGCCGCTGTCGCTTTGAAGGGTGATCGATGCCGCTGCGCTCCATGTTGGCCGGTTTGATGCTGCTCGCGAGCAGCGCGATCGCCGCCATCGACCCCGCGCTGGTTGCGAAGCTCGCATCCGGGGACAACGACGCCAAGGTGGAGGCCATCGGCCAGATCCTCGCCACGGGCGACGCCGATGCGCTCCCGCTTCTCAAGTCGCTCGCCGCCGGCGAGATGAAGTTCGAGGGCCAGGACGTGATGGTCAACAACCGGGTTCGCCGCGAGCTCGAGTCGGCCATGGCGGCGCTGCGGCTCCTGTCGCCCGAGCGCGACGTGCGCCAGGCGGCGGTGAAGGAGCTCGGCTCGAGCGCCGACGAATCGTTGCTGCCGCTGGTGCGCAAGGCCCACGAGCGCGAGACCGACCCGGGCATCAAGGCCGACCTCGCGCTGGTCGCGGCCACGCTCGGCATCAAGGGCGGTGACAAGGCCGCGCGCATCGCGGCGATCGAGCTGCTCGCGTCCTCGAGCAACCCGAGCACCAAGACGCTGCTGCTGCCGCTCGCCGACAAGTCGGAGGCCGACGATGACGTGCGCCGCGCGGCCCAGGCGAGCCTCAAGGTCGTCGAGGCGCGCCTCGCGCGCGCCAACTTCGCCGGCCTCGTCTTCTCGGGGGTGAGCCTCGGCTCGATCCTGCTGCTCGCGGCCCTCGGGCTCGCGATTACCTACGGGCTGATGGGGGTCATCAACATGGCCCACGGCGAGCTCATCATGATCGGCGCGTACACGACGTACCTGGTGCAGAACCTGTTCCGCGCCTACGCGCCGGGCGCGTTCGACTTCTACCTGCTGTTCGCCGTGCCGGCCTCGTTTGCCGCCTCGGCACTCGTCGGCATGGCACTGGAGCGCAGCGTCATCCGCCGGCTCTACGGCCGGCCGCTCGAGACGCTGCTCGCCACCTGGGGAATCAGCCTGGTGCTGATCCAGGGGGTGCGCACGATCTTCGGCGCGCAGAACGTGCAGGTCGAGAATCCCGCGTTCATGTCGGGAGGCGTGGAAATCCTGACCGGCGTGGTGCTGCCATGGAGCCGCATCGTCATCATCGCGTTCGCGGCCGCGGTGCTCGTCTCGATCGGGCTCTTGCTCGCACGCACGCGTCTGGGCCTCTTCGTGCGCGGGGTCACGCAGAACCGTGCGATGGCCGCCTGCGTCGGCGTGCCGACCTCCCGGGTGGATGCCTGGGCATTCGGCCTCGGCTCGGGCCTGGCCGGCCTCGCGGGCTGCGCCCTGTCGCAGATCGGCAACGTGGGACCCGACCTCGGCCAGTCCTATATCGTCGACTCCTTCATGGTCGTGGTGCTGGGCGGGGTGGGCCAGCTCGCCGGCACCGTGTACGCCGCGCTCGGGCTGGGCTTCGCGAACAAGCTGCTCGAATCGTGGCAGGGCGCGGTGATCGCCAAGATCTTGGTTCTGGTCTTCATCATCGTCTTCATCCAGAAGCGCCCGCAGGGCATGTTCGCGCTCAAGGGCCGGGCGGTGGAGGCATGAGCAGCGGTCACCCCCGCGCAGGCGGGGGTCCAATTTACCGGTTGTATGGACCGAAGGGGTGGGCCGCGATCACGGCCGCGGCAGCCGTGGTGTTCGTCCTGTTCCCGGTCCTCAATCTCGTGGTGCCTCCCGACAGCGCGTTCCACGTCTCGGCGTTCGGCGTGACGCTCGGCGGCAAGATCATGTGTTTCATGATCGTGGCGATCGCCATGGACCTGGCGTGGGGATACGCCGGCATCCTCTCGCTCGGACACGGGCTCTTCTTCGCCCTCGGAGGATATGCGTTCGGCATGTACCTGATGCGCCAGATCGGCGCCGACGGCCAGTACCGCATGGACATGCCCGACTTCATGGTGTTCCTCGACTGGAAGGAGTTTCCCTGGGCATGGTGGAACTCCGACAGCTTCCTGTGGGCGATTTTCCTGGTGGTCGCGGTGCCGGGACTGCTCGCGTTCGTCTTCGGCTATTTCGCCTTCCGCTCGCGCGTGAAGGGCGTCTACTTCTCGATCATCACGCAGGCGCTCACCTTCGCCGCGATGCTCCTCTTCTTCCGCAACGCGACCGGATTCGGCGGGAACAACGGCTTCACCGACTTCAAGCGCTTCCTCGGCATCCCGATCGCCACCCCGGAGACGCGCATGGCGCTCTTCGCGATCACGGGGGCGACGCTGATCGCCACGCTCCTTCTGGGACGCTGGCTGGTGACCTCGAAGTTCGGCCGCGTGCTCGCCGCGATCCGCGACGCGGAGGCGCGCGTCATGTTCTGCGGCTACGACACGCTCTGGTACAAGCTCTTCGTGTGGACGCTCTCGGCGGTGCTTTGCGGCATCGCCGGCGCGCTCTACGTGCCCCAGGTCGGCATCATCAACCCGAGCGAGATGTCGCCCGCGAACTCGATCGAGATCGCCATCTGGGCGGCGGTGGGCGGGCGCGGCACGCTCGTGGGCCCGATCATCGGCGCGGGCCTGGTGAACGGCGCCAAGAGCATCTTCACGGTGGCGATGCCCGAGTATTGGCTCTACGTGCTGGGCCTCATCTTCATCCTGGTGACGCTCTACCTGCCGCACGGGGTGGTGGGCCTGGTGAGGAAATGGCGCCGGTGAAGATGGCGGAGCTTCCCGTGACCAACCCCGACCATCGCCCCTGGCCCTGGTGGCCCTCGGCGCTGAACGAGCGCCGCGGACCGGCTGCTGCCGCGGACCGCGGCCCGGAGGTCGGGCATCCGGATGACCTCTCGCAGCTCGACCTGTCCCACGGGGTGGTCCTGTACCTCGAGGACATCTCGGTCAGTTTCGACGGCTTCAAGGCGCTGAACAACCTCTCGCTCGCGATCGATGCGGGCGAGCTGCGCTGCGTGATCGGCCCGAATGGCGCGGGCAAGACCACGATGATGGACGTGATCACCGGCAAGACGCGCCCGGATTCGGGCCGCGCCTTCTTCGGCCAGACCATCGACCTCGCGCGCCTGACCGAAGCCCAGATCGCCCACGCCGGCATCGGCCGCAAGTTCCAGAAGCCGACGATCTTCGAGCACCACTCGGTGTTCGAGAACCTCGAGCTCGCGATGAAGGCCGACAAGCGCGTGCGCCGCACCCTCTTCGCGCAGCTGAGCGGCGCGGAACGCGACCATATCGCCGCCACCCTCGAGCGCATCCGGCTGCTGGACAGCCGCGAGCGCGAAGCGGGGCTCCTGTCCCATGGCCAGAAGCAGTGGCTCGAGATCGGCATGCTGCTGATGCAGGAGCCGCAGCTGCTGCTGCTCGACGAGCCGGTGGCCGGCATGAGCGACGAGGAGACCGAACGCACCGCCGAGCTCTTCCTGTCGCTCGCCGGCGAGCACTCGCTGGTCGTGGTCGAGCACGACATGGCGTTCATCGCGCGGATCGCAGCCAAGGTCACGGTGCTGCACGAAGGCTCGGTTCTCGCCGAGGGAAACCTCGACACGGTGCAGAACGATCAGCGGGTCGTCGAGGTATACCTGGGGAGATGAAGTGCTGACGGTCGCGAATCTCAACCAATACTACGGCGGCAGCCACATCCTGCGCGACGTGAGCTTCGAGCTCGCCATCGGGCAGGTGACGGTGCTGATGGGACGCAACGGGGTCGGGAAGACGACGCTCCTGCGTACGCTCATGGGCCTCGTGCCCGCGAAATCCGGAAGCGTGACTTTCGCCGGCCGCGACCTCACGCACGCGCGGCCCGACGAGCGCGCGCGCGCGGGCATCGGCTACGTGCCGCAGGGGCGCGAAATCTTTCCGCGGCTCACCGTCCAGGAGAATCTCGAGATGGGGCTCGCCACGCGAGCGCGCGGGGCGGAGGTGCCGGCAAGGATCTTCGAGATGTTCCCGGTCCTCAGGCAGATGATGCGCAGGCGCGGCGGCGACCTCTCAGGCGGGCAGCAGCAGCAGCTCGCCATCGGCCGCGCGCTCGCGATGGCCCCCCGGCTCCTGATCCTCGACGAACCCACCGAAGGCATCCAGCCGTCGATCATCAAGGACATCGAGCGCGCGATCCACGCGCTCGCCGCCACCGGCGAGCTCGCGATCCTGCTGGTCGAGCAGTACTACGATTTCGCGCGATCGCTCGCCGACCAGTACCTCGTGATGCAGCGCGGTGAGATCGTCGCGCGCGGCGAGGGCGCCCACATGGACCGCGACAACGTGCGCGGAATGCTCGCAGTATGATTGGGCCATGCTCAGGGACGCCACCGGATTCCCGGCCGATTCAGGGTCCGTCACCGATTCCGGCGCGGGTTGGAGGGCGCACCTTGCGCTCGCGTTCGAGCGCCGGGGGGAACGCAGCGTGCTCGCGTCGCGACGCCACGATGGCCCCCTCGTGGTCCAGAAGGCGCTGCATCCCGAGGGTCCCGCGGTCTGCCACGCGATCGTCGTGCATCCTCCGGGCGGCATTGCTGGAGGCGACGAGCTGGTGATCGGCGTTGCCGCCGGCGAAAACTCCCACGCGTTGCTGACCACCCCGGGCGCCGCAAAATGGTATCGATCGGCAGGTAGCTGGGCGACGCAGCGGATACGCCTCGACGCCGCTGCGGGCAGCACGATCGAATGGCTGCCGCAGGAAGCCATCGTGTACGACGGCGCGCTCGCGGACCTTCGCTGGGAAGCGACACTCGCGCACGACGCGCGGATGATCGCCTGGGACATCGCCTGCCTCGGGCGGACCGGCGCCGGCGAGCGCTTCGAGCGCGGGCGGCTTCGCATCGGGTCGCGCGTGGTGCGCGCGGGACGCCTTGCGTGGATGGAACGCGGGCGGATCGAGCCCGGATCACGCGCGGCCGCGTCCGAAGCAGGGCTCGGGGGCCATGCGGTCTTCGCGACAATGCTCGTCGCCGCGCCCGCGATCGAGGATGAGTGGCTCGCGGCGTGCCGCGAGGCGCGGCCGCGCAGCGGCGAGGCGTCCGTCACGCGGCTGCCGGGACTTCTCATCGCGCGCTACCGCGGGGACTCGACCGAGGCGGCGCGCGATCACTTCATCGCGATCTGGAAGCGGCTGCGCCTGCCGGTGCTGGGGCGCGAAGCGGTCGAGCCGCGCATCTGGCGCACCTGACGGGCACGCGATGGAGCTCACGCCGAGGGAGAAGGACAAGCTGTTGATCTTCACCGCCGCGCTGCTGGCCGAGCGCCGCCGCGCGCGCGGCCTGAAGCTCAACTATCCCGAGGCGGTGGCGTTCATTACCGCGGCGATCCTCGAGGGCGTGCGCGACGGGCGCAGCGTCTCCGACCTGATGGGTTATGGGGCAACCCTCCTCACCCGCGACGACGTGATGGAGGGTGTCGCCGAGATGATCCCCGAGATCCAGGTCGAGGGCACGTTTCCCGACGGCACCAAGCTCGTCACCGTCCACCATCCCATCGTCTGAGGCGACCATGATTCCTGGCGAGATGAAGGTGGCTGCCGGCGACATCGAGCTCAACAAGGGCCGCAAGAAGGTCACGGTCGAGGTGACCAACACGGGCGACCGTCCCATCCAGGTGGGCTCGCATTACCACTTCTTCGAGGCCAACGACGCCCTCGGCTTCGAGCGCAAGGCCGCGTATGGGTTCCGGCTGAACATCGCCGCCGGCACCGCGGTGCGTTTCGAGCCGGGCCAGTCGCGCACCGTCGAGCTGGTCGCGCTCGCCGGCGATCGCGTGGTGTACGGCTTCCAGGGCAAGGTGATGGGCAAGCTGAAATGACGGAGGCGAGCACGCCGTGACGAAGATCTCTCGCCAGGCCTACGCCGAGATGTTCGGCCCGACGACGGGCGACCGCGTGCGGCTCGCCGACACCGAGCTCTGGATCCAGGTGGAGAAGGACTTCACCACCTACGGCGAGGAGGTGAAGTTCGGCGGCGGCAAGGTCATCCGCGACGGCCTGGGCCAGGGGCAGCGGATGTCCGCCGAAGTCGCCGACACCGTCATCACCAACGCGCTGATCGTCGACCATTGGGGCATCGTCAAGGCCGACGTGGGGTTGAAGGGCGGGCGCATCTGGAAGATCGGCAAGGCAGGCAACCCCGACATCCAGCCCGGCGTCACGATCCCCATCGGTGCGGGCAGCGAGGTGATCGCGGGCGAGGGCATGATCCTCACGGCGGGCGGCATCGACAGCCACATCCACTTCATCTGCCCGCAGCAGATCGACGAGGCGCTCATGTCGGGCGTGACCACGATGCTGGGCGGCGGCACCGGGCCCGCGACCGGCACGTTCGCCACGACCTGTACGCCGGGCCCGTGGCACATGCACGCGATGCTGTGCGCGGCCGAGGCGTTCCCGATGAACCTCGGCTTCCTCGGCAAGGGCAATGCGAGCCTGCCGGCGCCGCTGCGGGAGCAGGTGGAAGCGGGCGCGATCGGCCTGAAATTGCACGAGGACTGGGGCACCACGCCGGCCGCGATCGACAATTGCCTCGCGGTCGCCGACGCGATGGATGTCCAGGTCGCCATCCACACCGACACGCTGAACGAGTCGGGCTTCGTGGAAGCGAGTGTCGCGGCCTTCAAGGGCCGCACCATCCACACCTATCACACCGAGGGTGCAGGCGGCGGCCACGCCCCCGACATCATCAAGGTCGCGGCGCTGCCCAACGTGCTGCCGTCGTCGACGAATCCGACGCGCCCCTACACCGTGAACACGATCGCCGAGCACCTCGACATGCTGATGGTGTGCCACCACCTCGACCCCGCCATCGCCGAGGACGTGGCGTTCGCCGAGTCGCGCATCCGCCGGGAGACGATCGCGGCCGAGGACATCCTGCACGACCTGGGTGCCTTCTCGATGATGTCGTCGGACTCGCAGGCGATGGGCCGCGTGGGCGAGGTGATCATCCGCACCTGGCAGACGGCGCACAAGATGAGGGTGCAGCGCGGTGCGCTGAAGGGCGATCCCACGGGCCACGACAATGCGCGCGTAAAGCGCTACATCGCCAAGTACACGATCAACCCTGCGATCGCGCACGGCATCGCGCACGCCGTCGGCTCGATCGAGGCCGGCAAGATCGCCGACCTGGTGCTGTGGAAGCCGGCCTTCTTCGGCGTGAAGCCCACGCTCATCATCAAGGGCGGCATGATCGCCGCCGCGGCGATGGGCGATCCCAACGCCTCGATTCCCACGCCGCAGCCGGTGCATTACCGGCCGATGTTCGGCGCCTTCGGCGGCGGGCTGCGCACGTCGGTCACCTTCGTCTCGCAGGCGGCACTCGCCAACCCCGCCGTGCAGGGCCTGGGCCTCGCCCGCCCGCTGGAGGCGGTGCGCAACACGCGCAGCCTCGGCAAGAAGGACATGATTCACAACGCGTGGATGCCGAAGCTCGAGGTGGATCCCGAGACCTACGAAGTGCGCGCCGACGGTGAGTTGCTCACATGCGAGCCGGCGAGAGAGCTGCCGATGGCGCAGCGCTACTTCCTTTTCTAGGCGAGCGCCCATGATCGAGATCCGAGCACGCCTTCCGGTCCGTCCCCACGACCAGTACGGCACGAAGGCCACCGGCGACCAATTGAAACTGCCGTTCGAGCGCCGCCGGAAAAGCCGCCAGCGCGCCACGCTGGTCTCGGGCGAGGAGGTGGCGATCGAGCTGCCGCGCGGCCAGGTGCTGCGCGGCGGTGACTGGGTGGTGGCCTCCGACGGCCGCGTGATCGAGGTCGTCGCCTCGGCCGAAAAGGTGCTGCACGTCGAATGCGAGTCGCCGCAGGCGTTGGCGCGGGCGGCGTATCACCTCGGCAACCGCCACGTGCCGGTGCAGGTGGGCGACGGCTGGCTGCGCATCGCCGAGGACCACGTTCTCGCGCGCATGCTCGAAGTGCTCGGCGCCCGGCTCACGGCACTCGAGGAGGCCTTCGAGCCCGAAGCCGGCGCCTACGGGGCGCACGCCCACCACCACGACAACGAGTCGGGCCACGGCGGCCGGATCCACGAATTTGGACCCTCACCCCGGCCCTCTCCCTCCCCACGTTCCACTTCTCAGGGGCCCGAGGGAGAGGGAGAACATCGGTGAACCTTCGCCTCCTCCAGCTCGCCAGTCCTTCGCTGCCCGTCGGCGCCTACAGCTACTCGCAAGGCCTCGAGTCGGCGGTCGAGGCCGGGCTCGTTGCCGACGCGCGCTCGGCCGAAACCTGGATCGCCGACGTGCTCGAGCTTTCTATCGCGTCGATGGAAGCCCCGATCCTGTTGCGCTTGATTGCGGCGTGGACCGCAGACGACCGCGAGGCCGTGAGCCGATGGAACGAGGAGTTCGTCGCCAGCCGCGAGACCGCCGAGCTGCGCGGCGAGACCCTGCAGATGGGGTACTCGCTCGGGAATTTGTTGAAGGACCTGGGGGTCGGCGACGCGACGATGGACGAAGCAGCCTATCCCACGGTCTATGCGCATGCCATTGCGCATTGGCACATCGACCCGCAGGAAGCGCTCTGCGCGTATCTCTTCTCATGGATCGAGAACCAGATGCTCGCCGCCCTGAAGTGCGTGCCCCTCGGCCAGACCGATGGCCAGCGCATCCTGCTGGCGCTCGCCGGCCGGATTCCCGCAGCCGCCGAGCGCGCGGCGGCGCTGGGCGACGACGACCTTGGAAACTTCGCCCCCGGCCTGGCACTGCGCTCCGCGCGCCACGAAACGCAGTACAGCCGCATCTTCCGTTCCTGAACCGAGGAGAGAAAAAAATGAAAACCGCATTCGCAGTTACCGCGCTTTCCATTGTCCTGGCGGCGTCGGGGGCCTGGGCCCAGAACGTGAAGATCACGCCCCTGGGGTCCCACCAGGGCGAACTGTGCGCCAGCGACCGCGCGACGCTCTTCGAGGATCCGACCGGCGTGCGGATCCTCTATGACGTGGGACATACCCTTACGGGTCCCGACGACCCGCGCCTGGGCAACGTCCACCTCGTGCTGTTGAGCCACGCCCACGGCGACCACCTCGGCGACCGCAAGATCAAGTCGCCCGGGGCCGGCACCTGTACGGCCATCGAGTCCGATCCCGCGGGACCCAACTCGATGACCGCCGAGGTCGCGGCCGCCAAGAAGGCGGCGATCGTGATGACGAGCGACATGGGGACGTTCGTCGGCGCGAAGATCGCGGGCATCCGCGGCGGCAAGGCGGTCACGCCGTGCCCCCAGAGCGCGAACGTGACCGAAGTGCCGGTCGCGGAGTCGTGCCGGTCCAACACGCACCTTGGTGGCATGTTCACCGCCCGCGCGGCAGGCGCGACGCAGGGGGTGGAAATCACGGTCGTTTTCGCGTCCCACGCCAACAACGTGCCGTTGTCGCTGCTTTCTGAAGCGCACCGCGCGCTGCATGCCGCCGATGGAACCGGGTTGGCCCTCGGGCCGCCGACCGGATTCGTCATCAGGTTCACCAACGGGCTCACGGCCTACCTCTCGGGTGACACCGGCATCCACACCGAGATGAAGACGGTGGTGAACGAATACCACCGGGCGAATCTCGCGCTGTTCAACCTCGGGTTGAGCGCGGGAACCAACGACTCCGTCGCACGGGCGTTGAACGAGTTGATCCGGCCCGCTTCCGTGATCCTGAGCCATCCCAACGAGGCCGTGACCGAAGGCGGGAAACTTCGTCCCTCCTCGCGGGCTGCCGCGCTGACCCAGCTGCTGAAGGGTGTCACGCCGCACCTCGCGCTCAGCGGCCGCACGATGGAGTTCGACGGCAAGGGGAAATGCGTTGCAGGCTGCTGAGCGATCCCCGCTGCGCGTCGGCATCGGCGGTCCGGTGGGCTCCGGCAAGACGGCGCTCACGCTGGCGCTATGCAAGGCGCTGCGCGATTCCTACGACATCGCCGCGGTCACCAACGACATCTACACCGAGGAGGACGCGCAATTCCTGGTCAGGAACGAGGCGCTGGCGCCCGAGCGCATCATTGGCGTGGAGACTGGCGGCTGCCCGCACACCGCCATCCGCGAGGACGCCTCGATCAATCTCGAGGCGGTCGCGCGACTCACCCGACGTTTTCCGGCGCTCCAGGTGATCTTCATCGAGTCGGGTGGCGACAACCTCGCGGCAACCTTCAGCCCCGAGCTCTCCGACCTGACGCTCTACGTGATCGACGTGGCGGCGGGCGACAAGATCCCGCGCAAGGGCGGGCCCGGCATCACCAAGTCCGACCTGCTGGTGATCAACAAGATCGACCTGGCGCCGATGGTGGGCGCCTCGCTCGAGGTGATGGCCGAGGACGCGAAGCGGATGCGCGGGACGAGGCCGTTCGTGTTCACCAACCTCAAGACCGGCCAGGGGCTGGACACCGTCATCCGTTTCGTCGAGAAGGAAGGGCTCCTCGCCTCCTAGCCCTTCGGGCGCGCGGCCTTCACGGAAAGCTGCGCCCGGTACTCGTCCAGCCCGGCGCGCCCGGCGCGGCCCATCTCGTCGAGCTTGCGCTCCCACGACTTGCGCCGCGCGCGCAGCGCCTCGACGATCGATTCGGCGATCACCAGGTTGCGATACCACTTCGAATTCGCCGGGACGATGGTCCACGGCGCATGGGGCGCCGCGGTCCGGGATATCACGTCCTCATAGGCGCGGGTGTAGTCGTCCCAGTGGTCGCGCTCCATCCAGTCGTTGGGGTTGAGTTTCCACGCGGTCTTCTTGTCCTTCTCGCGCTCGAGGAGCCGCGCCTTCTGCTCCTTGTTGGTGATGTGCAGGAAATACTTCAGGACGATGGTGCCGTGCTCGGCGAGAAGCTCCTCGAAGTCGACGATGTGCCCGTAGCGTTCCTTCCACAGCGACTTCGGCACGAGGTCGTGCACCCGCACCACCAGCACGTCCTCGTAGTGCGAGCGGTTGAAGATCGAAAACTCGCCGCGGCGCGGGGCGTGGCGATGCACGCGCCAGAGGAAGTCGTGCTCGCGCTCCTCCTGGGTCGGCACGCCAAACGAGACGACGTTCACGCCGCGCGGGTTCAAATTCCCCACCACGTGCTTGATGGTGCCGTCCTTTCCCGCGCCGTCGCGGCCCTGCAGGACCACCAGGACGCTGTGGACCTTGGAGCCGAACATCGCATCCTGGAGTTCGAAGAGCTGCTGGCCGAGGGAGACGAAGCGCTCCTGGGCCTTTTCGCGCGTCATCCCCTTGGGGGGCTCCGCGGAAATGTCATCGATGCGGATCTTCGCCCCGGGCTTGTCGAAAACGTTGCGAGCCATCACTCACCTCCTCCATTAAGTCTTGTTGCGTTAGCCCGCTATCGAATCACGGCGCCCCACGGCAAACTCCCGACCGCGATCTCCCCGCTCTTCACGTAAGTCACGGTGTCGACGACGGCCACCGTGTTCGAGCGCCCGCATGCAACGTACAGCTTTCGTCCATCAGGGGTCAGCGCCATGTTCCACGGGCGACGCCCCACCTCGACTTCGGCGACGACCTTGTTGGAGCTGGTGTCGAGTACCTGGACCGTCCCCTTGCCGCCCGCGGAGATGAAGACCCGCTTCCCGTCCGGATGAACCAGCACCCCGTTGGATCGGCTTGCCACCGCGACCTGCGCGATGACGCGCTGCGTCGCGACCTCGATCACGGCGACCTGGTCGGCATTCTCCGCAGCCACGTAAGCGCGGCTTGCGTCGGGAAGGAAGCCGATGCCGCGCGGGCGCGCTCCCACCACCAACGATTTCACCACCTCGCCGCGCGCCACGTCGATGATGTCTACCGAGTCCGCGTCCTCGGCGCTCACGTAGATCCATTTTCCGTCGGGGCTCCAGACTGCGTGCTCGGGATTCTTGCCCTTCATCGCGACCCTGCGCGCGACTCTCAATGTCGAGAGGTCGACGATTGCGACCACGTCGTTCTCCTCGACGGCCGCGGAGAGCCATCGGCCATCGGGGGAGAGATAGATGGCCTCCGGCGAGTTGCCGAGCGCGATCCGGGCGACGACTGCGCCGCGGGCGAGGTCGTGCACGACCACGGCATTTCCCGTCTGGTCGCTCACGAAAAGGCGCGTGCCGTCGGCGGACACGGCAATGCCCCGGGGCTTGCCGCCCACGGTGAGGGTATGCGTCACTCGGTCGGTGACCGTGTCGATCACGGAGATCGACGCCGAGCCTTCATTGGACACGTATGCGACCGGCGCGGCGGCCACGACGTGGAAATCGAGGAGCATTGCAAGGGCGATCGCGCCCGCAAGGCGGTTCATGACTGGCGGCTCCTTCGGCTATCCTGTGGATCATGGTTCGGCCCGATCGTTACACGACGCCGGCAATCGCCCTTCACTGGGTCGTGGCGGCCATCGCCATCGCCCAGTTTGCGCTGGGATGGTGGATGCTCGAGATTCCCAAGCAACCGCCCGGCGCGCGGGCAAGCGCCTTCAATCTCCACAAGTCCATCGGCATCGCGATCTTCACCCTGATGGTGGCGAGGATCGCATGGCGTGCGACCCATCCGCCGCCCGCCTTGCCTGCGATGCCGCGCTGGCAGGCCGTGTTGGCGCGGTGGAACCACGTGCTCCTCTACCTCGCGCTCGTGTTGCTTCCCGTCACCGGCTACCTGGGCTCGGAGTTCAGCGGATATCCGGTGCGCTTCTTCGGCGTGACGCTTGCCTCGTGGGCGGGCAAGCAGACGCACCTGAAGGAGCTCATGAGCACGGTGCACTACGGGGCGACATGGCTGCTCGCCGCGGGGTTTCTCGCGCATCTCGCAGGGGTCCTCAAGCATTCCTGGATCGACCGCGACGGGCTGCTGGCTCGAATGGGATGGGGCCGCCCGCAGCCCTAATTGCGCGCCGCGAGAAGGCTGACGGTTTCCTCAAACCCGCCTTCGCGTGCCATGTCCGCTGCGCTCTTGCCGCGGTCGTCCTTGAGATCGGCTCGCGCGCCCGCCTCGAGCAGCACGCGGGCCGACTCGGTCCGGCCATAACCGGCTGCCCACATGAGCGCCGTGAGGCCGTTGCGATAGAGGGCGTTGGGATCGACGCCCTTGGCGAGCAGCTGCCGGACGACGCCGGCATGGCCTTCTCCCGCGGCATAGGTGATGGCATTCTTCCCGATGCGGTCGACGGCATTCACGATGGCGCCGCGGGCGATCAGCGCCTCGACGATCGCGGAATGGCCGGCATGGGCCGCTGCCATCAGCGGCGTGACCCCGTTGGTTCCGGCGATGTTCACGTCGGCACCGGCATCCAGCATCGTCTTCACCATCGCGAGGTCATTTTTCTTGAGCGCGATGAGGAGCACGGTCTCGCCGATCCGGTTGCGCGCGTTGGCCGATGCGCCCGCCTTGAGAGAGCGCTCCAGCGCCACGTGATCGGAGCTACGCGCCGCAAGCAAAAGGCGCGCATTGACCGAAAGGTCGCTTTCGGCGGCGTTCGACGCGAGTGCCGCGAGGGACATCGCCGTAGCGAGGAACAACTGGGGCGTCATATCGGGTCTCGGTCGAGTCGTCGGGTTGCTGCAGCGCACAAAGGCGGAAATTTGCCGCTGCGCTCGATTCGGAATATAACCGATGCTCCACCGCCCTGCGATGGCCAGGAGCATGGCCGTCCGCCCGCGCCCCCGGAATGACAATCAACAAGATGCAGGAGCCCACCATGATTCGATTCAATTTCCACGCTCGACTGCTCGTATCGTCGGTCGTTTGCATGGCCTTCGCGGCACCCTCCGCAGCGCAGGAAGTCACCGGAGGCGCGGCGACGACTACGGCGAAGCCGCTCGCCAAGGTCACGGCGATCACGCAGGGCATGCTGGATGCGGCCGGCAAGGATGCGAAGAACTGGATCCATTCCAACGGCAGCTACGAGCAGACCCGCTACTATCCGGGCAGCTCCGTAAACGCCGGAAACGTCGCCAAGCTGCGTCCGGCATTCGTATTCCAGACCGCGGTCCTCGAGTCGATGGAAACCGCGCCGATCGTGGTCGACGGCGTCATGTTCCTGACCACGTCGTTCAACCACGTCTACGCAATCGACGCGGCGACGGGGGAGGAGTTCTGGCACTACAAGCACAAGCTGGGACCCATCGTGACGGTTTGCTGCGGCAACAACAACCGCGGCGTGGCGATCGAGGGCGGCAAGCTGTTCATGGGCACGATCGACGCGAAGCTGGTCGCGCTCGACGCGAAGACCGGCAAGCTGCTCTGGGAAACGCAGATTGAAGACCCGGAAAAGGGGTATTCGGAAACGATGGCGCCCGCGGTCGCCGACGGCAAGGTGTTGATCGGGACCAATGGAGGCGAGTACGGCGTGCGCGGATTCCTCAAGGCGTTCGACGCCAAGGACGGCAAGCTCCTCTGGACGTTCTATTCGATCCCCGAGAAGGGCCACGAAGGCGTGTGGGACCCGAAGGATGCGACCGGGCGAGACATGCATCGCGACATCCCCGCGGAGAAGGCGGCGTTCGCCAAGGACAGCTCGTTCTACAAGACCCTTGGGGGTGGCGTGTGGATGACTCCGGCGATCGACCGCAAGACCCGGCTGGTGTTCATGCTGGCGGGCAACCCGTCGCCCGACCTGTACGGCGCGATCCGCCCGGGAGACAACCTCTACACCAACTCGATGATCGCGGTCGACCTGGACACGGGTGCGTACAAGTGGCATTTCCAGTACATCGCCCATGACGTGTGGGATCTCGACGCCGTAAGCCCGGCGATCCTGACCCAGGCGAAGGACGCATCCGGAAAACTCGTCGACGTGGTGATCCACGGTGGCAAGACCGGCCACATCTACGTGCACGAGCGCAACACGGGCAAGCTGATCCGCTTCTCGGAAGCGATGATTCCCCAGGAAAACATGTGGGTGCTGCCCACCAAGGCGGGCGCCCGCATGCTGCCGGGGGCCAACGGGGGCGTCGAATGGTCTCCGATGGCGGTGGACCCGAAGTCGCGCTTGGCCTACGCGGCCAACCTCCACCAGCCGATGACCTATCACGTCGATGAGTCGCCGTATCCCGGCGGCAAGCTCTGGCTGGGAGGCGCCTTCAAGACGATTCCCGCCGAGGAGCAGTGGGGCAAGCTGGTCGCGGTCAACCTCGATACGGGCAAGGTGGCATGGTCACACAAGACACCGCAACCGCTCATCGGGGGTGTGCTCGCCACGGCCGGCAACCTGGTCTTCAACGGCGAAGCGAACGGCTGGTTCAAGGCCTTCGACTCGAAGACTGGCAAGGAGCTATGGAAATACAACTGCGGCGCGGGAGTCAATGCACCGGCGGTCTCGTACATGGTGAACGGGCGGCAGTACGTCGCTGTCGCCGCGGGCGGGAACAACCAGATCGACTCCAAGCGCGGAAACAGCGTATTCGTTTTCACGCTGCCATAGACCGCGCGAACGATGCCCCGCAAGCAGTGGATCGCGGCGCTATCAGGCGCCGCGATCCTTTCATTCGCTCACCACGCCCCGGGGCAAGATGCAGCCGGCACTCTCGCAAGCCCCTGCTTCGCCTGCCACGGCGCCGATGGAAACTCGCAGTCCCCGGTATTTCCCATCCTCGCGGGCCAGACTTGGCGCTACATCTACATCCAGCTGAAGGATTTCAAGGAAGGGCGCCGCACAGATGTCGTGATGACGCCGTTCGCCGCCGCCCTATCGCGCGACGAGATGATCGCGCTGGGCAATTTCTTCGCGGCCCAGAAGCCCAAGTCCGTGGGCTTCAAGGCCGAAGCGGCGCGAGTGCAGGCGGGCAAGAAGATCTCCGATGCGGTTCTATGCCCCATGTGCCATCTTGGCGGCTTCGTCGGGCAGAACGAGATTCCGCGCGTGGCCGGTCAGCACCCCGACTACATCCGCAAGCAGCTGCAGGATTTCAAGGCAAGGCGCCGTACCAACGACGCAGGCAGCATGACGAGTGTCGCCGGCACGTTATCCGACGATGACATCGAAAACCTCGCCCACTACATCGCGAACCTGGACTGAGCGCCCCATGGCCGCCCCCCGACCCGTGAAATGCATCGCCGTGCTTTTCGGATTGTCCGCCGCCGCAGCCTGGGCGCAGCAGGAAACCGTGGTCGTCACCGCCACGCGCACCCCGCAGGCGGGATATGACGTTCCCGCCGCCATCGACTCGGTCGATGCGCGCGTTATCCGAGAGGACAATCCGCAGGTGAACCTCTCCGAGGCGCTCAATCGCGTTCCGGGAATCGTGGTTCAGAACCGCCAGAACTATTCGCAGGACCTGCAGATTTCCTCGCGTGGCTTCGGCGGCCGAGCCACGTTCGGTGTGCGCGGCGTGCGCCTCATCACGGACGGCATTCCCGCCACGATGCCCGATGGGCAAGGCCAGGCGGCGACCTTCGATCTCGCCACCGCCGACCGCATCGAAGTCCTGCGGGGGCCCTTCGCAAGCTTGTACGGCAACTCCTCGGGTGGAGTCGTGCAGGCATTCACCGCGGACGGCCCTGCGCGACCGGTGATCGATGCCGCCGCCTTCTTCGGCTCCGACGGCTTGCGCAAGGGCAACCTCCAGGTGGGCGGTGAATCCGGCGGGCTGAACCTCATCGCGAATATTTCCCGATTCGAGACCGACGGCTACCGCGTCCACAGCGCGGCGACGCGCGATCAGTGGAACACGAAGCTGCGCCTCGCCCTCGGCCCCGGGAGGCTCACGTTGCTCGCGAACGGGTTGCGGCAGCCCGGCACCCAGGATCCGCTGGGGCTCACGCGCGCGCAGTTCGAGGACAACCCGCGCCAGGCCGACGGCTCCGCGATCACTTTCGACACCCGCAAGAGCATCCGCCAGGCGCAGGGCGGCGCGGTCTGGGATGCCGAGCTGTCCGCTTGCGACGTCGTCCAGGCGCGGGTCTACCTCGGAGACCGCAAGGTCGAGCAGTACCTCAGCCAAGCGGGAGACACCCCGTTGAGCTCCGGCGGCGTGGTGGACCTCGATCGCACCTTTGGAGGCGCGGGCCTGCGCTGGACGCACATCTTCATCGGGGCGGCCCGCCCGCTCACGGTGAGCTTCGGCATCGAGCACGACCGCCTCGAAGAGCGCCGTCGCGGCTTCGTGAACGCCGCCGGAACGGCGGGCGCATTGAAGCGCGACGAGGACGACACGGTGAGCAATACCGATGTCTACGTCCAGGCCCAATGGCAGCTCACGCCGCGGTGGGGGGTCTCGGGGGGCGCACGGCGCAGCCAGGTGCGCTTTGTGTCGAAGGACCATTTCATCGCCGGCCCGAACCCCGACGACAGCGGCACGATCACGCACACGCGCACCACTCCCGTGGCGGGCGCGCTCTTCAAGCTCGATCCGCGCCTGCATCTCTACGCCAACGTTGGCGACGGATTCGAGACGCCGACCTTTGCGGAGCTCGCCTACCGGCCTGGCGGTGCCACCGGTCTGAACTTCGCGCTCGCGCCGGCGAAAAGTCGCCACTACGAGGTCGGCGCAAAGGCGCGCCCGGCGAGCGCAATGCGCATGAGCGTGGCGCTCTTTCACATCGAGACGCGCGACGAGATCGTGACCAACGCCTCGGCCGGCGGCCGCACCGATTTCAAGAACGCCTCGCGAACCTCGCGCGACGGCATCGAGGCCGCGATCGACGCGCGCTTCGCGGGAGGATTCGAGGCGAGCCTTGCCTACACCGGCCTCAACGCGCGCTTTACCGAAGCATTCACTTCCGGCGGCGCCGAGATTCCCGCGGGGCGCAAGCTCCCCGGGGTCCCGCGCTCGGTGCTGTTTGCCGAGGCGGTGTGGCGGAACCCGGGTAGCGGGTTCCATGCGGGGGTCGAGCTGCGGCACGTGGCGAGGGTGTACGTGAACGAGGCCAACTCCGACGCGGCGACGGCTTACACCATCGGTGCTGTACGCTTGGGGTTCGAGCAGCGTCCCGGAGCCTGGCGGTTCCGGCAGTTCCTGCGGGTCGACAACGTCTCGGATCGTCGCTATGCCGGCTCGGTGATCGTGGCCGAGGCGCGCAGCCGCTTCTTCGAGCCCGCGCCGGGGCGCAACTGGCTGGCCGGGATCGACGCGTCGTACTCCTTCTGAGGGTCTGATGTTCATCACCGGCCTGGGCACTGCGGTTCCCCCCCGAAGCTTTACCCAGCGCGAATGTTGGGAAGCGTTGCAGAGGGCCGCGCGCGCGGAGATCACGCCGCGCACGCGCGCGATCCTGCAGGGCATCCTCAACCACGACAACGGCATCGAGCGCCGCTCGCTCGCGCTCGACAACCTCGACGAGGGCTTCGACCTCGATCCCGATACGCTCCACCGGCGCTTCGCGAAGCATGCGCCCGCGCTCGCTTCCCAGGCCGCGCGCAGCGCGCTCGCCGACGCCTCCGTGGGGCCGGGCGAGATCGACGCGGTGGTGGTGAGCACCTGTACCGGCTACCTCTGCCCGGGCCTCACCAGCTATGTCGCAGAGGCGCTGGGGCTGCGGCCCGACACGGTCCACCTGGACCTGGTGGGCCAAGGGTGCGGCGCCGCGCTCCCGAACCTGCGGATCGCGGAGGTGCTGATCGCCTCGGGGCGCGCGGAGCGCGTCCTGTCGGTGTGCGTGGAAGTCTGCAGCGCGGCCTTCTACCTCGATGACGACCTGGGCGTGCTGGTGAGCGCCTGCCTCTTCGGGGACGGCGCCGGCGCGGCGGTGCTCGGGAAAGCGCCGAAGAGCGGTGCGCGCAGCGTGAAGTGGAAATCGGGCGCGTCGCTGCATGCGCCACAGCATCGCGATGCACTGCGTTTCGAGCAGCGCGGCGGCATGCTGCGCAACATCCTCACGCTGCCGGTGCCGAAGCTCGCCGCCGACTATGCGCGCCGTGTCCTCGACCAGGCGCTCGCGGCCGAGGGGCTCGCGCAGGCCGACGTTCGCGGCTGGGTGATGCATGCCGGCGGCCGCCGCGTGCTTGAGGAGCTGCAATCGCGACTCGGCCTCGCGCAAGACGACGTGCGCAGCAGCGCCGCGGTGCTGAGCCAGTACGGCAACCTGAGCAGCCCCTTCGTGCTGTTCGTGCTGCAGCAGGCGCTGCGCGGGCGCCAGGCCGGGGGTCTCTGGTGGATGTCGTCGTTCGGCGCGGGATTCAGCTGCCACGGCGCGCTGCTCGAGGTCGCGTGATGGCGGCAACGCTACGCCAGGTCGAACCCGAGTGGCTCGACGAGCTGCCTGCCGACGACCCGCGCGCGATGCGCTCGCGCCGCGACTTGCGGCGCGTGAACGCCCTCATGGACAACGCGGGCATCGTGGCGCGCGAGCTGCGACGCGCCGCGCCCTTCGGCATCGCGGCGCTGGCCGAGATCGGCGCGGGCGACGGCGCCTTCGCCCTGAGGGTGGCGCGTGCCCTCGCCCCCGCGGGACGCGGAGCACAGGTGACGCTGCTCGATCGCCAGGACATCGTGACGGCAGCAACCGTCGGTGAGTTCGAGCGGGCCGGGTGGACGGCGCGCGCAGAATGCGGCGACGTGTTCGATTGGCTGCGGGGCATTCCCCCCGCGCGCTTCGATGCGATCGTCGCGAACCTCTTCCTGCACCACTTCGACGGCCCGCGGCTTGCCGAGCTGCTGGAGCTGGTCGCAGCGCGGGCGCGTTGCTTCATCGCGTGCGAGCCGCGCCGATCGCGCGTGGCGCTCGCGGGCTCGCACCTGCTCGGGCTCGTCGGATGCAACGACGTCACCCGTCACGACGCCGTGGCGAGCGTGCGCGCGGGGTTCGCAGGGCGCGAGCTGGGCGCGATGTGGCCGGCGGGCGGCGGCTGGATTCTCGAGGAGCGCTCGCGCGGCCTCTTCAGCCATTGTTTCGTGGCGCGCCGGGCATGAGCGGCGACTTCGACGCCGTGGTGATCGGCGGCGGTCCCGCCGGGGCGACCTCGGCGCTGGCCCTTGCCCGTGCGGGGTTGAGCGTGGCCGTCGTGGAGAAGGCGGCGTTTCCGCGCCGCAAGGTGTGCGGGGAATTCATCTCCGCCACCACCTGGCCGCTGCTGCGCGAGCTGGGCGTGGCGTCCGGCCTGCAGCAGTTCGCCGGGCCCCCGGTGCGCCGCGTCGGGCTCTTCGCAGGCGATGTGATCGTCGACGCCGCGATGCCCGCCCCGGCCGGCGCCGACGCCTGGGGGCGCGCGATCGGCCGCGAGCATCTCGATCTGGCGTTGCTGGAAGCCGCCGCGCGCGCCGGCGCCGAGCTCCTGCAGCCGTGGTCGGCCCTGGGCCTCGAGGAAGACTCCGAGGGGTGCCGCATCACGATTTCCGACCGCCACGGCGCCACTCGTACGATCGGGGCCCGCGTGGTGGTGGCGGCCCATGGCTCCTGGGAGCGGGGCGAGCTTCCCACCCAGGCGCGCGGCATGCGCCACGGCGCGGCCGACCTGCTCGGCTTCAAGGCCCACTTCCTCGGATCGCGACTGACGGCCGGCCTGATGCCGCTGGTGATTTTTCCAGGCGGCTACGGCGGCCTGGTCCACGCGGGAGGCGCGCGCACCAGCTTTTCCTGCTGCGTGCGCCGCGATGCGCTGCGCCGCTGCCGCGGCGCGCATCGCGGCCTCGCCGCGGGCGAGGCGCTGCTCATGCACGTGATCGAATCGACGCGCGGCGTGCGCGCGGCCCTGGAAGGCGCGCGCCGGGAAGCGCCGTGGCTTTCGGCGGGCCCGATTCGCCCGGGCGTGCGCAGCCTCGCCCGCGGTCGCGTGTTCACCGTAGGCAACGCCGCCGGCGAAGCGCATCCCCTGGTCGCGGAGGGCATCAGCATGGCGATCCAGTCAGGCTGGGTGATGGCGCGGTGCCTCGCGCAGGCCGGCGAATTTTCGCAGGCCGCGGTGATCGAAGCCGGCGAGCGCTACGCACGGGGTTGGCGCGAGAATTTCGCCAACCGCGTGCGCGCCTCGTCGGTGTTCGCGACACTCACCACTTCGCCCGCAACCGCGGCGGTGAGTGTGGCCGCGATGCGCGGAGTCCCGGGGATCCTCACCTGGGGCGCGCGCTGGAGCGGAAAGGCGCGCGCACCGCGCCACGCGCAGGCGCCGACGTGAGCACCGCCGAAAGGCTGCGCGCACTCCTCGCGCGCGACTTCGACCTCGCGCCGGCCGCGTTGCAGGCCGAGGCGACGCTCGAGAGCCTCGAGATCGACTCGCTGCGCATGATCGAGATCCTTTTCTGCGTGGAGGACGAGTTCAAGATCGCGGTGCCGGCCGAGCATGCCGAGCTCAAGTCGCGCCTGAAGACGTTCGGCGATCTCGCGGCCTACATCGACACGCTGGTCGCCGGGAAACCCCGGGACCCGGCTTGAAGCCGGTCGCCGTCACCGGGATCGGGGTCGTCGCCCCGCTCGGAAACGACCCCGCGACTTTCTTCGCGGCCCTCCTCGAGGCGCGCTCGGGCGTGCGCCGGCTGCAGTCGCGCTATCCGCAGCGCCTCGCCGCGCGCGTGGGCGCGCCGGTGGATTTCGACGCGGCGCGTCATTTCCCGGCGCCCAAGGCCCGCATGCTCGATCGCGTGAGCCAGCTGGCGCTCGTCGCGGCCGCCCAGGCGATCGAGCAATCGCGCGGCGCGCGCGCCGCGCTCGACGCGCGGCGAGCGGGGGTCTTCGTGGGCACCGGCATGGGCGGCTCCGAGACCACCGACGACGGCTACCACACGCTCTATGCCGAGGGCTCCGACCGCGTGAAGCCCTTCAGCGTCCTCATGGCGATGACCAATGCGCCCGCGGCGTGGATCGCGCTCGACCACGGCCTGCAGGGACCGTCGCTCACCTTTTCCACGGCGTGCTCGTCGTCGGCGGTGGCGATCGGGGAGGCCGCACGCCGCATCGCCGCGGGCGAAGTCGACGTGATGGTGGCCGGCGGCGCCGAGGCGCCGCTCACCTTCGGCACCCTCAAGGCATGGGAGGCGCTGCGCACCCTCGCTGCCGAGGACCCCGTCGATCCCGCCCGCTCCTGCAAGCCGTTCGCGAAGGACCGCAGCGGCCTCGTGCTGGGGGAGGGCGCGGCGATGCTCGTCCTCGAGGACCTCGATCGCGCCCGCGGGCGCAACGCGCCGATCCTTGCGCAGATCGCCGGCTACGGCCTCACGACCGACACCAGCCACATCACCCGCCCGTCGGTGGAAGGGCAGGCCCGGGCGATGCGCTTCGCCCTGGAGGACGCGGGGTTGGGCCCCGACGCGATCGGGTACATCAATGCCCACGGCACCGGCACGCCGGCCAACGATCCCGTCGAAACCGCGGCCATCAAGGACGTGTTCGGCCCGCGCGCGGCGCTGACCCCGGTCAGCTCGACCAAGTCGATGCATGGCCACCTCCTTGGGGCCGCGGGCGCGCTCGAGCTGGTGGTCGCGATCCTCGCGGCGCGTGCGCGTGTCCTGCCGCCGACCGCCCACCTCGACGCTCCCGATCCCGAATGCGACCTCGACTACGTCCCCAACCGGGCGCGGCGGGTGGACGCCGTAGGGGCGGTGATGTCGAGCTCGTTCGCCTTCGGTGGCACCAACGCCGTCCTCGTGGCGCGGGTGACCTAGCCAGAACCTGCCCCGTGGTTGCGGGTCATAGCGTGCGTGAATACCCCCGCGCAACCCCGCAAGCGCCGCTGGCGCATCGCCCTCCTGGCGATCGCCGGGCTGGTCGCGCTCTGGGGAATCGTGGGCGGGCTGCTGCTTCCACCGCTCGCCAAGAAGCTTCTCGCGGAGAAGCTCGGCGACCGGTTGGGCCGGCTGGTGGTGGTCGACGACGTGTCGGTCAATCCCTACACGCTCGACGCGACGTTGAAGGGTGTGCGCGTCCTCGAGCCCGACCGGACCACGACGTTCGTATCCTTCGACACGCTCGACGTCGAGGCCAGCGCCGCGTCCTTCTACCGGTTGGCACCCGTGGTCGACCGGATGACGCTCGCCGGCCTCAAGGTCAACCTGGTGCGCGACGGCGAGAACCACTACAACCTGAGCGACATCGTGTCACGCCTGGCGGCGAGCGCGAAGGCCGAAGCGGCCGCCGCAAAGGGCGATCCGCCGCGCGAGCCGGCGCGCTTCTCCCTGAGCAACATCCGGTTGGTCGACGCCGCGATCGCTTTCGACGACCGTCCCGTGGGGCGCAAGCACCAGGTCTCCGAGATCCACTTCTCGGTGCCGTTCGTCTCCACGCTCCCGCGGCACCTCAAGGAATACGTGCAGCCCTCGTTCGCCGCGAAAGTGAATGGGGCGCCGCTCCTCGTGACGGGCGAGACGCAGCCCTTCGGCGAGACGCTGCAGACCCATTTCACGCTCGACGTGAGCGCGCTCGACATGCGCCGCTACCTCGAATACCTGCCGGTCGCGATCCCCGTGAAGGTCGAATCGGGAACGCTCGACGCGCACCTGACCGTGCGCTTCCTCCAGGCGCCGGGCAAAGACCCCGCGGTAGCGCTTGCCGGCACGGCTGCATTGCGGGACGTGGTGGTCGTGAACGCGGCGGGGCGCCTTGCGCAGTTCTCGCGGCTCGAAGCCGACCTCGCGTCGTTCGACCTCGCTGCCGGGAAGGCACGCGTGAGCGCCGTTCGCCTGGAGAGCCTCGCGGCCCTGGGCGAGGTGCTGCGAGTGGGGCGTGCGCAGGCGGTCGACGTCGACGTGGACCTGAAGGGCAGGCTGGCCCGGATCGCCACACTGACCACGAGCGAGGGCCTGGCGAACCTCAAGCGGGGAAGTAACGGCGAGCTGGAGATTCCCGAGCTCGGGCTGGCGCCGGCGACGACGCCGGCTTCCGGGACGCCTGGGGACGGCAAGGCGTGGAAGGTCACGCTCGGCAAGCTCACCGCCACCGGCTACGAGGTCACGCTGGCCGACGCCGCGGTGAAGCCCGCGGCAATGCACCGGGTCGGGCTCACGAGCCTCGAGATGGATGAGGTCTCCACCGACAACGGGTTGAGTGGCAAGGCGGTCGCCAAGCTCGCGCTCGACCGCGGGGCTACCCTCGACGTCGACGCCTCGTTCGCGCTCGACCCGCTTCTCGTCACGGCAAAGCTCGACGCGCGCCGCGTGGCCCTGGTGCCGCTGCGCCCCTACATGACGCAGTTCTCCACCGTGCAGCTGAAGGGCGGCACGGCGTCGGCGCGCGGCAATGCGACGCTCAAGGGCAAGGGGGATGCGATGCGGGTGGCCTACAACGGGACCGCGGAGGTCGCCGACTTCGCCACCTTCGATACCACCAGCAAGGAGGACCTGCTCAACTTCAAGGCGGTGCGCACCACGGGCGTGGAATTTTCGTGGGCGCCGCGCGAACCGCTCACGCTCGCGGTGGGCGAGATCGTCGTCGACCGCGCCTACTCGCGCATGGTGCTCAACCCCGACGGCAAGCTGAACGTCCAGCAGTTGCGCACCGCCACACCCGCCCAGCCGGAGGAACCCGCGGTGGTGAACCCGGATCCGCGGCCGCGCAACGTGCGCATCGACCGCATCGCCTTCCTCGACAGCCGGCTCAATTTCACCGACCTCTTCATCAAGCCCAACTACAGCGCCGACGTGGGCGAGCTGCAGGGCACGATCACCAACCTGTCGTCCGACCCCGCGAGCCGCGGGGTGGTCGACCTGAAGGGGCGCTACGACTCGTCCTCGCCGGTCGTGATCGCCGGTACCGTGAACCCGTTGCGCGGCGACCTCTTCGTCGACATCGCGGCCAAGGGGGAGGGGATCGAGCTGCCCAAGCTCACCGCGTACTCGCAGCGCTACGCCGGCTACGGGATCAAGGAGGGCCGCCTCACGCTCGACGTGAAGTACCACATCGAAGGCGGCAAGCTCGAAGGCCGCAACAAGATCCTGCTCGAGCGGCTCACCTTCGGCGACAAGGTCGAGAGCCCCGACGCCACGACGCTGCCGGTGCTTTTCGCGGTGAACCTCCTCAAGGACGCCAACGGCGAGATCGCCCTCGAGCTGCCGATCAGCGGTTCGCTCGAAGACCCGAAGTTCGAGATCGGCGGCCTCATCACCCAGGTGCTCGGCAGCCTGCTGAAGAAGGCCGTGACCAACCCGTTCTCCCTGCTCTCCGCGGCCTTTGGGGGCGGTGGTACGAAAGGTGCCGCTTCGGGTGCGCAAGGTGCCAAGGAAACCGCAGCGGCAGGAAGCGAGCCCTCCGCCGATGACCTGCAATTCGTGGCGTTCGAGGCGGGGCGTGCCGAGCTCGGGGAGGCGGGAGTGCGCAAGCTCGAGACCATGGCCCGTGCGCTGAAAGGCCGCCCGGGCCTCACGCTCGAGCTCGCACCGCGCCTGGATGCCGAGGGCGACCTGAAGGCGCTGCGACAGGCCGGGCTGCAACGCGCCCTCGCCGGCGAGGGGAAAACGGTCGATGAGGCCGGATACCCCGGCGCCGTCCGGGCCGCTTACGCCCGGGCCAAGTTGCCGGGGGATCCCCAGCAGATGTCGGTGGCGGCGATGGAGACGGCCCTGATGGAAGGCCTCAAGATCGGCGACGAGGAGCTGCGCGCCCTTTCCCGCGGCCGCGCCGAGGCGGTGCGCGGGCACCTGGTCGACAAGGGCGGTCTCGCCGCGGAGCGCGTGG
>JANMYH010000156.1:0-30108 GCA_031381925.1 Burkholderiales bacterium | reverse complement strand
CGTCGATGTCCGCTTCCACCGTGAGCCAGCCGTTGCGACGGATCTCGTCCTCGAGCTGCCCGGGCGCCCAGCCGGCATAGCCGAGGGCCACCAGCTGCTCGCGCGGCCCCTCGCCCGCGGCGATCGCCTCCAGGATGTCGCGCGAGGTGGTCAGGCCGATGTCGCCCACCGGCAGCGTCGACTTCCACTCGCCCACCGGCCGGTGCAGGACGAAGCCGTGGTCGAGCTGCACCGGGCCGCCGAAGAACACCGGCTGGTCCCCGAGGGGGGAGGCGGGCAGGTCGATCTCCACCTGGCGCAATAGCGTCGAAAGGGTCACGTCGATGGGGCGGTTTACCACGATTCCCAGCGCCCCGCGCTCGTTGTGCTCGCAGACGAAAGTCAGGGTCCGGGAAAAATTGGGGTCTGACATCGCCGGCATGGCGATGAGGAAGTGGCTGGTAAGGTTGATCGTTTGCATGGGCCACCGGTCGCGTATTTTAATCCTTCGCGCGGTTTGGCTCAAATGCCCCCCGGAGGTTCCTCGCTTGCCCGCCTATCGCTCAGTCCTTTTCTGGTTTCGTCGAGACCTGCGCGACACCGACAATGCCGGCCTTTACTACGCCCTGCGCTCGGCCGACCGGGTGTTCTGCGCGTTCGTTTTCGACCGCGAGATCCTCGATGCCCTGCCTTCGAAGGCGGACCGTCGCGTGGAATTCATCCACGCGAGCCTTGGCGAGCTCGCGCGCGCCCTCGAAGCGCGCGGCGGCGCACTCCTGGTCCTGCACGACGCTGCCCGCACCGCCATTCCGGCGCTGGCCGAGCGCCTCGGCGTCGATGCGGTGTTCGCCAACGGCGACTACGAGCCGGCGGCCCGCGCGCGTGACATGGCCGTGGGCGAGGCGCTCGCCGCGGCCGGGCGGCGCATGCACCTCGCCAAGGACCAGGCGATCTTCGAGAAGGACGAGGTGCTCACCCAGGGGGGGAAACCGTTCACCGTCTTCACCCCCTACAAGAACGCGTGGCTGAAGCGGATCGAGGATTTCTACGTCCAGGCCTACCCGGTCGAGAACCACGCGAAGTCGCTCGCCCGCGCGAGCTTCGCAGCACCCCTACCCTCGCTCGCGCAGCTCGGCTTCTCCGCCACCAACCTCGGCGACTCTCCGGTCGGTAGCGGCATGCGCGGGGCGCTCGCTCTCCTCGACGATTTCTCGGCGCGCATCTCGCGCTACCGCGACGCGCGCGACTATCCCGCGGTGAAGGGCGTCTCCTACCTCTCGGTGCACAACCGCTTCGGGACGATCTCGATCCGGGCGCTGGCCCGCACCGCGCTCGCGCACGAAGGCGACGGGCCTCGCACCTGGCTCTCGGAACTCATCTGGCGCGACTTCTATTTCCAGATCCTGTGGCATCACCCCCGGGTGGCGCGCGAAGCGTTTCGGGCCGAATACGCGAGGCTCGAGTGGCCGGGTGACGAGGCGCTTTTCACGGCGTGGCGCGAAGCGCGCACCGGCTACCCCCTGGTCGACGCGGCGATGCGGCAGATCAACGCCACCGGCTTCATGCACAACCGGCTGCGCATGGTGGTCGCCTCGTTCCTGGCAAAGGACCTGCTGGTGGACTGGCGCCGGGGCGAGCGCTACTTCGCCGAGCACCTGAACGACTTCGATCTCGCCGCCAACAACGGCGGCTGGCAATGGGCCGCCTCCACCGGCTGCGATGCCCAGCCCTACTTCCGCATCTTCAATCCGGTGTCGCAATCGGAGAAGTTCGACCCGGGCGGCAAGTTCATCCGCCGCTACCTGCCCGAGCTCGCGCAGGTCGACGACGCATTCATCCACGCGCCTTGGACCATGCCGCCGTTCGCGCAGGCCGAAGCCGGCTGTGTGATCGGGCGCGACTACCCGGCGCCCGTGGTCGACCATGCCGTGCAGCGCGAGCGGGCGCTCGCGCTCTACGGGCGTGCACGCAGCTAGCGCTTCTGCACGAGCCGCGGGCAAGCGCTGCGCCATGGGAAGCCACGGCGGTGACAAACCGTCACCTAATCGGCGTACACCTGGTCGGCGCGCGTGAAGGTCCAGGTGCGCGTGATGTGCAGGATGTCGGTGTCCGACCGGATGCTGTCCGGGAACCGGTCGAAAGGAGCGGCCAGGCGAACGATGCGGATCGCGGCCTGGTCGAGGACCTTGTGGCCCGACGACCGGTTGATCTCCACCGCCTCCACCTCGCCGTCGGCCTTGATCGCGACGGTGAGCTGCAGCGAGCCGTAGAGCCGGCGCGTCTTGGCTTCACTCGGATAGTTGAGATTGCCGATGCGCTCGACCTTCAGGCGCCAGTTGTCGACGTACTGCGCAAAGCGGTACTCCTGGGCACGGGCGCCGACGAACTTGCGCTTCGGGCGCTCCTGGTACGCCTGGTGGTCGCGGCGGATCTGCGCCTCCAGGCGCGCGATCTCGAGGCTCTTCTCCACCAGGTCGCGCGCCTCGGCATCCGGCTTGGTGGCCCCCCTCGGGGCGACCTCCACGGTGGTGACCGCCGCGGTCGACTTCATGCGCGTCATCAGCTCCTTCGCCTCGGCCTCGAGCTGGCGCACGCGGCTCTCGGCCACCTTCATCTCGCGGCTCGGGTCGCGGTCGTCGACCGCAGGCAGGGGGCTGCGCGCGCGCAGCTTCTCGTCGGTGTTGCCGCCGCCGTCGAGGTTCGCCTGCGCGAGCGCATCGGCCTTCTGCGGCCTGGTCGCGCTCTTCGCGTTGACCAGCACCACGTCCATCACGTTGTGGGGCGCGTCCCATTTCGGGATCGAGGGCAGCCTGAAGCCCAGGCCGACGATCGCGACGATGTGGAAGGCGATCGAGCCCACGATGGCCACCTGCATCGTGGCCACCAGGCCGAAGCGTTCGAGCAGAAAGTCGGAGAAGGATACGAGGGCGTCGGGGGAAGGCTGCCTTAACTGCATCGGCAGTGTTACGGCTCTCGTTGGCGTTGCGACATGAAGCGGAATTGTAGCGGGTTATTTCCCCGCGTAGCGGCAAAGGACGTGGGCTTCCCAGAGGTCCACCTCGCCGAATGCGACGCGCACGCGCTCCCCGGGCGCCGACGAAGGCAGGCCGATGGCGCGGCAAACGAGCGGCATGCCGTCGATGCGCACCAGCTCCTCGCGCACGATCGACGCCTCGGCCGTCTCGACGCCTTCCTGGAGGAGGAATTTGAGGCACCAGTAGCGCTCGAGCGCGCGCTGGTGCTCGGCGTAGGCCTCGTAGGCGGACTCGAAGTCGCGCGCCGCGGCCACGAGGCTGTCGCGCGAATAGGCGGGCTCGAGGCCCTGCAGGAGCGCCACCAGCTGGCGCTGGTTGGCGAGGTCGGTGTAGCGCCTGAGCGGCGAGCTCGCCCATGCGTAGTGGGTGACCCCCAGCCATTCGTGCGCCGCCGGGATCACCTCCATGCGGGTCTTGCCGCCTTTCTGGTTGCGGTAGAGCGCATCGAAGCCGCCCTCGGCGAGGAGCTTCCCCCAGGTGGAGTTCACGTGGATCATCAGCTCGGCAACGAGCGTGTCCACCGGGGTCCCGCGGCGGCGCGGCTCGATCGCCACGCGCCCGTCCTCCACGCGGAACGTGTAGTCCAGCCGGTCGGTGCGCTCCTCGCCCGCGCCGCGCGCCCCCTTCAGGAACTTCGCAAGCTTCCACAGCGCGAGGAGGTCCTCGCCGTGCACGCCCTCGATCTTGCCGCCCGCCACGGCCTCTTCGTCGAGGCGCCGGTCGAGGTCCGCCAGGCGCAAATTATCGGCGATGGCCACCCATTCCATCCGCGACTCGGAACCTGCGATCTCCTGGCTCACGGGATCGACGTCGAGGTACAGGGATGCGGCCGCCACGCGCCGCCCCGCGGCCAGCGTGGCGCGCTCCACCGCGGCCTCCGGAAGCATCGTGATCTTCCCGCCCGGAAAGTACACGGTCGACAGGCGGCTGCGGGCGAGCGCCTCGAGAGGATGCCCGGTGCCGAAGTAGAGTGCCGGGGCGGCAATGTGCACGCCGACTCGCAGCCGCCCCGACTCCAGCCGCTCCACCGAGAAGGCGTCGTCGATTTCGGTGGTTTCCGCGTCGTCGATCGAGAAGGCGGCGACGCGCGCCTCGGGCAGGCCCGTGGGCTCGACGAGGCCCTCGACCGGTGCGAAGCCGGTGCCCAGTGGAAAGAACTCGAACGTGAAGCGTCGCAGGAAATAGTCCTCGGGGCCCGACAGCGCCCCTGCCGCGGCCAGCAGCCGCGGATGCGACAGGCCCGCGGTGCCTGCAGCCTGGTCGAGGGCACGCCACTCGAGGCTCATCTTGTCGGGCTTGAAGAGCAGCGTGTCGAGCCGCGTCGCGAGGGCTTCCGGAACCCTGCCCGCTGCAAGCTCCGCGGCCCACGCGTCGACCTGGTCCTGCTGGCGGCGCTTCTTCTCCACGCCTGCGAGCGCCGCCTTGAGGTTCTCCGCCGGCGCGGCCTGGTAGCGTCCCTTGCCGCGCTTGTAGAAGTGGATCGGGTGCGCATGCAGCGTGAGCGCTACCGCGGCCGATTCCTGCGGGCCCGGCGCGCGCCCGAAATATTCGCTCGCGAGCGTGTCGAAGCCGAATTCACCGGGCCCGCAGACTTCCCAGAGGAACTGGGGATCGATCGCCTCGGCGAGCTTCTGGGCTTCCGCCATGAAGGCGGCGAGCGCCTGGCCGTCGAAGCGCAGCAGGATCGCGGTTGCCTTCACCTTCGAGCGCTTGCCGTGGGCCGCCTCGACCTGGAATGAGGCGCCCGCTTCGGCGAGGATGGTGCCCACGCGGAACGCGCCGTCTTCCTCAAATAACACTTGCTTCATGGTTCGCGAAACCCTGTCCAACGTTTGCTCCCTCCCCTCTGGGGGAGGGTTGGGGAGGGGGTCTTCGTCACGTCGCCGCCCAGTCGACAATGTCCGGAATGCGCTCGGGGAACGAGACCAGGGCATGGTCGCCGCCGCGCACCACTTCCTGCAGGGCGCCCCCGTAGTAGGCCACGGCTTCCCGGTAGTCGAGCACTTCGTCGCCGGTCTCCACGAAGAGCCAGTAGCGCTCGGGCCGCGTGATCGCGGGAGGATCGGCGGCCCGCAGCTCGTCGACGTGTTCCGGCGTGAGGACGAAGCGCTCCCCGGTGTAGAGGTTGGTCTGCGGGCCCAGGTAGCGCGCGAAATGCCGGTCCGGATGGACCGCGGGATTGAGCAGTGCCGCCCGGCATCCAAGGCGCTCGGCCATGACCGTTGCGTAGAACCCGCCGAGCGAGCTGCCGACCAGGGTGAGCTCGGAGGCGGGCAGGTCCGCGCATGCGGCGCCGATCTGCTCGAGCGCCCGCGCCGGGCGATGGTGCAGCTCCGGGACGCGGTAGTCGACTCCGGTGACGCAGCGCGCAACGTAGTCGCCGAGCATGATGGCCTTCTTCGACTGCGGCGAGCTGATGAAGCCGTGCAGGTAGACGAGCGTTTTCAGGGGGTCACGGCTCCGCGGCCCAGCTCGATCACGTTGCCGCCCACTAGAATCCGACCCTCTCCCCGGCCCTCTCCCACGCCACGTTCCACTCCACGGGCGCCCGAGGGAGAGGGAGGGATCACTTCGAGGTAGAGCGTCGAGGGGCGCTTCACCGCCTCGCCCTGGGACACGGTGCGCACGACCTCGACCCCGGGACGGATCACCGTGAACCAACCGCCGAGGTTCGCGCATGCCGAGCCGGTCGCGGGATCCTCGAGGATCGCGGTTCCATTGGGGAAAAAGAAGCGCGACTCGACCGTCCCCGCGGCGTCGCCGTCGTCGTGGAACACGTACGCCATGCTCTGGCCATCCTCGCTCTTCAGGCGCGCGAAGCCGTCGGCCTTCGGGAGCGCGCGCCGCACCGCCTCGCGGCTCGCAACCGGCACCACGAGCTGCTCCTTGCCGGCGTTGACCCAGAGGGGGAACTCGCCGACATCGCCCGCTTCCAGCCCGAGGATTTCCTCGAGCTCGCGGCGGTGCAGCTCGAACGCCCGCGCACGCGGCGCCACCGCCTGCAGCGTCCAGCGATCGCCCTTCGCGTTTACCGGGATGATGCCGGCCTTCATCTCGAGGGCGACCGCATCCCCGCTAGCGCGAAGCGCGCGCACCACGTGCGCGGTACCCAGCGTCGGATGGCCCGCGAACGGCATCTCGTACGAGGGCGTGAAGATGCGCACGCGCGCAGTCGCCTTCTCCGAGGGCAGGATGAAGGTCGTCTCGGAGAGGTTGAACTGGCGCGCGAGCGCCTGCATGGTCTCGCCGTCCAGGCCCGCGCCATCCTCGAACACGCAAAGCGGGTTGCCGGTGAGGCGTCCCTCGCGAGTGAAGACGTTCACGATCCGGTAGCTGCGCGGGCTCACGGGCGCTCACGGCTCTTGACGCGCTCGGCCTGGGGGGGCGCGGCCTGCAGCCGCGCAAGGAGCTTGTCGTGCAGGCCGCCGAAGCTCCCATTGGACATCACCAGGACGTGGTCGCCCGGGGCGAGCGCGCGCACCAGGGTCTCGACCATCGTGCCCATGTCGATGTGGGTATAGGCGCGGGTGCCGAGCGCGGCGAGGGCGTGCGAGGGATCCCAGCCCAGGTCCCCGGCGAAACAGAACACCAGGTCCGCGTCCGACAGGCTACTCGCGAGGCGATCCTGCATGGTGCCGAGCTTCATCGTGTTCGAGCGCGGCTCGAACACCGCGACGATGCGCGCATCGGCCACGCGCCGGCGCAGCCCCGCGATGGTGGTTTCGAACGCCGTGGGATGGTGGGCGAAGTCGTCGTAGACGGTGATGCCGTGGGCCACGCCGCGCACTTCCATGCGCCGCTTCACGCCCTCGAAACGGCCCAGCGCCTCGATCGCCGCCTTCACCGGCACGCCGGCGTGGCGCGCGGCGGCGAGCGCCGCGAGCGCGTTCTGGCGGTTGTGCTCGCCCATGAGGGGCCAGCGCACCGTGCCCTGGCGCTCGCCGTCCACGCACACGTCGAACGAATCGTCGGGGTGGAGGGTGCCCACGCTCCACGGCTGGCCGGCGCCGAAGCGCTCGACCGGCGTCCAGCAGCCGCGGGCGAGCACGCGCTCGAGAGCGGCCTGCTGGCCGTTGACCACGAGCAACCCCTGGGCGGGAACCACGCGTACCAGGTGGTGGAACTGCGTCTCGATCGCGGCCAGGTCGGCGAAGATATCGGCGTGGTCGAACTCGAGGTTCGCGAGCACCGCGGTGCGCGGCCGGTACCAGACGAACTTCGAGCGCTTGTCGAAGAAGGCGGTGTCGTACTCGTCGGCCTCGATCACGAAGAAGGGCGAATCGGTGGCGCGGGCGGTGATTCCGAAATTGCGCGCGACCCCGCCGATGAGGAACCCCGGATCGAGTCCCGCGCACTCGAGGATCCACGCGAGCATCGCTGAGGTGGTGCTCTTGCCGTGGGTCCCTGCCACCGCCAGCACCCACTTGTCGCGGAGCACGTTCTCGGCGAGCCACTGCGGTCCCGAGACGTAGGCGAGGCCGCGGTCGAGGATCGCTTCGATCACGGGCTTGCCCCGCGTCATTGCGTTGCCCACCACGCAGAGGTCTGCGGGGTACGTGTCGAGTTGCGCCGCGTCGTAGCCTTCATGCAGGGCGATGCCGAGGGTGCGCAGCTGGTCGCTCATCGGGGGATAGACCTGCGCGTCGCAGCCGGTGACGGTATGGCCGCGCTCGCGCGCGATCTTGGCGAGGCCCCCCATGAAGGTGCCGCAGATGCCGAGGATGTGTAGGCGCATTGGAAATGAGGCGAGAGAACCATGAATTCTATCAGCCGTGATGTGTCACACCCCCCGGTCCCATTGGCCATCTACGGAGCGTGTAAACTGACCCTCCCCACGGGCGTCCTGCCCTTCCCCTGCCTACCGTCCATGGTTCCTCACCTGACGACTTCCCTTACCGGTCCCCTCCAGGAGCTGGAACGGGTGGTGCTCGACCAGCGCCCCGAAATCGAGCGCTGGTTCCGCACGCAGTGGCTCGAGCACGAGGCGCCGTTCTACACCTCGGTGGACCTGCGCAACAGCGGCTTCAAGCTGGCACCCGTGGACACGAACCTCTTTCCGGGCGGCTTCAACAACCTGAACCCGGAATTCCTGCCGCTGTGCGTGCACGCGGCGATGTCAGCGGTTCAGAAGATCTGCCCCGATTCGCGCCGCTTCCTGCTGGTGCCCGAAAACCACACGCGCAACCTGCATTACCTGCAGAACGTCGCGGTGCTCAAGCGCATCCTCGAGAGCGCGGGCATGACGGTGCGCATCGGCAGCCTCATCCCGGAGCTGAAGGAGCCGATGGTCGTGGAAAGCTCGGGCGGCGACAAGCTCACCCTCGAGCCGCTGCAGCGCCGCGGCAACCGCGTGGGCGTGGAGGGCTTCGATCCCTGCGCGATCCTGCTGAACAACGACCTGTCGGCGGGCATCCCGGCGATCTTCCGGGGGATCGAGCAGCCGGTGGTGCCGCCCTTGGTCGCCGGGTGGGCCACGCGCCGCAAGTCCCACCACTTCCACGCCTACGATCGCGTTGCGGAGAGCTTCGCCAAGCTCGTGGGCATCGATCCGTGGGTCATCAATCCCGCCTTCAGCCAGTGCGGCAAGGTGAACTTCAGCGAGAAGGAAGGCGAGGACTGCCTGGCGGCGAACGTCGAGTTCGTCCTCGGCGAGATCCGCGAGAAGTACGCGCACTACGGCATCACCGAGCAGCCGTTCGTGATCGTGAAGGCCGATGCCGGCACCTACGGCATGGGCATCATGACGGTGAAGAGCGTCGACGAGGTGCGCAACCTCAATCGCAAGACGCGCAACAAGATGGCCACCATCAAGGACAGCCAGCCGGTGCACGAGGTGATCATCCAGGAAGGCGTGTACACCTTCGAGAACGTGGAGGGTGCCGTGGCGGAGCCCGTGATCTACATGGTCGACCAGTTCGTGGTCGGCGGCTTCTACCGCGTGCACACCGAGCGCGGCGTCGACGAGAACCTCAATTCACCGGGTGCCAAGTTCGTCCCGCTCGCCTTCGAGACCGATTGCCACACGCCCGATTGCGCCGGCAAGCCGGGTGACCCGCCCAACCGCTTCTACACCTACGGCGTGATCGCCCGCCTGGCGATGCTCGCCGCGGCCGAGGAGGTCGAAGAGCTCGTCGAGCGCGAAGCCGCCCTGGAGGTCCGGGCGGCGAACGCATGAAGTTCGCTTTCGTGGTCGATCCCCTCGACCAGCTGAAGGCGTACAAGGATTCCTCGATCGCGATGATGCGCGCCGCCTCCGGGCGCGGGCACGAGATCCACGCGCTCGAAGCGCGCGAGATCGTGGTGCTCGAAGGCGCGGTGCGCGCGCACGTGCGCCGCCTCGAGGTGAGCAGCGACAACGCCGCGTGGCACCGCGTTCAATCCGAGTCGCAGGCGCGCCTGGCCGACTTCGACTACGTGATGATGCGCAAGGACCCCCCCTTCGACCAGGAGTACTACTACGCGACGTTGCTGCTCGAGCGTGCCGAGGCCGAAGGCACGCACGTGCTCAACAACCCGCGGGCGCTGCGCGACTGGAACGAGAAGCTCGCGATCCTGCGCTTCCCGCGGCTCGCCCCGCCCACGCTGGTGGCGAGCGACATGGGAGCGGTCCACGCCTTCATCGACGCGCACCGCGACGTGATCGTGAAGAAGCTCGACGGCATGGGCGGGACGATGATCTTCCGTGTGACCGCTTCGGACCCGAACCGCAACGTGATCGTGGAGACGCTCACCGACACGGGTTCCCGCACGATCATGGCGCAGCGCTTCATCCCCGAGATCGCGACGGGTGACAAGCGCGTGCTGGTGATCGACGGCGAGCCGTTTGCGCAATGCCTCGCGCGGATTCCGAAGGCTGGCGAGACGCGCGGCAACCTGGCCGCGGGCGGCACCGGCGTGGCCCAGCCGATCTCGGAGCGCGACCGCGAGATCGCCGAGGCCGTGGGCGTGGAGCTGGTGAAGGCGGGGATCGTGTTTGCCGGGCTCGACATCATCGGCGACTGGTTGACCGAGGTGAACGTCACGAGCCCCACGTGCATCGTGGAGATCGAGGAGCAAACCGGCGAGGACGCCGCCGAAACGCTGATGGACGCCCTCGGCGCCTGACCCTCACCCCGACCCTCTCCCACGCCCTTTCCACTTTGCGGGCGCCCGAGGGAGGGGGCCTGTCAATAAACCGCGATCCGGTCGAAGTCGGTGCCGCGGTCGAGGATTTCCTCGACGGTCGATTCCTTCGCCGCCCCCTCCCAGAGGTCGATGCCGCGCCCGCGCGAGGCGACCCCGCTCGGCACGACCAGCGAGGGCGCGATCTTGATGCGCTCGAGCGCCGGCAGGCGGAACCCCGGAGCCCACTGCGCATTGGCGCGGTTGCGGGCATCGGCGGCGCGCACCGGCACCGCCTCCGGGCGCCCGGGGAAGAGCGTGATGGTGGCGACGAGGCGCCCATCGGTTTCCTGCGCGAGCGCGCTCACCCGCCCGAGGTAGAAGGTCCCGGTCTCGCCCACGCGCATCGCCACCAGCCGGCCGATGGCCACGCCCTTGGAAGACGTCTGCGGGCGCTGCAGGCGCCACGCGCCCATCATCTCGTCGATCACGCCCCAGCTCTCCATCGTGAAGTTGTGCTCCGAGACCATCATCGACTGCGTGCGCTCGGTGACGCGCCCGAAGACCTCGATATCCTGGTTCTCCTGGCGGGTGAGGGCGCGCTTGCGGTCGGGCTGCTCGAACGCCTTGCCCCCGGCGACGAAGAAATGGATCTCGTTCATGCCGAACACGACGCCCGCCGACTTTTCCTCGGGAATCTTGGCCGCCGGCCGCGGGGGAGCTCCTTCGCACCAGAGGCGATGGAGGCGCTGCAGGTGGTCGAGGGCGTGGCCCGCGGGGAAATCCGCCGGCAGGCCGAGTGTGGCGGGCGCCTCGTCCGTCTTGAGCCCGTGGATGCGCTTGCGCATGCTGCGCGAGAGCTGCTCGACGTCGAGCATCCGGTGATTTTCGGCGAGCTCGGCGGCGGCGAGCGGGCGCGCGCCGATCGGCCGGCTCGAGTCCACCGTGAGCGCCAGCATCGCCGGGCCCGCCCCCTCGAGGGGCTTGGCGCGCACCTGCACCTTGCGCGCCCACATGCGCAGAAGCGCACCCACGAAGTCCATCTGCGGCCCGGTGAGCTCCGACAGGTAGGCCGCCTGCGCGAGCACCACCTGCACGTAGGTCTCGCCCACGCTGGAAGTGCCGTCGTCGCTTTCGAGGGAATCCTTGACGCGCTCGTCGGCAATCCCGGAGCGCTCGGCCGCGGCAAAGTCCTGGTGCAGGCGAGTCCAGAGCTGCGGATCGAAGCGGCGGTACACCGCGGCGTGGAACAGCATCTGCGCGCCGACATAGCGCAGCACACGCTGGGTGATGAGCGCGGCGTGCCCGGCGACCTCCCCGCCGCCGGCGCGAGCGGCCACGAGGGCCGCGCGATACCCGGTCTCCATCTCCTCGAGGAGCGCGCGCCCGGTGCGCCACGCGTCGCTGTCGTTCGAGGAGAGCGGCAGCGACTTGCCGAAATAGCGCGAGCGCTGCTCGCCCTGCAGGAACGCGACCTTGTCGCGCACCAGCTCGAGGCACTTGAGGCGCTCGAGGCCGTTGAAATCGGCGCCGCCCAGCGCGCGCAGCGCCTCGAGCACCAGCGTCTGGGCCTGCGGGATGTTGGTGAGCGGCAGCGCGTTCAGCCATTCCTTGCAGGTGCGGGCGTCGGCGAAGGCCAGCGGGCCGGCGGCACTGGCGGCACTGGCGGGAGGCGGGGTGGCCGACATGGCGCTAGGGGCCGAGCCTCGCAATGAGGGCCGCGGCAATGCCGGCGGCGTCGCTCGCGCGCGCGGCCGGTGCCGGCGCCTCGCGCCGGGGAACTGCCCAGATCGGGCCGGGGAAATGGCGATCGTCGCCGAAGCGCGGCACGATGTGCCAGTGAAGGTGCGGTGTCATGTTGCCCAGGCTGGCGAGGTTCATCTTGTCAGGCCGCATCGTCTCGCGAATCGCCGCCTCGACGGCATACACCACCGCCATGAGGCCGTCGCGTTCGGCCTCGTCGAGGTCCGTCATCTCGCGCGCATGGCGCTTCAGGATCACGCGGCAGAACCCGGGATAGTCGGGCTCGTCCACGCGCACCACGCGGCACAGCGCATTCTGCCAGACCACCGCTCCGCCCGGACTCGAGCAGAACTCGCACGGTGGGGTCGGAACCGAACTCATGTGCGGGGGCTTCTGTTCATGCGGGTTGCTCCACGAAATCCGGCGCTGATCCCGGTTTCAGAAAGGCTGCCTCGTGATCGCCTTCGATTGCGCGACTCCGTCCACCGTGTAGCTCATGGTTGCAGTGTTGGCCCCGTGAAATGTGAAAGTCACGCTGCCGACCGCCTGGGGGGCGAGCGCCGCGGGATCGTACGGCGCGCCCAGCCAGGGTGAACCGGTGGTTCGATAGGCGGTGCCGGAGAACACGTTGGCCGCCGTCCAGGCGCCCCCTGGAACCACGTACCAGACCGTGCGTCCGCTCACGTCGTAGGTATACCAGACCGAGAACAGGGTGCGGTACTGCTGGCTGATGGCCACGCCCCAGCCGTTCTGCGTGGAACCTCCCCACCACAGGTCCCCGTAGGATCCGACCGGGGTCGAGTCCGGCGGGCCGAAGGGCTGGCGCACGATCGACTTGCGCCCTGCAACGCCGTTGATCGTGTAGTCGAGCGTCGCGGTGCCGGAGCCGGTGAAGGTGAGGGTGGCGGCACCCACCGCGGCGCCGGGCAAGAGGCGCGAGGCGTCGTAGTTTCCATACCACGCGCCCGAAGGAATGTAGAGCGGGCCGGCGAACGCGGTGAATGCCGCGTTCCACGCGCCCCCGGGCATCACCACCCACAGCGGCCGGCCAAGATCGTCGTAGACGTAAAGCGCCGAAAAGAGGGTCGCGCCGTGCTGCGCGATGCTCATGCCCCAGCCATTCTCCTGGCTTCCCGCCCACCACAGGTCCTGGTAGTTCGCGGGCCCCGTGGCGCGGACCGCGATCTTGTACATGCCGCGCCCGTAGGTGGCGGCGCCGAGGGTTTCGCCGTCGATCCAGAAGAGCTCGCGCACCCGGATGTTCGCCGGGCCCTCGTTGGTGGTCGACCAGCTGAGGCCGCCATTCTCGCTGGTGAACACGCCCACCGACGTGGCGGCGTAGAGCCACGCGGAGCGGGCGGGGTGGCGCTTCACGTCGAACACCGGCGCGGCCGGCAGGTTCCCGGTGATCGACGCCCACGTGGCGCCTGCATCGAGCGACTGCCATACGTTGGCCGGGGCAAAGCCCGTGAATGCGGCGATGACCCGGTTCGGGTTGTCGCGGTCGACGGTGACGCGCATCACGCGCCGCGCCGGCAGCACTCCCGCGCCCACGCGCGTCCAGGTGGGGGTCTGCGCCAGGCCGTTCGTGCTCCGATAGAGCTCGCCATTGTTGTGGCCCACCCAGATCGCGTTGCCGTTGGCCTCGTGCACTGCGATCGCGTTGATGAAGTTATCGGTGGCGGCCGAGGGCGCCTTGAGCACGCGCCACGCGGGGATGCCTGCCCGGGCATTGTCGGAGACCCAGAGCGAGTTGGCGCCCGCGAGCAGCCGGTTCGGGTTGGTCGGGTCGAGGATGAAGGGCGCGATGAAGTTCGCCTTCTTGGTGGCGCCCGCGCCGCAGAAATCGCTCGAGCCCTCGCTCGGCAGCGCTTCGGTGATGCCGGAGCAGATGTACTGCGCGAACCCGCCGTTGGTCGAGCGGTGGATCGAGAGGTAGACGTAAGAGCCGTAGAAGACGAGGTCGGAGGCGGGATCGACCGCCACGTAGCCGCCGTCACCGCCGCGAAACGGGCTCCACGTGCCCTGGGTGAGCGTGAGCGAGCCGTTGTCCTGGGTGCCGCCGATGATGCGCCCGCCCGAGGCGGAGCGCCCCGCGCCGCTGTAGAACTGCGTGACCGCGAGGCCTGCGTTGGCGCTGGTCCAGCCGACGCCGCCCGCGCCCGCGCCCGCGGCGATGGCGTCGACATTGGCCGCCTTGTACACGCCGCCATCGTTGCCGGTGAACAGGCGCCGGCTGGAGGCGAAGTCCGGGGGCGAAACCAGCGCATGGTGATCCGCATGGGGCGAGGACGGCGCGTTGCGCCAGTCGCTCACCTTGCCGAAGATCACGCCGCCGTCGCGCGACTGGTAGATGTCGAGGCCCGCAACCACCACGTGGCTCGCGTCGGTGGGGTCGACCCAGATCGCGTTGTCATAGTCGCCCTGGTCGTTCAGGTGCTGCGGCGTGGAGAGGTACTCCCAGGTGGCGCCGCCGTCGGGCGAACGCCAGACCTCGCCCTTGTCGTGGTCGATGGAGGCGTAGACCAGCCCGGGCTGGGAGCGCGCGAATGCGATCTCCGCGCGCGCGGTGTTGCTGCGCCCGTCGGGCGTGGCGACCAGGGGCGCGGAGCGCTCCCAGGTGAGACCCGCGTCGCGCGAGAAGGCGATCGTGCCGTCGTCGAGGCCCGCGACCGCGTTGGCAGGGTCGTTGGGGTCGAAGGCGATGTCGAGCGCCTTGAATGCGGACACGCGCACCCACGAGCCGCCGCCGTCGATCGAACGCTGGATCGAGCCGGTAGTGAGGTTGTTGTGGGTGAGCGCCGCGAGGAGCACCTGGGGCGTGCCGGGATGCACCGCGAGGCGGTTGACGAAACGCCAATCGGGATTGGCGTCGACATTGGTGGCGCCCAGGTAGCTCCAGGTGTTGCCGCCGTCGATGGACTTGAACGCACCCACGCCGACGAGGCCCGCGCTCGCCTCCCCGGTTCCGAGGTAGACGTTGTTCGGGTTGCGCGGGTCGAAGACGAGCGCGGTGACCGACAGGTTCGGAAGGAAGTCGAAGTTCGCGCGCCACGAAGCGCCAGCGTCATCGGACATCCACAGGCCGCCCGAGGCGGTCCCGGCGAGCAGGCGATTGGCGCGGCGCGGATCGAAGGCCAGGGCGCGCACGCGCCCGCCCACGTTCGAGGGTCCCAGGGATTGCCACTGCGCCGGCTGCAACCCCGCGGACTTGGGGCGGCCGGCGATCGCGTCCGCGACCTCGAGGGCGCGGCGCTCCCCGTTGGCGCGGAATAGCTGCGCAACGGTCGGCGGGCCGTTCTCGTCGGCCTCGAGCTCGAGGTGGTAGCGCGCGTTCACGCCGGCGCGCTCGCGCCGTCCGCGCTCGCGATCGGGCACCTTGAACTTGGCGCCGACGTCCAGTGGACGGCCCTCGAGTTCTACGGAAGGGAAAACCGCGTCCGTCGCTGGTTTCGGGTCCGGCGGCTGCGGGGCCACGGCAACGCACCCGGCCACCAGCGCCAGCGCGAGTGTCGCCGCGAGGCGACGCCAGATCACGTTCGACATGTCCAATTAGAGCAGGACGCGCTCGATGCCGCCGCGATTGGCCTTGCTCACGAAGTCCTTCATCCAGCCCTCTCCCAGGATGTGCCGCGCCATCTCGACCACGATGTAATCCGCGGTGGTGCCGGAGTCGTCATCGAAGCGGCTTAAGCCCTGCAGGCACGAGGGGCACGCGGTGAGGATCTTCACCTCGCCCGTGAAGCCGTCGGCGCGCGCATTTGCCGCGCCCTTGCGCATCTCCTCTTCCTTGCGGAAGCGCACCTGGGTCGCGATGTCCGGCCGCGTCGCCGCGAACGTGCCCGATTCACCGCAGCAACGCTCGTTCAACCGGACATCCTGGCCCATGAGGGCGTTGACGACGGTGAGCGGCTTGTGGGTCTTCATCGGCGTGTGGCAGGGGTCGTGGTACATGTAGCGCACGCCCTTCACGCCCTCGAGGGCGAGGCCTTTTTCCATCAGGTACTCGTGGATGTCGAGCAGCCTGCAGCCGGGGAAGATCTTGTCGAACTCGTATTTCTGCAGCTGGTCCATGCACGTCCCGCACGACACCACGACGGTCTTGATGTCGAGGTAATTGAGCGTGTTGGCCACGCGGTGGAAGAGCACGCGATTGGCGATGGTGATCTGCTCGCCCTTGTCGGCGCGGCCCGCGGAGGTTTGCGGATAGCCGCAGCACAGGTAGCCGGGCGGCAGCACGCACAGGCTCCCCACGTGGTAGAGCATCGCCTGGGTGGCGAGCCCCACCTGGCCGAAGAGGCGCTCGCTGCCGCAGCCGGGGAAATAGAACACCGCCTCGGACTCGTCGGTCATCTTCGCGGGGTCGCGGATGATCGGCACGATCGCAGGATCCTCGACGTCGAGGAGCGCGCGCGCCGTCCTCTTCGGCAGGCCGCCGGGCATCGGCTTGTTGATGAAGTGGATCACCTGCGCCTTGAGCGCGGGCTTGCCCACGGTCTCGGGCGGCATGCGAACCTGGCGCTGCACGAAGGGCGTGCGTCCCCAGAGCTTGTTGGCCAGGCGCTGCGCGCGGAATCCGAAATCGATCATCACCGCCTTGATCAGCTTGATCTTGGTGGGATCGGTGGCGTTCAGGAACTGCAGCGCCGCCCAGGTTCCGGGGTTGAAGCGGCGCTTGCGCAGCTTGGCGAGCAGGTTGCGCATCGCGATCGAGACGTCGCCGAAATCGATGTCCACGGGACACGGCGACTCGCACTTGTGGCACACGGTGCAGTGGTCGGCCACGTCGCCATACTCGTCGAAGTGCCGGATCGAGACGCCGCGTCGCGTCTGCTCCTCGTAGAGGAACGCCTCGGTGAGGAGCGAGGTGGCGAGGATCTTGTTCCTCGGGCTGTAGAGCAGGTTGGCGCGCGGCACGTGGGTCGAGCACACCGGCTTGCACTTGCCGCAGCGCAGGCAGTCCTTGAACATGTCGGCGATTGCGCCGATGTCGTTCTGCTCGAGGATCAGCGACTCGTGGCCGATGAGGGCGAAGGACGGCGTGTAGGCGCGGCGCAGGTCCGCCCCCGCGAGGAGCTTGCCGCGGTTGAAGCGCCCCTCGGGATCGACGCGCCGCTTGTAGTCGGCGAAGGGTGCCAGCTCCTCGGGCGTGAGGTACTCGATCTTGGTCAGGCCGATGCCGTGCTCGCCCGAGATCACGCCGCCCAATTCGCGCGCGAACGCCATGATGCGCCCCACGGCGGCGTTGGCCTGCTGCAGCATCTCGTAGTTGTCGGAGTTGACCGGGATGTTGGTGTGCACGTTGCCGTCGCCCGCGTGCATGTGCAGCGCCACGAAGACGCGGGCGCGCAGCACCTCGGCGTGGATCGCCTCGATCGCCTTCATGACCGGCTCGAAGTCGCGGCCCGAGAAGATGTCGCGCAACGGGTCGCGCAGCTCGAGCTTCCAGGAGATGCGCAGGTGGTGCAGCTGCACGCGTTCGAAGAGGCCGGGCTCGGGGTCGGCTCCGATGGCGTCGGGATGGACGCCGAGTCCCTCGAGGTCGGTGCGAACGTCGCCCGCCGCGCGGTCGAGGTTGGCGAGGATGAACTGCCAGCGCTCGGCGACGCGCTTGACCAGCTCGCCCGCCTGCCCCGGCCGGTCCCCGAGCAGCTCGTCGCGTCCGATGCGGTCGAGCGTCTTGTCGTCGCCCCACACCGGCATCGGCCCCGCGAAGAACTCGGTGAGCCGCGAGGCAAGCACCAGCTTGTTGGCGATCGAGAATTCGACGTTGATGCGCTCGATGCCGTCGGTGTAGTCGCCGAGGCGATCGAGCGGGATCACCACGTCCTCGTTGATCTTGAAGGCGTTGGTGTGCCGGGAGATCGCCGCAGTGCGCGCCCGGTCGAGCCAGAAGCGCTTCCTCTGCTCGGGCGTGACCGCGACGAAACCCTCGCCGTCGCGCGCGTTGGCGATGCGCACCACGTGGGAGGCGGCCTCGGCGGCGGCATCGGCATCGTCGCTCACGATGTCGCCCAGCAGGATCATGCGCGGGCGCCCGCGGCTCTTCGCCTTGGTCGCATAGCCGACGGCTTTGACGTAGCGCTCGTCGAGGTGTTCGAGACCGGCGAGGATCGCCTTGGGGTGCTTGTCGAGGTAGTCCTTGATCTCGACGATCGAGGGCACCGCCTTCTTCACGTCGCCGAAGAACTCCAGGCACACGGTGCGCACGTGTTGCGGCATCCGGTGCAGGATGAAGGTGGCCGAAGTGATGAGGCCGTCGCAGCCCTCCTTCTGCACGCCCGGCAGTCCCGCGAGGAACTTGTCGGTCACGTCCTTGCCGAGGCCTTCCTTGCGCAGCCGCTTGCCCTCGACCTCGAGCAGCTCCTCGCTCTTCAGCGTCTTGCCGTCGGCGGCGTAGCGGCGCAGCCGAAACCGCGCGAGCGCCGCATCGTGGATACGGCCGCGGTTGTGGTCGAGGCGCTCGACCTCGAGCCACTCGGCCCCGGGGGTGACCATGCGCCACGAGGCGAGGTTGTCGAGCGCGGTGCCCCACAGCACCGCCTTCTTGCCGCCCGCGTTCATCGCGACGTTGCCGCCGATGCACGATGCGTCCGCCGAGGTGGGATCGACCGCGAAGACGAGGCCCGCATCCTCCGCGGCCTCCATCACGCGCTTGGTGACCACGCCCGCGCCGCAGCGGATGACCGGGCACGGCTCCATCGATCCATGCCCCGGTGCCGGGGAGCCGGGCAGCACGCGCAACTCGATCTCCCCCAGGGTCTCGAGCTTCTCGGTGTTGACCACCGCCGAGAGCCGGTCGAGCGGGATTGCGCCCCCGGTGTAGCCGGTGCCGCCGCCGCGCGGGATGATGGTGAGCCCGAGCTCGATCAACGCCCCAACGATCGGGGCGCATTCCTCCTCGGTGTCGGGATTGACCACCACGAAGGGATACTCGACGCGCCAGTCGGTGGCGTCGGTCACGTGGGAGACGCGCGCCATGCCGTCGAACTGGATGTTGTCCTTGCGCGTGATCGCGCCCAGGCGGCGCGTGATCTTGCGCCGCAGCGTGCGGGTGTCGGCGAATTCCTCCTCGAAGGCATCCACCGCCTTGCGCGCGGCAACCAACAGCTCGCCCACCTTGGAGTCGCGGTCGGCGCCGCCCTTGTCGCCGCGCCGCTTCTCGATCTCGTTCAGGCGGTGGTGCATGGCGTCGACCAGCAGCGCCTGGCGCTTGGGGCTGTCGAGCAGGTCGTCCTGCAGGTAGGGATTGCGGCGCACCACCCAGATGTCGCCGAGGACCTCGTAGAGCATTCGCGCCGAGCGGCCGGTCACGCGCTGCGCGCGCAGCTCGTCGAGGGCGTGCCAGGCGGGCTCCCCCAGCAGGCGGATCACGATCTCGCGATCGGAGAACGACGTGTAGTTGTAGGGAATCTCGCGAAGTCGGGCGGTCATGGGAGTTCGATGCCGCGGGGAGGGAGGAAGTTGCGGCGAGCTCAAATCTTACCGCACCGCAGCATTCGCCCTGCAGGAGCCCGAGCCGAGGGGCGAGCGCGCAGCCAGCCGGCGGCCGCGCTCCCGGGGCTGGTGTACGCTTCCAAGTCCCATGGCCGCCACCCTGTCGCTGCTTCGCATCGCCACGCGCGAGAGCCCGCTTGCACTGGCGCAGACGCGCGTCGTGGCCGACGGGTTGCGCGCGCGCCACCCGCGCCTGGCGGTCGAGATGGTTCCGATGACGACCAAGGGCGACCGGGTGCTCGACCGGCCGCTCGCGCAGGTCGGCGGCAAGGGCCTCTTCGTGAAGGAGCTCGAGATCGCGCTCGACGAGGGCCGGGCCGACATCGCCGTGCACTCGATGAAGGACGTGCCGATGGTGATCCCGGCGCAGTTCGCGCTCGCCACGTTCGGCGCGCGCGCGGATCCCCTCGACGCCTTCGTTTCCGTCCGCTACGCGTCGCTTGCCGCCCTTCCGGCCCGCGCGCGCGTGGGCACCTCCAGCCTGCGACGCGAGTGCCAGCTGCGCCGCGCATACCCGGAGCTCGACTTCCGCGCGCTGCGCGGCAACGTCAACACGCGTCTCGCCAAGCTCGATGCGGGCGAGTACGACGCCATCATCCTCGCCGCGGCCGGCTTGCGGCGCCTGGGGCTCGAGTCTCGCATCCGCGCGACGCTTCCCGATGCGATCCCCGCCATCGGCCAGGGCGTGCTCGCGGTCGAGTACCTTGGCCACCGCGCCGAGCTCGCAGAGCTCCTCGCGCCCTTGGAGGATCGCGACACGGCCTGCGCGGCGCGCGCCGAGCGCGCCTTGGGCCTCGTGGTCGAGGGCAGCTGCGACGTGCCGTTGGGCGCCTACGCGCAGGTTTCGGGCGAACGCATGTCACTGGTCGCGTTCGTGGGCCTGCCGGATGGCACCCGCTATGTGCGCTGCCAGGGCGAGGGCGAGGCCGGGCACGCCGAGGCGCTGGGCGCGACGCTCGGGCAGCAGCTTCTCGCCACCGGAGGGCGGGAGATCCTCGCGCTGCTCGCGCAGCCCGCTCGCGGGGACCGCGTCGCATGAACGCACCGCGGCTCGAGGGCCTGGGGGTGGTGATCACGCGGCCGCGCGAGCCCGCCGAGATTCTCGCCGCGGCGCTGGCACGCGAAGGCGCGCACCCGATCGTGTTTCCCGCGCTCGCCATCGAGGACCTTCCGCCGTCCGCGCAGCTCGATCGCGCGCTCGCAAGGCTGCCCGAGGCCGCGTTCGCCATCTTCGTGAGCGCCCACGCGGTGCAGAAGGGGCTCGCCGCCGCCCGGGCCCGCGGCCCGTGGCCGGATACGGCGCGCGTGGCCGCCGTAGGCGAAGCGACCGCCGAGGCGCTGAGGAACTCCGGCTTCCCCCGGGTGATCTCACCGCCGGAGCGCCACGACAGCGAGGCCCTCCTCGCGGTCCCCGAATTGCAGGCGGTGCGCGACCTGAATATCATCATTTTCCGGGGCGAGGGCGGGCGCGAGCGCCTGAGGGAGGTGCTCGCGCAGCGTGGAGCGCGCGTCGAGTACGCAGAATGCTACCGGCGTGTGCGCCCCGATTCGGATCCGAAGCCGCTGCTCGAGGCGTGGTCGCGCGGGCAAGTGCACGCGGTGAGCGCCCTCAGCGGCGAGACGCTGGAGAACTTCGTCGCGATGGTGGGCGAGGCCGGCGCGCGACACCTGGCCTCGGCAACGCTCGTCGTGCCGCACGAGGCGGTGGCCGCGCACCGCTATGCGCGACGCTTCGCACGGGTTCTGGTCGCCCCGCATGGTGCCGAGGGGTTCGCAAACACGCTTTCGCAGCTTCGGGTTCCGACATGAACGAGACGCTCCCCCCTCCACCCCCGTTGCCGGCACCCGCGCCTGCGCTGCGCCCCGTGCTGCGCCGCGGCGGCGACCGCGGGGCACGCCTCCTCGGCGCGGCGGCGTTGATCGGCGTGGCGCTGGTGGGGTGGATCGCGATCGACACGCGGCTCGCGGTAAATGCCGTCGAGTCCACCGCGGGCGGCCGGCTCGCCGAGCTGGGCGCGGAGGGCCAGAGCGCGAAGGCGGCGCTCGCCCAGGCGCAGTCGCAGCTGCGCGAGACGCAGCAACGCGTGGCCGAGCTCGAGGCGCGTGTGGCGGATACGCAAGAACAGCGCGTGGCGCTCGAGGAGATGTACCGGGACCTGTCGAGGAGCGCCGACGACCGCGTGCTGTCCGAGGTCGAGCAGATGCTGGTGCTCGCCGGCCAGCAGCTGCAGCTCGCGGGCAACGTGCGCGGCGCGCTCGCGGCTCTCCAGGCCGCCGACCAGCGGCTTGCGCGCGCCGAGAAGCTTGCCGCGACGCCGTTGCGACGCGCGATCACGCAGGACATGGACCGCCTCAAGGCGGTGCCGCAGGTGGACACCGTCGGCATGGCGGTGAAGCTCGACGGGCTCATCGGGCAGACCGACACCCTGCCGCTGCTGATCGCGGAGACCCCGCCGGGGCCGCGCGCAACCCGCGTGCGCGCCCTCGACGAGCCGGCTTACGCCCGCGCTGCGCGCGACTTCTGGGAGGAGATGAAGGGCCTGGTTCGCATCCGCGAGCTCGACACGCCCGAGCCGGTGCTGCTGAGCCCCGCACAGAGCTACTTCCTGCGCGAGAACCTCAAGCTGAGGCTTCTTGCAGCGCGCGTGTCCCTGCTCGCGCGCGACGAATCGACCTTCCGCGACGACCTGCGTGCCACCCAGGCGTGGATCGCCCGGTACTTCGACGCCAGGGCGCGGCAGACCGTGGCCGCGCTCGCGACCTTGAAGCAGGTCTCCGACACGCCCGTGGCGATCGGCGTGCCCGATATCAACGCGAGCCTCGCCGCGGTGCGCACCGCGCGCGCGAGCCGCGAGAAGCGCTAGCCATGCGTTTCGCGATCTGGTCGATCATCCTCGCCGCAGTCGCCGTGGGAATCGCGCTCCTCGCGCGCAACTCCACCGGCTACGTGGTGATCTTCTCGGGCCACCAGCGGATCGAGCTCTCGCTCAACCTGCTCGCATTCCTCGTGCTCGCGGGCTACTTCGCGTTCTATTTCCTCGCGCGCATGGTGGCCACCCTCGTCGCCATCCCCGCGCGGGTGCGTGCCTATCGCGCGCAGCGCACCGCCTCGCGCCTGCGCCAGTCCCTGAAAGACGCCCTCCTCGCCTTCTTCCAGGGGCGCTACGCCTCGGCCGAGAAGAGCGCCGCGGCGGCGCTCGCCGGCGACGAGACCAAGGGAGTCGCCGCGATCATCGCCGCGAGGAGCGCCCATGAGCTGGGACGCTTCAACGAGCGCGAGCAGTTCCTCGACCACGCCAAGGGCTCCGCCCCCGATGTCGACCAGGCGCGGCTCACCACGCTCGCCGACCTGCTCGTCTCCCAGGGACGGCACGAGGAAGCGCTCGCGGTACTGTCGGACCTGTCGTCGCGCGATGCGCGCAACCTGCGGCTGCTGCGCTTGAAGCTGCAGGCCGAGCAGGCGCTGCGCAACTGGGACGAGGTGCTTGCGACGGTCGCTTCCCTCGGCAAGCTGGGCGGGATCGGTCCGGCCGAGGCCGCGGGCGTGCGCCGGGCGGCGCACCTCGGAAACCTCAACCGCAAGGCGCAGGACGCCCCCGCGCTCTCGGCCTACTGGAAGCAGATGCCCGCGGAGATGCGCACCGACGCCGCGGTGGCCGCGACCGCGGCGCGTTACCACCTGGCCCTCGGCGGGAACGCCGAAGCCCAGGCGATCATCGAGCAGGCGCTCGAGCGCGAGTGGAACCCGACGCTGGTGGCGCTGTACGGCGATGCCGCGGGGGCCGATGCGCTCCCGCAGATCGAGCGCGCGGAAAACTGGCTGCGCGCGAACGCGCGCGACCCCGCCCTGCTCCTCGCCCTCGGCAAGCTGTGCATGCGCCAGGAGCTGTGGGGCAAGGCGCAAAGCTACATCGAGGCGAGCCTCGCGCTCGAAGCCACCCACGACGGCCACATGACGCTCGCCGCGCTCATGGAAAAGATCGGCAAGCCGCAGGAAGCGGTGCTGCATTTCCGCCGCAGCGCGGAGCTCGCCGGATGATCGGCTCCACCAGAGGGAGGCAACGATGCGCGAATATTCCGCACTGACCCTGGCCGCGCTTGCACGGGGCGCCCGCGTCGCAGAACCGCAGCCCCCGGAACGCGTCGCCCTCGACGATCCCGCCTTCGCGGTGATGACCGACCTGCGCACGGTCCGGGCCGCCACCACCCACGCGCACGAGCCCATCGACCGGGCCCACGCCCATATGCTCCAGCGCGGCGTGCGCCTGCTCTTCGTCCTCGACCCGCAGGGGGCGATCGGCGGAGTGCTGACGGCAACCGACCTGCTCGGGGAAAAGCCGATGCGATTCATGCAATCGAGGGGTGTAGCGCGTGCCGAGCTCGCGGTCGGCGACCTGATGACGCCCGCCTCGATGCTCGAGGCGATCCCGGTCCAGGACGTGGCGCCGATGCGCGTCGGCCACATCGTGGCCACCCACAAGGCGGTGCGCCGGCAGCACATCATGGTTGCCGAGGACGGCGGGATGCGCGTGCGTGGCCTCTTTTCCCTCTCGCAGGTCGCGCGCCAGCTCGGCCTGGTGCTCCACACCACGGAGGTCGCGCAAACCTTCGCGGACATCGAGGCCGCGCTGGTCCGCTAGGGGCACGAAACCTGGGTTATCGCGAGGCCTACGAGTCGTTCCGCTGGGAGGTGCCGGCGGATTTCAATATTGCCCACTGGGCGTGCCGCCGCTGGGCCACCGAGCGCCATCGCCTCGCGCTCTACTGGGAAGACGAGTCGGGCGCGACGCGCGCGCTCACCTATTGGGACCTCGCGCAAGCCGCGAACCGGCTTTCGAACGCGCTCGCCTCGCTCGGCGTGGCCCGCGGCGACCGCATCGCGCTGATCCTTCCACAGCGCCCCGAGACGATCGTCACCTACCTCGCGTGCTTCCAGATGGGCGCGATCGCCGTGCCGCTGTCGTTCCTCTTCGGGCCCGAAGCCCTCGAGTACCGCATCGCCAATAGCGGCGCGCGGGTGGCGGTCGTGGACCCCGTGAGCATGGCGAACCTCGCGCCCGTGCTGCTGCGCCTGCCCGGGCTCACTCACGTGATCGGCGTGGCCGGCGCGCACGGCCCGGGACTTCTCGACTGGGACGAGCTGCTCGCGGGTGCAGCGCGGCGCTTCGACGTCGTCGATACGCGCGCCAGCGACCCCGCGGCCATCATCTATACGAGCGGCACCACCGGTCCGCCGAAGGGCGCGTTGCTGCCGCACTGCGCGCTCATCGGCAACCTGCCGGGGTTCGAGCATTCGCACGACGGCTTCCCGCAGGAAGGCGACCTGTTCTGGACACCGGCCGATTGGGCGTGGACCGGGGGTCTCTGGGACGCGCTCATGCCGACGCTCTATCACGGGCGCGCAATCCTCGGCTACCGCGGACGCTTCGATGCGGAGCGCTCGTTCTACCTCCTCGAGAAGTACGCGGTGCGCAACGCGTTCCTGTTTCCCACCGCGCTCAAGATGATGATGAAGGCGGTGCCTCATCCGCGCAGCCGCTACGACCTGCAGCTGCGCTCGCTGATGAGCGGCGGCGAGCCCGTCGGCCCGGCGGTTTTCGACTGGGCCCGCGCCGAGCTGGGCGTCACCGTGAACGAGATCTTCGGCCAGACCGAGATGAACTACATCGTCGGCAACTCGCATCGCATTTGGCCGGTCAAGCCCGGTTCCATGGGACGGCCCTATCCCGGCCACCGGATCGCGGTGCTCGACGAGGCGGGCGGCGAGCTCGGACCCGGGAAAGTGGGCGACGTGGCGGTGGCGCGAACCTGGATCGACGGCACACCCGACCCGGTGTTCTTCCTCGGCTACTGGCGCAACGACCGGGCGACCGAGAGCAAGTATTCAGGCGAGTGGTGCCGCACCGGCGACCAGGCCGCTTGGGACGAGGATGGCTACCTCTGGTACCAGGGCCGCGCCGACGACATGTTCAAGAGCGCCGGCTACCGCATCGGTCCTGCCGAGATCGAGAACTGCCTGGTCAAGCATCCGGCGGTCGCCAACTGCGCGGTGGTGCCCACGCCGGACGAGACGCGCGGCGCGCTCATCAAGGCCTTCGTGCTGCTCGCCCCCGGACACGAAGCCTCCGAGGCGCTCAAGGACTCGATCCGCGACCACGTGAAGCAGCACCTGGCCGCGTACCAGCAACCGCGCCAGATCGAGTTCGTGGCCGAGCTGCCGATGACGACCACCGGGAAGGTGATGCGCAAAGTGCTGCGGGAGTTGGAAGCAACCCGTCATTCCCGCGAAGGCGGGAATCCAGCCGAAGCGCGCTAGCGCCCATTGGCTGGGTCCCCGTCTACACGGGGACGACAATCATTTCTTGGGGTCAACTGACGGGGTGAAGGCGTCGCAGTAGAACTCGTCCTCGGGCAGATTGCGTTCCTCGACGAAGGTCTGCTTCGCGACGTCGGTCATGCCGGGCGCACCGCACGCGTACACCTGGTAGCCGGAGAGGTCGGCGAAGTCGTCGAGGACCGCCTGGTGGACGAACCCGGTGCGACCCGGCCATTCATCCTCGGGAAGGGGATCGGAGAGCACCGGCACGTAGGAAAACCCGGGCTGCTCGGCCTGCCACCGCGCGGGCAGCTCGGGAAGGTAGAGGTCGCGCCGCGAACGGGCGCCCCAATAAAGCACGATCGGCCGGTCGTCGCCGTGGTGGAACAAGTGCTCGATCTGCGCCTTGACCGGCGCGAAACCGGTGCCTCCCGCCACGAAGATGATCGGCTTGTCCGAATCCTCGCGCAGGTAGAAAGTCCCGAGCGGCCCCTCGAAGCGCAGGATCGCGCGCTCGCGCATCTCCTCGAAGACGTATTTCGAGAACGCTCCCCCCGGCGTCTTGCGCACGTGCAGCTGCAGGAAGGCGTCGTCGTGCGGTGCGTTCGCCATGGAGAAGCTGCGGCGCTTGCCGTCCTTCATCAGGATGTCGAGGTACTGGCCGGCGAGAAACTGCAGCCGCTCGCCCGCGGGCAGCTTGAGCGAGATGATCGCGACATCCTCGGCGGGACGCTCCACCTTCTCCACCCGGCAGGGGAGCGTGCGGATCGCGAGGTCCTTCGCCCCGGCGAGCTCGCGCACCTCGAAGACGATGTCGGTCGTCGGACGCGTGCAGCACGTGAGTGCCTTGCCGGCCGCCTTCTCGGTGTCATGCAGCGCGCGTTCCTGGTACGCGCCGTACTCGAGGCTGCCCGATCGAAGGACGCCCTTGCAGGCGCCGCACGCGCCGTTGCGGCAGCCGTAGGGCAGGCCGACGCCCTGGCGCAGCGCTGCCTCGAGCAGGGTCTCGCCCGGCTGGACGCCGAATGTGTGGCCGCTGGGCTCCAGCCGTACCTGGTGGCCGGATGCGGCGGTTTCGGGCAATTGCGGCGTTTCTATCGCGTCCGGCGGAACTCGCCCTCGATCAGCGTCGCCCGGGAGCGCCTGCGGGCGGACGATTCCGCCACCACGCGCGGGCCGGGCAGCAGCAGCAGCGTGAGGGCGATGAGGTCGGAACACACCCCCGGAAAGATCAGCAGGATCCCGGCAACCACCGTGCGGGCGCTGTCGGTCAGCGCCGTGATCGCGAAGCGGCCCTGGGCAAAACCCGCGGCCAGGCGAGCGAGCATCGCGAAGCGCGCTTCCTTGATGAGGGCCATGCCCGCGCAAGCGGCAAGGACCACCCAGGCGAGCACCCACCAGCCGTGGGTGTCGCTCAGGCGCACGAGCACCACCGCTTCGAGGAAGGGGAAACCCAGTAAAATCGCTATCAGGACAATCCGCACCTGCATCTCCATCTCGTTGCAATCCGCCGGGCCGCGCCCGGGAGCGCCCACGTGGCCGTCATCGCCGTCCTGACAAACCTACCCGACTCCGAGTCCGCTTTCAATCTCGCCCGTGAATTGGTCGAGTTGAGACTGGCGGCCTGCGCCAACGTTCTGGCGCCCGCGACCTCGTTCTACCGCTGGGAGGGGCGCGACGAGCGCTCTACCGAGTACCCGGTCCTGATCAAGTCCACGCAAAGCTGCTATCCGCGCCTGGAGGCGGCGATCCGAAGCCGCCATCCCTATTCCCTGCCTGAGATCATCGCCTGGACGGTCGACGCGGGGGCGCCGGACTACCTGGCGTGGGTGGAGCGCGAAACGTCGGAATCGTGACGGCGCGCGCCCTCTTCACCCTCGTTGGCGCGCTGGCCGTTTTGGCGGGGGGGACCCTCTGGACGGCCATGCGGCCTGCCTCCGCTCCCGCGGGCACGGTCGAGATCGCCCCGGCGGCCCTGTGGGCGGCGAGCTTTTCCGACGCGTCGGGCAAGGCGCAATCCCTCGGGCAATTCCAGGGAAAGGTCGTGGTGCTCAACTTCTGGGCAACGTGGTGCGCGCCCTGCCGCCAGGAGATGCCGGGATTCGTGCGACTGCAGTCGCGGTGGGCCGCGCGCGGGGTCCAGTTCGTGGGCCTCGCCAACGAGGAGCCCGACAAGGTCGCTCGTTTCGGGCGCGAGCTCAACATCAACTATCCGCTGTGGACCGGCGGCCAGGACGTCTCCGAAATGTCCCGTCGCATGGGCAATCCCCGCGGAGTGCTTCCTCACACCGCGATCCTCGACGCCCAGGGCCGCGTGGTGCAGGTGAAGGTGGGTCCTTACACCGAACCTCAGATGGACGAGCTTCTGACGCTATTAGCAGGGAAAACTTCGTAACATCGCCGAAAAATGGTTCAGAGCTTGGGCACGCGTGCCCCAAAGCTTAATTCGTGCCGCGCGGCGAGTGCGTTCTCCGCACTCTTACGGCATCTCCCGCAATAACTGGACATCTTGTGCCGACTTCCGCAAACTCGCCGCCCATGCCCAAGATCCTGGTCATCCACGGCCCGAACCTGAACCTTCTCGGCCAGCGCGAAACCCAGCACTATGGACGGGACACGCTGGAGGCCATCGACCGACGATTGGTCGATGAGGGGCGCCGAGGGGGGATCGAGGTTCTTACCTTCCAGAGCAATGCCGAAGCCCCCTTGATCGAGCGTATCCATGCGGCGAAAAGCGGCGAAATTGCATACATCATCATCAATCCAGCGGCATTTACGCATACGAGCGTGGCGCTTCGAGATGCCTTGGCGGCCGTGAGCATTCCCTTCATCGAGGTCCACTTGTCCAACGTCCACGCCCGCGAGCCGTTCCGCCAGCAGTCGTATTTTTCGGATATCGCCGCCGGCGTGATCTGCGGCTTGGGGCCCATGGGATACGAGCTTGCCCTGCACGCCGCGATGCGGGCCCTCAAGTCGCCCCCCCCTTCCTAGACGAGCGAATGGACCTCCGAAAACTGAAGAAGCTGATCGACCTCGTCCAGGAGTCCGGGATCGGGGAGATCGAGATTACCGAGGGCGAGGAGAAGGTTCGCATCAGCCGGCAGGTGGCGGGGCCGCCGATGCTCATGGCCGCGCCCACGATGCAGGCGTTGGGTTACCCCGCGACCGGGCCCGGAGCCGGTACCCAGGGCGCCCCGGCCGCCGCCGCCCCGCCCGAGCCCAAGGGGCACGCGCTCAAGTCGCCCATGGTGGGGACGTTCTATCGCGCCCCCTCGCCCGGTGCGCCCTCGTTCGTGGAGGTCGGCCAGTCGGTGTCCAAGGGCCAGACCCTCTGCATCATCGAAGCCATGAAGCTGCTGAACGAGATCGAGTCCGACGTCGCCGGCACCGTGAAGGCGATCCTGGTGGAGAACGGCCAACCGGTCGAGTACGGCCAGCCGCTGTTCCTGATCGAATAGCGAGATGTTTGAAAAGATATTGATCGCCAACCGCGGCGAGATCGCGCTGCGCATCCAGCGGGCCTGCCGCGAGATGGGAATCAAGACCGTCGCGATCCATTCCGAGGCCGACGCCGACGCCAAGTACGTGATGCTCGCCGACGAGTCGGTGTGCATCGGGCCTCCCCCGTCGCGCGAGAGTTATCTCAACATCCCGGCGATCATCAGCGCGGCCGAGGTCACCGATGCCCAGGCCATCCACCCCGGCTACGGCTTCCTGTCCGAGAACGCCGATTTCGCCGAGCGCGTCGAGAATTCCGGGTTCGTCTTCATCGGTCCGCGCGCCGAGTCGATCCGCACCATGGGCGACAAGATCGCGGCCAAGGCGGCGATGAGGAAGGTGGGCATTCCATGCGTCCCCGGCTCCGACGGCGCCCTGCCGGACGATCCCAAGGAGATCCGCCGCATCGCCGCGGCGATCGGCTATCCGGTGATCATCAAGGCGGCCGGCGGGGGGGGCGGGCGCGGCATGCGCGTGGTCCACACCGAGGCAGCGCTGGTGAACGCGGCCGCGATGACGCGCACCGAGGCGCAGAACGCGTTCAACAACCCCACCGTCTACATCGAGAAGTTCCTCGAGAACCCGCGCCACATCGAGATCCAGGTCCTCGCCGACGAGCACAAGCAGGCGATCTACCTGGGAGAGCGCGACTGCTCGATGCAGCGGCGCCACCAGAAGATCATCGAGGAGGGGCCGGCGCCGCTGGTCAAGCCGCGCCTGATCGAGCGCATCGGCGAGAAGTGCGCCGACGCCTGCCGCAAGATCGGCTACCGCGGGGCGGGCACGTTCGAGTTCCTCTACGAGAACGACGAGTTCTACTTCATCGAGATGAACACCCGGGTCCAGGTCGAACATCCGGTGACCGAGCTGATCACGGGCGTGGACATCGTGCAGGAGCAGATCCGCGTCGCCGCGGGCATGAAGCTGCGCTACCGGCAG
>JANMYH010000399.1:0-3035 GCA_031381925.1 Burkholderiales bacterium | reverse complement strand
CATCGGCAAGCAGCGCAACGGCCCCATCGGGACGGTGAAGCTCACGTTCCTCGGCAAGCACACGCGCTTCGAGAATTACGCCGGCGCCACGGGCTACTGACGCCTTGGCCCGCCCCATTCGCGCCACCATCGCCCTCGAGGCGCTGCGCCACAACTATGCGGCGGCGAAGGCGGCCGCGCCGCGCTCGCGCGTGCTGGCGGTCGTGAAGGCGAATGCGTACGGCCACGGCCTCGAGCGTGCCGCGCGCGCGCTGAAGGACGCCGATGGCTTCGGGCTGATCGAGATCGAGAACGCGGTGCGGTTGCGTGAGCTCGGTTTCACGCGCGAGGTCCTGTTGCTGGAAGGCTTCTTCGAGGCCTCGGAGCTGCCGGTGCTGGCAGCATCCAACATCGCCACCGCCGTGCATTCGGAAGAGCAGCTGCGCATGCTGAAGGCGTTTCGCGGCGGCGCCCTCGATGTCTATCTCAAGATCAATACAGGCATGAACCGGCTCGGCTTTCCGCCGGAGCAGGCAAAGGCCGCGCTCTCGCGCCTGCAGGAAACGGGCGCGGCGCGCTCCGTCACGCTGATGACGCACTTCGCGAACTCGGATGTCGGCGACGGCATCGCCGAGGCCATGCGCCGCTTCGAGTCCGCCACGGCCGGCCTGGCGCTGCCGCGCAGCCTTGCAAACACCGCGGCCATCTTCGCCCATCCCGCCACGCACGCCGATACCGTGCGCGAGGGCATCGCGCTGTACGGCGCAACGCCATTCGCGGATCGCAGCGCGGCCCAGCTGGGCGTGCGGCCCGCGATGACGCTTTCCTCGGAGCTGATCGCGGTGCAGGACCTTGCCGCGGGCGAGGCGGTCGGCTATGGGGCGACCTATCGCGCCGAGGCGCCGCACCGCGTGGGAGTGGTGGCGTGCGGTTATGCGGACGGCTACCCGCGCAGCGCGCCCACCGGCACGCCGATCGTCGTCGGCGGCGTGCGCACGCGCACCGTGGGACGCGTGTCGATGGACCTCATCACGGTGGACCTCACCCCGGTGCCGCAGGCGCGCGTCGGCACGCCCGTGACGCTATGGGGCGAGGGCATTCCGATCGACGAGCTGGCGCGATCGGCGGGGACCAACGGCTACGAGCTCATGTGCCGCCTCGCACCGCGCGTGAAGATCGTGGAGGCATAGTGGCCAAGCCCAAGACCGTCTACTCCTGCACCGAATGCGGAGGCCAGTCGCTCAAGTGGCAGGGTCAATGCCCGCACTGCAACGAGTGGAACACGCTCGTCGAGTCCACCGCCGAAGCCGCGAAGCCCGGCGGCACGCATCGCTATGCAGGCCTCGCGGGCGTTTCCCAGGCGGTGGCGCTGGCCGACGTGCAGGCGAAGGATTTCCCGCGCCTTCCCACGCTGATCGGGGAATTCGATCGCGTGCTCGGCGGCGGCCTCGTGGAGGGCGGCGTCGTGCTGATCGGCGGCGATCCCGGCATCGGCAAGTCCACGCTGCTGCTGCAGGCGGCGGCGCGGCTGGCCGAGCAGGTGCCGGTGCTCTACGTGAGCGGCGAGGAGTCCGCGCAGCAGATCGCGCTTCGCGCGCGCCGGCTGGGCGTGAACGCAGGCAAGGTCACGCTGCTGCCCGAGATCGAGCTGGAAAAGATCCAGGCCGCGATCGCGACGTTGAAGCCCGGCGTGGCCATCATCGATTCCATCCAGACGCTCTATTCGTCCGCGCTCACCTCGGCCCCCGGTTCGGTGGCACAGGTGCGCGAATGCGCCGCCCAACTCACGCGCCTGGCCAAGCAGTCGGGCACCACGGTGGTTTTCATCGGCCACGTCACCAAGGAGGGCGCGCTGGCCGGCCCGCGCGTGCTGGAGCACATGGTGGACACCGTGCTCTACTTCGAGGGCGACACGCACACCAGCTTCCGCCTGATCCGCGCGTTCAAGAACCGCTTCGGCGCCGTGAATGAGATGGGCGTCTTCGCGATGACGGAGAAGGGCCTGCGCGAGGTCACGAATCCCTCGGCGCTCTTCCTCTCGCAGCACGCCACCGGCGTGGCCGGCTCGTGCGTGATGGTGACGCAGGAAGGAACGCGCCCGCTGCTGGTGGAGCTGCAGGCGCTCGTGGACGAATCGCACGGCGGCGCGCCCAAGCGCCTCACGGTGGGCCTCGAGCTGAACCGCCTCGCGATGCTGCTCGCCGTGCTGCACCGCCATGCGGGCATCGCCTGCTTCGACCAGGACGTGTTCGTGAACGCGGTGGGCGGCGTGCGCATCGCGGAGCCGGGCGCGGACCTCGCGGTCACGCTCGCCATCGTCTCCAGCCTGCGCGACAAGCCGCTGCCGGAGAAGCACGTGGTATTCGGCGAGGTGGGCCTGGCGGGCGAGGTGCGCCCGGTGCAGCGCGGCCAGGAGCGCCTGCGCGAGGCCGCGAAGCTGGGCTTCACGCACGCCATCGTGCCCACGGCCAACAAGCCGCGCCAGCCGATCCCGGGCCTCGAGGTGGTCGCGGTCGATCGCCTGGTCGAGGCGGTGGACTACATCCGCAAGTAGGAGTTACTTGAGTACCAGTGCGATCGCCAGGACCACGGCGAGGATGAACAGCACCACGATCGCGCCGATCGCGATGAGGTTCGTGCCGCCGCCGATGCGCGTGGCCTGCGTGACCATGCCCGAGGGAATGGGACGCGGGTGGCTGATATCCGGGTTGGCGATGCGCTTTTCCGGCTTCGGTAGCGCGGCGGCTGCCTGCGCTGCCGCGGCTGCGGCCTGCACTGCGGCGGCCTGTGCCTGGGCCTGCGCGAGCGCCTCGGCCTCGGCGGCCTGGGCGAGCGGGCTGCCCGGCTCGATCTTGCCCTTGTAGGCCCGCATCTTCTGCGTGACCGTGATGTAGTCGCGGAAGTCCTCGGTCTGGTTCGTCATCGCCGCCAGGCGCAGCGTGGCGTCGAACGAGTCGAAGGTCTTGTTCAGCGGAAGCGGCGCGGCGGTGTCGTCGTCGCGCGTCGGCTGCTTGGCCGCCTTGCCGTCGGAGGCCGCCATCGGCACGGTGGCCGAG
>JANMYH010000146.1:0-7619 GCA_031381925.1 Burkholderiales bacterium | reverse complement strand
CCGCCGACGCGGGTGACGGCGTCGTTGTGGCGCGCTTCCAGGTAGGTCGCATAGCGAACCACCTTGGGATCGTCGGGGTTGATCTTGGCGCCCTTGCGGGGCTTGGTGGCCTGGTAGCCCGGGATGCCGCCCTCGTAGGCGACGGCGGGACTATCCGCCATGCGCACGATATAGACGTCGTTGGCGCGTTTGACCCTGGATTTACCCGGGGCCGCGTCGCCGTTCTCGGAATCGGCGATCGCTACGGGAGCGATGGTTGCGAACCCCATTGCCAGCGCGGCGGACAAAAGCGCGCCTCTGCTCTTCCTGGATAGCATGAACTTCTCCCTGTAGTGCTTCTGGACGATGTAGCCGGGATACCGGCCCCGTGGAGCTGCCGCCTGGATAAAGCGGCGCGAGGAAGAAACTAGCAGAAATCGTGATGTTTTGTGACAAATCTCACAAAACGTCGATGGTGCAGTGCGGCATCGAGAAATCGCCCGGTACCTCATGCACCGCGCGGCGTCAATCGACCAGTTGGAATCAGTCCTTGACGGTCGCCTGCGCAGCGGTAGAGGGTGCGAGGGCCTCCTCGCGCGTGCCGAGGAACAGGATCGCGTCCACTTCGACCTGCGCGCCCTTCGGCAGCGATGCCACGCCGATCACGGCGCGCGCGGGATAGGGCTCGGCGAAATAGCTCGCCATCACCTCGTTCACGGTCGTGAAGTTGGCGAGGTCGGTGAGATAGACGGTGACGCGCACCACGCGATCGAAGTCGCCGCCCGCCTCGCGGCACACCGCGCGCAGGTTTTCGAAGACGCGCCTCACCTGGCTCTCGAATGGGCCATCGACCAGCTTCATGGTCTTCGGATCGAGGGGAATCTGCCCCGACAGGTATACGGTATCTCCGGCACGAACCGCCTGGGAGTAGGTGCCGATCGCCGCCGGCGCCTCGGGGGTCGTGATCGATCTCATGTCTTCTTTTTCAGGCGGGTAATTCGCACCACTTCCTGGATGCGCCTCAGGCGCCGGAACACGTGCGCGAGGTGCATGCGGTTCTTCACCTGGATCGTGAAGACGATGGTGGTGTAGGCCGAGCTCGCCGAGGGCTCGGTCTCGATGTGGTCGATGTTGGAGTCGGCTTCCGACACCTCGGCGGCGAGGCGTGCGAGCACGCCGCGGGTGTTCTGCGCCGTGAGCCGCACGTTCACGTCGAACAGTCGGTCGGGCGAAGCGTCCCACTGCACGTCCACCCACTTCTCGGGGTCGAAATGGAATGGGTGGATTGCAGGGCAGTCGTGGGTGTGGATTACCAGGCCCTGGCCCTTCTTGATCTGCGCGATGATGGGATCGCCGGGGATCGGGCGGCAGCACGGCGCGAACTGGACCGCGAGGCCCTCGGTCCCGCGAATCGTGATCGAATCCAGCCGCGGCGGCTCGCCATCGCCCGGCGGCTCGGCGATCGCGAGCAGCTTCTTGGCAACCACGACCGCGAGGCGCTTGCCGAGCCCGATGTCGGCAAGTGCCTCCTCGCGCGTCTTGGCGCTGTCGCCCTTGAAGAAGTGCGCCCAGTGCACGTCGCCGATTTCGTCGGGATTGGCCTTGAGCGAGCGCAGCGCCTGCACCAGCAACAGCTCGCCGACTTCCGCGGACTCCTGCAGCTGCATCGTCTTCAGGTAATGGCGGATGTGCGATCGCGCCTTGCCGGTGGCCACATAGGAGAGCCACACCGGGTTGGGGCGCGCCTGCGGGTCGGTCACGATCTCGACCCGGTTGCCGTTGCGCAGCACCGTGCCGAGCGGCACCGGCTCGCCGTCGACCTTGGCGGCGACGCAATGGTTGCCGACGTCGGTGTGCACCGAGTAGGCGAAGTCGATCGCGGTCGCACCCTTCGGCAGCGCGAAGATCTTGCCCTTGGGCGAGAACACGTAGACCGCGTCGGGGAACAGGTCCACCTTGATGTGCTCGAGGAACTCCAGCGCGTCGCCCGACTCGCTCTGGATCTCGAGGAGCGACTGCAGCCACTGGTGCGTCTTTAGCTGCACGTCCTTCGCCTCGCTCTCGACGCTCTTGTAGATCCAGTGCGAGGCCACCCCGGCTTCGGCGACCTTGTGCATCTCGGAGGTGCGGATCTGGATCTCGACCGGCATGCCGAAGGGACCGAAGAGCGTCGTGTGCAGCGACTGGTAGCCGTTCGCCTTCGGGATCGCGATGTAGTCCTTGAACTTGCCCGGGATCGGCTTGTAGAAGGTGTGCAGCGCGCCGAGGGCGAGGTAGCACGCGGCCACGTCGGGCACGATGATGCGGAAGCCGTAGATGTCGAGCACCTCGGAGAACGAGATGTTCTTCTCCTGCATCTTCTTGTAGATCGACGAGATGTGCTTCTCGCGCCCGCTCACCTGCGCCTCGACCTTGTAGTCCTTGAGGCGCGCCTGGATCGCGTCCTGGATCTTGCCGATCGCGTCGCGCCGGTTGCCGCGCGCGCGCTTCAGCGCCTTGTCCAGCACCTTGAAGCGGGTCGGATGGAGGTAGTGGAAGCCCAGGTCCTCGAGCTCGTAGTACAGCGAGATGAGGCCCATGCGGTTGGCGATCGGGGCGTAGATCTCGAGCGTCTCGCGCGCAATCCGCTCCTGCTTCTCCGCCGGCACCGCTTCGAGCGTGCGCATGTTGTGCAGCCGGTCCGCCAGCTTGATCAGGATCACGCGCACGTCGCGCGCCATCGCGAGCAGCATCTTGCGGAAGTTCTCCGCCTGCGCGTGCAGCAGCGACGTGAACTCGATGCGGTCGATCTTGGAGACGCCGTCGACCAGGTCGGCCACGGGCTTGCCGAAGGTGCGGGCGATCTCGCTCTTGGTGGTGGCGGTGTCCTCGACCACGTCGTGCAGGAGGGCGGCCATCAGCGCCTGCGCGTCGAGGTGCCACTCCGCGAGGATCTTGGCGACCGCCAGCGGGTGCGTGATGTACGGCTCGCCGCTCGCGCGGTACTGCCCGGAATGGGCGGCGCGCGCGACCTGGTAGGCCTGCTCGATCTGCTCGACGTCCTTGGGCTTGAGGTAGCCCAGGACGGCGGTGAGCTCCTCGGGGCCGGGCCCCGGCAATGCGCTGCCCGCGGCCTTCAGGCCACCTGTGGTCGCTGTGTGGACACCGAGCGCAGGCATGTCAGGCAATCAGGGGTCAGAGCATCTTTCGGCTTCGCGCCGATCGGCGGCGAAAAATGGTCTGACCCCGGAAGTGCTCTGAGCGCTCTCAGAGCACCGGAGGAACTGGAACCGGGGGGTTCAGCAGCTCGCGGCCGACCTTGCCGCTGGCGATCTCGCGCAGCGCGATCACCGTGGGCTTGTCCTTGTTGGCGTCGACCAGCGGGGTCGCGCCAAGCGCGATCTGGCGCGCGCGGTGGGTCGCGGCGAGCGTCAGCTCGAAACGGTTGGGGAAATGCTTGATGCAGTCGTCGACAGTGATGCGGGCCATGGCGCGGTCTCCAGTTACCTGAATTCGTCTATGAGCTTCGTCTGGCGGAGCGCCTGCTGCTCGCACGACACACGCTTCGCGCGCACTATCGCCAGCAAGTCGTCCAGGGCCGAATCAAAGCTATCGTTGACAATTATATATTCAAATTCAAGAACATGCGAGATTTCTTCGCGGGCACTGGCCATCCGCCTCGCGATCGCGTCCGGGGAGTCCTTCCCGCGCCCCTTCAGTCGCCGGGCTAGCTCCGCAAGTGACGGGGGCAGAATGAAAATTCCGGTCATCATCGGGAAGAGGCGGCGCACCTGGCGAGCGCCCTGCCAGTCGATTTCGAGCAGCACATCGTGGTCGCCGGCGAGGCTCTGGTCGATCCAGCGCTTGCTGGTGCCGTAGTAGTTTCCGTAGACGTTGGCGTGCTCGAGGAACTCGCCCGCGCCGATCATCTTCTCGAACTGCTCGCGCGAAACGAAGTAGTAATCGACCCCGTCCACCTCGCCCTCGCGCGGCGCGCGGGTGGTGTACGACATCGAAAGCTTCACGTTGGGGTCGCGCTTGAGGAGCTCCGAGACCAGGCTGGTCTTCCCGGCGCCGGACGGGGCAACGACGACGAAGAGGTTACCGGCCGCCACGGCTACTCGATGTTCTGGACCTGCTCGCGCATCTGCTCGATCAGCACCTTGAGCTCCACCGAGACTCGCGTCATCTCGTTGGCGACCGATTTCGAACCGAGGGTGTTGGCCTCGCGATTGAGCTCCTGGCAGAGGAAATCGAGGCGCTTGCCGCACGCCCCCCCGCGGTCGAGCACGCGGCGAAATTCCCCCACGTGCGTGGTGAGGCGTTGCAGCTCCTCGTCGACGTCGATGCGCGCGGCGTAGAGGACGATTTCCTGGTGGACGCGCTCGTCCGAAGGCGCCGCACCCGCCTCGGCGATCTTCGCCGCGAGCTTGTCCTGGAACGCCTTTACCGCTCCCGGCAGCAGCGGCTGGGCTTCGCGCACCAGCTTCGCCATGCTGTCGAGCCGATCGCGCAACACCTGCTCGAGCTTGGCGCCCTCGCGCATGCGCGAGGCATCGAGCTCCGCGATCGCGCGTCCTAGGAGGCCGAGCACCTCATCCTTCAGCTTGTCGGGCGAGAGCGAGGCGTCGGCGAGCACGCCGGGCCAGTGCAACACCTCTGATACCGACAGCGGCCGCGCCTCGGGGAAACGCCGGCGCACCTCGTCGGAGGCGGCGCCGAGCGCGGCCATCGCTTCCGAGTCGGGAACGACCGAGCGCTGCGCGGTGGAAGTCGGCGTGTAGGTGACGCGGCAGTCGACCTTGCCGCGCGTGAGCCGCGTGGCCACCGCTTCACGCATCGCGGGCTCGAGCGGGCGCAGCTCTTCGGGAATGCGCGTCTGGAACTCGAGGTAGCGGTGGTTGACGGTCTTCAGCTCGACCCCGAGGCTTCCTTGGGCGCTTTCGTGCGCGGCGGCGGCGAAGCCGGTCATGCTGGCAATCATCTGGAGGGGCTCGGGAATTCGCCTTTACAAGGCGGGAGGGAGTGCCGACAATTGGACCGAATTATATCGGAACCCCCCGCTCCAATGCCCCAACAGGCGAACCAGCCGTTGCCCGCCGGCTACGTGCTGAACGGCTATCGCATCGAAAAGCCCCTGTCATCGGGCGGGTTCAGCATCGTCTACCTGGCGCGCGACGAGGCGGGCACGCCGTTCGCGATCAAGGAATACCTGCCCTCGTCGCTGCCGCTGCGCACCGAGGGCACCGAGATCAACCTGGCCGACGAGGCCAACCTCTCGGTCTTCCGCCATGGCCTCAAGTGCTTCTTCGAGGAAGGGCGCGCGCTCGCGATGATCACGCACCCGAACGTGGTGCGCGTGGAGAACTTCTTCCGCGCCAACGAGACCTGCTACATGGTGATGCAGTACGTCCGCGGGCGCACGCTGCAGTTCCACATCCAGAGGAACCGCGCCGAGTTCACCGAGAGCTTCATCCGCCGCGTCTTCAACAGCCTCATGAACGGGCTGCGCGAGGTGCACGCCAACAAGCTGCTGCACCTCGACATCAAGCCGGCGAACGTGTTCATCACGATGGAAGGCCGCCCGGTGCTGCTCGATTTCGGCGCGGCGCGGATCACGCTCTCCGAAGAGGCGATGAAGCTGAAGCCGATGTACACCGCCGGGTTCGCCGCGCCCGAGCATTATCGCTTCAAGCCCGAGGAGCTCGGGCCGTGGAGCGACATCTACTCGGTGGGCGCGACCATGTACACCTGCATTGCCGGCACACCGCCCCAGGCAGGCGACCAGCGCGAGCAGAAGGACAAGGTGATCCCGCTTCGCACGCTCGCTCGCCAGGGTTATTCCGACGATCTCTACGACATCGTCGAGTCCTGCCTGCAGCTCGACTGGCTGAAGCGCCCGCAGACCGCCTTCGACCTGCAGAAGCGCCTGATGGCCGAGGATCGCGTGCCCGCCGAGGAAAAGGAGGAAAAGAAGGCGAGCTTCCTCGAAACCATCAACAAGCCGCTCTCGAAGCTCTTCTCGCGCTAGGCGCGCGCGAAAGGCGGCACGGCACGATGCGCTTCACCATCTTCCAGGACAGCCAGGTCGGCGATCGCAAGGGCAACGAGGATCGCGTCGGCTACTCATACAGCCGCGACGTGCTCCTGATGGTGATCGCCGACGGCATGGGCGGGCACGACCAGGGCGAGGTCGCCGCCGAGATCGCGGTCACCGAGATCACGCGGCGCTTCCAGCAGGAGGCCCGCAACAAGCTGCGCAAGCCCTTCGAGTTCCTGGTCTCGGCGATCCAGTCGGCGCACCGCGCCATCGTCTCGCACGCAGTGGAGGAGAACCTGCTCGAGTGCCCGCGCACGACCTGTGTCGCGTGCATCATCCAGAACGGCTACGCGTTCTGGGCGCACGCGGGCGACTCGCGCCTCTACGTGCTGCGCCGCGGACAGCTGGTGGCCGCGACCCAGGACCAGTCGAAGGTGCAGCAGATGATCGACGCGGGCACGATCACGCCCGAGCAGGCGGCCCGCCACCCCGACCGCAACAAGATCTTCAGCTGCCTCGGCGGCGTCGTGCCGCCGCATATCGACATCGGCCGCGAGGCGCGGCTCGAGGCCGGCGACACAGTGATCCTTTCCACCGACGGCTTCTGGGCGCAGATCCCGGGCAACATCCTCGCCACGATGCTCACCAAGCAGACGGTGACGGCGCTCCTGCCCGGGCTCCTCGTGGAAGCGCAGCGCCGCGCGCAGGGCGAGTCCGACAACGTTTCCGTGGTCGCGATGACCTGGGAGAACCAGGAGGACGCGCATGTGTCCGACACCCAGAGCCTCGACGACGAGGAGTTCGCCACGTCCACCAACACCACCGAGCAGCTCAACCTCTCCAACGCCCCCCTGGAAGACGTGACTGACGATGACATCGAGCGCGCCATTGCCGAGATCCAGGACGCCATCAAGAAAGTGCCCCGCTAGTGCCGCCGAGATCGTTCGACCGCAGTCCCAGCCAGCTTCGCCCCGTCCGCTTCCACCGCCATTACACCAAGCACGCCGAAGGCTCGGTGCTGGTCGAGATGGGCCACACGAAGGTCCTGTGCACCGCGAGCGTCGAGGAGAAGGTGCCGCCCTTCCTCAAAGGCAAGGGCACCGGATGGGTTACCGCCGAATACGGGATGCTGCCGCGCGCGACGCATACGCGCGGCGCCCGCGAGGCCGCCTCCGGCAAGCAGTCGGGGCGCACGCAGGAGATCCAGCGCCTCATCGGCAGGAGCCTGCGCGCGGTGATCGATACCGCGGCGCTCGGGGAGCGGCAGGTGGCGATCGATTGCGACGTGCTCCAGGCCGACGGCGGCACGCGCTGCGCCTCGATCACCGGCGCCATGGTGGCGCTCGCCGACGCGGTCGCGGGGCTGCGCGCCAAGGGCCTGGTCAGCGTGGATCCGCTGCGCGACTTCGTGGCCGCGGTGTCGGTGGGCATGGTCGATGGGCGGCCGGTGCTCGACCTCGATTACGTCGAGGATTCCGCGTGCGACACCGACATGAACGTCGTGATGACGGGCGCCGGGCACTTCGTCGAGGTCCAGGGCACCGCCGAGGGCACGCCCTTCACGCGCGAGCAGATGGCCAGCCTCCTCGACCTCGCCTCCTCCGGCATCGCCGAGCTGATC